>NZ_MUES01000002.1:0-309819 GCF_001995745.1 Salinivibrio sp. ML323 | reverse complement strand
GCGCCAGCACAATGCCAATCATTATCACGATGTGGGCCGCGCGCCCGTTGCACGGCGCCATCCGACACCGGGGCCAACGATTACCCCGATCGTGACAGGCGCCCGTTCACAATGTACACATATTCATCATCTTGCCGGGGCTTGTGTCATCGCGCCAATGGCACCACCGATATATAAATTTTGTCATTGTATGCATTCCCACGCTGGAGCGTGGGAACGAGCAAGAAGCGAAGCGTCTCGTCTCTTTCCGTATTCCGTAAGCGAAGCGCTCTGGATTCTCGTGTCATCGTCGCCACGGGTAAAATCAAAAAGACCCGCCGGAGCGGGTCTTTGTCGTTAAGCAGTTGCCTAGGGTCTATTAGGCGTCTGCTTTTTCATCTTTTTTCACAGCTTTCGCAACTTTAGTCGGCGCGGCGGCTGGTCGGTCATCTTTCTTCTTGATCACCGTGGTGCCTTCAAAGGTTTCACATTCTACGTATGGTTTACCGTAGTAAGACGCAACCAACACATCTTTCAACTCTTTGATCAGTGGATAGCGTGGGTTAGCGCCTGTACATTGGTCATCGAACGCTTCTTCCGCCAGCTCATCCAGTTTGGCCATGAAGTCTGCTTCTGGTACACCCGCCGCTTGGATAGAGGTTGGGATGTCTAGTTTCAACTTCATGTCTTCCAACCAGGCTAGCAAACGCTCAATCTTCTGTGCGGTACGGTCACCGGCTTGAGCTAGGCCAAGGTGGTCAGCGATTTCTGCATAGCGACGACGTGCTTGTGGGCGGTCGTACTGTGAGAAAGCTGTTTGCTTGGTTGGGTTGTCATTGGCGTTGAAACGCACCACGTTGGAAATCAGCAATGCGTTCGCCAAACCGTGTGGTAGGTGGAACTCAGCACCGATTTTGTGCGCCATTGAGTGACACACACCCAAGAAGGCGTTAGCAAACGCGACACCGGCAATGGTGGCACCATTGTGCACTTTCTCACGTGCGATTGGGTCGTTTGCACCGTGCGTATAGCTCGCTGGCAGATAGTCTTTCAGCAGTTTCAACGCTTGCAGAGCTTGCCCTTCCGAGTACTCATTTGACAGGATAGACACGTAGGCTTCCATCGCGTGAGTAATCGCATCGTAACCACCAAAGGCAGTCAGTGACTTCGGCATGTTCATCACTAGGTTGGCATCCACAATTGCCATTTGTGGTGTCAGCTCGTAGTCGGCCAGTGGGTACTTCGCGCCCGTTTCATCGTCTGTCACTACCGCAAATGGCGTCACTTCTGAACCAGTACCTGATGTGGTTGTCACACAAACCAGCTCGGCTTTTTTACCCATTTTCGGGAACTTGTAGATACGTTTACGGATATCCATAAAGCGCATCGCTAGCTCTTCGAACGCCGTTTCAGGGTGCTCGTACATGACCCACATGATTTTCGCAGCATCCATCGGTGAACCACCACCTAGGGCAATAATCACGTCTGGCTGGAAGCTCTTCATCGCTTCCGCACCTTTGCGCACCACGGTCAATGTTGGATCCGCTTCTACTTCAAAGAAGGTATTCACGTCCATGCCTTGCGCTTTAAGCATTGACTCGATTTGCTCAGAATAACCGTTGTTAAACAGGAAACGGTCCGTCACGATCATCGCGCGTTTCTTGTCTTCTAAGTCACCCAATGCGATTGGCAAGCTGCCGCGACGGAAGTAGATCGATTTTGGTAGTTTGTGCCACAGCATATTCTCAGCTCGCTTCGCTACGGTTTTCTTGTTCATCAGGTGTTTAGGCCCAACGTTCTCAGAAATTGAGTTACCACCCCATGAGCCACAGCCCAATGTCAGTGAAGGTGCAACGTTAAAGTTGTACAAGTCACCGATACCACCGTGCGTGGTTGGAATGTTCACCAGAATACGTGCTGTTTTCAGGCGATCACCGAAATACTTGATGCGATCTTGGTTAACGTCTTGGTTGGTATACAGGCCTGAGGTGTGGCCGATACCGCCCATTTCCACCATTTTGCAAGCCATGTCGACAGCGTGCTCAAAGCTCTTGGCACGGAACATACCTAGGGTTGGAGAGAGTTTCTCGTGCGCAAACTCTTCTTCAATGCTGATTTCCAGCCCTTCACCAATCAGGATTTTAGTGTCTGATGGCACGCTTACGCCGGCCATCTCCGCAATCTTAGTGGCAGGTTGGCCCACGATATCCGCGTTAAGGTTACCGTTGATAAGTAGTACCTTACGCACTTTATCGGCGTCTGCTTTGCTCAATACATGGCCTTTGTGCGACGCAAAGCGTTCTTTCACTTCGTCGTACACTTCGTCCATCACGATAACCGCTTGCTCGGACGCACACACCACGCCGTTATCGAAGGTTTTTGACATCAGCACAGACGCGACAGCACGTTTAATGTCAGCGGTTTCATCGATAACCACAGGCACGTTACCCGCACCTACGCCAATCGCCGGTTTACCTGATGAGTATGCCGCTTTCACCATGCCTGGACCACCGGTCGCCAGAATCAGGTTAATGTCGTCGTGCTTCATCAGTGCGTTAGAAAGCTCAACTGATGGTTGGTCAATCCAGCCGATGATGTCTTTAGGTGCGCCCGCAGCCACGGCTGCATCAAGAACCAGTTTCGCCGCATCATTGGTCGAGTTTTTCGCACGTGGGTGTGGCGAGAAGATGATGCCGTTACGGGTTTTCAGTGAGATCAGTGATTTGAAGATCGCAGTCGACGTTGGGTTAGTGGTTGGCACGATACCGCAGATAAGGCCCACGGGTTCGGCGATGGTCATGGTGCCGAATTCGTCATTCTCTTCCAGAATGCCGCAGGTTTTGTCGTCTTTGTATTTGTTGTAGATGAACTCAGAGGCGAAGTGGTTTTTGATAACCTTGTCTTCGAGGATACCCATGCCTGACTCTTCGACGGCTTGTTTAGCCAACGGAATACGCGCGTTGTTTGCCGCTAGTGATGCAGCACGGAAGATTTTATCTACTTGCTCCTGTGAATAGGTAGCAAATTCTTGTTGTGCCTTTTTGACACGCTCAACCATCGCGTTGAGTTCGGCAATATTAGTAACAGGCATAGTTGTCTCCTGGTTCATATTTGAAAATCATTTAGTAACTGCTTGCGACCACCAGCCTACCCGATTGGTTGGGTTTTTGATGGCTGCCTGGCGTTTGACCCCTCTAACCGAGATTTCTTTACCCTAACGGCATCGCATTTAGTAAATAACTTTCAAAACTGAGTATAAGTTTTCACAGCGATAGCAACTTGATCTCGATCAGTTGTTATCAAATCAATCACAACGAATTTATTGCTTAACCCCCATGAACATTGGGTTTATTCATCATGTAGCACACAGGCCACGTGTCTAATATTTTCACCAAAGTAACACGAGTTTTACATGTAAGGCCAACAAAAGCGGTGATTTTGTATTATTTTTTCAACAAAAAGAGAACGGCTACCATAAAGCTGTTTCTTTTATTCTTGTAAGCCCACCAATGTGACTCTTTTTTCTCTAGTGAGTAAAAACCGTTTAGTGGCTCAGTATAGTTTGCGCTAACAAACTTGCTCACTCATTTGGGGACTTTTTTGCTCCCTCCCATGACTTCGCTAAAACCGCAATCAAGACTTGCAGAAAATGCAAGGTTAAGCGGTTGGTTTTTAAGCTGAGGTCGCTATACTGGCCCCACCTTTTAACCCGAGAGAAACTGGACTTCCTCACAGCATCACGAGATTCGCCATGGCCGTTTTTGACACCATGATTTTTGTACAGTTTTTTGTCGGGCTTTTTGCCGCCGTTAACCCTATCGGTATCATGCCCGTTTTTGTGACCCTTACCGTGCATCTTGATAAGCAAGAACGAAACCGCACGGCATACACAGCCGCCATCGCGGTGGCGATCATCTTGATTGTTTCCTTGCTTGCCGGACAGATGTTGCTGGATTTGTTTAGTATCTCGCTCGACTCATTCCGGGTGGCCGGTGGCATGCTGCTGCTCAGTATCGCTTTTACCATGATGAACGGTAAGTTGGGGGAAGGTAAGCAAAACAAACAGGAGCAATCCGAGACCATCAGCCGTGAACAGGTGGGCGTGGTACCGCTGGCGATGCCACTGCTCGCGGGGCCAGGTGCGATCAGCTCAACCATTGTGTATGGCTCTCAGTACCCAGATACGTGGAGTACAATTACACTCATCACCACCCTAGTGCTGTTCTCTGCAGGAATTTGGGGGCTGTTTAAAGTCGGTCCTGCAGTGGTGAAATTTTTAGGCCAAACGGGTATCAACGTTATTACGCGGATAATGGGCCTTATCCTTGGTTCCCTCGGGATTGAGTTTATCGCCTCTGGCATGCGCGCCTTGTTCCCCGGCCTTAGCTAAACGCGCGATAAGCCCCTTCAGCGCGTAGAGATAGAAAATCGGCACGCAGTCAGTTGCCGTGCCGGTTTTTTGCGGCTCAATCATGGAAGATTTTTAGCAAGGTAAGCGAATGAATAAGTCACAAAGCCGTCTTCAACACTACCTATACACCACCATCTTTGGCACCGAGACGAAGCACGGGAAAGCATTTGATTTGGCGCTGATTGTGATGATCTTGGCCTCGATGGTGGCGTTGATGCTGGAGTCGATCGCAAGTGTCCATGCTAAATGGTCGCAATGGCTCTATTGGATTGAATGGGGCTTTACCGGTATCTTTACCGTTGAGTATTTACTGCGCCTTTATTGCTCTCCGCGCCCGTCTGCTTATGCGCGAAGTTTTTACGGCGTGGTGGATTTACTGGCGATTCTGCCCACCTATATCGCGATTTTTGTCCCAGGGACGACATACCTGATGGTGGTACGCCTATTGCGGGTATTGCGCATTTTCCGTGTTTTGAGGCTGATGCGCTTTTTGGAAGACTCCAACATTTTGTTACGCTCGATGATGCTGTCATCGCGAAAGGTAATGATTTTCTTCTTCTCCGTGGCGATCCTGGTCACCGTCTTCGGCGCACTCATGTACGTGATTGAAGGGCCAGAGAATGGCTTTACCAGTATTCCCTATGCCATCTATTGGGCTATCGTCACCCTCACCACCGTCGGCTATGGCGATATTGTGCCGCAAACCGATATTGGCAAGGCACTCGCGTCTTTCACCATGTTGATGGGCTATTCGATTATTGCCGTGCCTACCGGGATTATCACCGCCGAAATCGGTCAGCAGATGTCACTGCATCGCAACTTGGTAAAATGCCCTAACTGCTCAAAAAGCGGCCATGAGTCCGACGCCTCATTTTGTAAGCATTGTGGCAGTGAGCTGCCAGAAGCCGATAAGCGCGTGGTTACACCTGGGCTATAACACGGCTTCACGCTGAGTGGCTTGGCAGTCGCTGTGCGTAAAAGCACGAGATACCGATAACAAAAAACGGAGCTAGTCGGCTCCGTTTTTTGTGGCTTATTAGGTAATAAACAGTTGCTTATTTACGGCGCCAGGTGGTGCCTTGCGGGCCGTCTTCCAGCACAATGCCCATCGCGGTAAGCGCATCACGCGCGGCATCAGCGGTTGCAAAATCTTTGGCTTTACGGGCATCGTTCCGTTTTTGAATGAGCGCCTCGATTTCAGCCACTTCATTATCAGCCCCTGCATCGCCTTGCAAGAAGCTATCCGCATCTTGCTCGAGTAAACCAAGAATCGACGCTAACTTACGCATTTGCGCACCCAGTGCGGATGCCGCTGCCAAATCATCGCCACGTAAACGGTTAATCTCACGAGCCATATCGAATAGCACCGAATAGGCTTCTGGGGTGTTAAAGTCATCGTTCATCGCCGCTTCAAAGCGTGCCACGTATTCATCGCCACCGGCAGGGGCGGCCTGAGTGTCTAACCCGCGAAGCGAGGTGTATAGACGCTCAAGTGCTGAACGGGCTTGGTTGAGGTTTTCATCGCTGTAGTTCAATTGGCTGCGATAGTGACCTGAAAGCAGGAAATAACGCACGGTTTCGGCATCATAGTGTGCTAGCACGTCACGGATGGTGAAAAAATTCCCCAAGGATTTGGACATCTTTTCACGATCAACCATCACCATGCCGCTGTGCATCCAGGTGTTGACATATGGGGTGTCATGGGCGCAGCAAGATTGGGCAATTTCATTCTCATGGTGCGGGAACTGCAAATCAGAGCCACCACCATGAATATCAAAATGCTCGCCCAAGATCGCGGAGTTCATTGCCGAGCACTCAATGTGCCAGCCAGGGCGGCCTGGCCCCCAAGGCGACTCCCAGGTCGGCTCGCCAGGTTTCGACATTTTCCACACCACAAAGTCGAGAGGACTGCGCTTGGCTGTCTCAACGTCAACGCGGGCGCCTGCTTGCAGCTGGTCGAGATCTTGCTTCGATAGCTTGCCGTAATCGTCAAATTTGGCCACTTCAAACATCACATCGCCATTGTCCGCGACATACGCAAAGCCACGCTCAATTAGCTTTTCTACCAGTGCGATGATTTCGTCAATGTAGTCGGTCGCGCGTGGCTCGATGTCGGGACGCGCCATGTTCAAGGCGTCAAAGTCTTGATACATTTCACCGATCAAACGCTCGGTCAATGCATCACAGCTCTCGCCATTTTCCGCCGCACGCTTGATGATTTTGTCATCGATATCCGTGATGTTGCGGACAAAGGTTAAATCAAAGCCCAAGTAGCGCAAGTAGCGCGCAATCATGTCAAACGAAACAAAGGTACGCCCGTGACCAATATGACAGAGATCGTAAATTGTCACCCCACACACATACATGCCGATTTTTCCCGGCGTGATGGGTTGAAAGACAGCTTTATCTCGCGTCAGTGAGTTGTAGATCTTTAACGGGGGGGTTTGCGTCGACATAATTATTTGATGACTCGTTACAATAGTGACAATGAGTAAGGTGAAGCAGCTATTACACCTTTTCTACTGGCTTGACGCAAGCCTCTCACGCCCGCGACACCCGGTGAAACATTCAGACTAGGCTCACAACTTAGCGTTGAAACTCCCCTTATCGCTTGAGCTAACCGATACCTTTGAATTATTTTTCAGTGAAGAATCTTTATCGATAAGTATTTATTAGGCAAACTGGCCCTCTGACTGATTGGCACTCACCGATCTTATTGAGACTAACCGAAGTGGCAAAATAATGACTGATAACGCAACCCCTTCCGCTCCCCAAGAGGACAAAGTTGACCTCATTTTACGCCAATGGCACGACGAGCGCCCGGATATTGACCCCAGTCCGATGGCGATCACCGGCCGACTCGCGCGGGTTTTGGGCAATATTAACCCCAAACTACAACAAGTCTTTGGTCAATATAACCTCAACCCTGGCGAGTTTGATGTGTTGGCCTCCCTACGACGTGCGGGCTCGCCCTATACGTTAACCCCCAACCAGCTGCTCGATGCCCTGATGCTCACCTCGGGCGCGATGACTAACCGTATTGATCGCCTCGAACAAAAAGGCTTGGTGTCTCGGAGCCCGGATCCCAATGACCGCCGTGGCGTGTATGTGTCACTGACAGACGCGGGCATGGATTTAATTGATGATGCAGTGACCGATCACACCAACAATTTACACCAGCTCTTGGCGGGCCTCACCGCCGGAGAGCAAGCCGAGCTCGCCGTGTTGCTTAAAAAGTTGCTCGCGCATGTTGAGCCTGCATCTTAATCACTGCGATGCCGCTTAGAGGCCAGTGAAGCGTACAGGGATGATGATTAATTCCACATCCAGGGGATCTTTTCTTGATCAGCGAATACTTTCGGCTAAAATCTGGGATCCTTTTTAGCCAAGCCAATGACAGGATTACATCATGGTGACTCTTCATACCACGTTCGGTGACATCAAACTCCGCATGTTTGCAGACGAAGCACCGGCCACGGTCGAGAACTTTTTACAATACTGCCGTGACGGCTTTTATAATGGAACCCTGTTCCATCGCGTGATTGACGGCTTTATGGTCCAAGGCGGTGGCATGGCCTCTGGCATGGAAGAAAAAGCAACGCGTGCACCGATTAAAAACGAAGCAGACAACGGCCTAAGCAACTTGACCGGTCGCTTGTCGATGGCGCGTACCATGGAGCCGCACTCAGCAAGCTCGCAATTCTTTATCAACGTCAATGACAACCTGTTCTTGGATCACAAAGCGAAGACACCAGATGGTTGGGGCTACTGTGTGTTTGCCGAAGTGGTTGAGGGCATGGACGTGGTCAACAAGATCAAAGGTGTTGCCACCGGTAACTGGGGTTATGTGCACCAGGACGTGCCGGTCGAAGAAGTGTTGATCAATAGCGTGACTATTGAAGACTAAGATGACACTATCGAGCAAGGGTAGCCAAGGCTACCCTTTCTTTTATCACCACCATAAAGCCAACGCATGTCACATACCCTCTTTATTGCCGATCTCCATTTAAGCCCAACGCGGCCAGATATCACCCACTGCTTTGAGCGTTTTATGCACAAAGAGGCGATAAACGCCGACGCTCTTTATGTGTTGGGAGATTTATTTGAGGTGTGGATTGGCGATGATGATCACAGCCCCTTTCATCAGCAAATCAAAACCGCCTTTTCTGCAGTGACTGAGCAAGGCGTGCCGGTGTATTTTATTCATGGCAATCGCGACTTTTTGATTGGCCAACGCTTTGCCAAAGAAACCGGCGTGACGCTGTTAAACGAGCTTGAGTGCATCGATTTATATGGCACCCCTACCCTGATCTTACACGGGGATACCTTGTGTTTAGAGGATGTTGACTATCAAGCGTTTCGCCGCAAAGTCCACCAGCCTTGGTTGCAGCGACTCTTTTTGTGCTTGCCGCTAACATGGCGCCGTAAGATTGCGGCCAAAATGCGCGCAGGCAGTGCCAATGCCAACCAGCAAAAGTCATCCACCATTATGGATGTGACGCCACAAGAGGTGCAGCGCCAGTTAGATGACGCGGGAGTGGTTAACATGATTCACGGCCATACCCATCGCCCCCATGTCCATCAATGGTGTGATCAAGGCCACGATTACCAGCGCATCGTGTTAGGCGATTGGTACCAACACGGGTCGGTATTAGTGTGTGGCCCGCAAGGCTGTGACTTACAAACTCGCGACTTTACCCATCACTAAGCTGTTCAGCCCATCGTTAAGAGATCTTTATGCAGACTGATTTATGCCCTTGTTGTAGTAACAAACCCTACGCCGAATGCTGCGCGCCCGTTCATCAACATCCGGCCAACGCTGCCCACCCTGAGCAATTAATGCGTGCTCGCTATAGCGCACATCCCAAAGGCTTGGTGGATTTTATTGTTGCGACCTATCACAGTGAATGTGGCGCCGGTTCGTTTCGTGAAGACATTGCCACCATGACCCAACATCAGTGGCAATCTCTCGAGGTGCTCGATAGCGAGGTGTTGCAGCAAGATGAACTTGGCTTTGTGACCTTCAAAGCTCACTTTATTGCCGACGGTGAGCCTCAGTGCCTGTACGAGCGATCTCGTTTTGTCAAAGAAACGATCAGTGGACAGCTTCAGTGGCGATATATCGATGGTGTCTTCCCCGGCCAGGTCAAAGCGGGACGCAATGACCCCTGCCCGTGTGGTAGCGGACGCAAATTTAAAAAGTGTTGCAGCTAGCCCCCTAGCCTCGCCGTTCCAAACAACTTCTGGTTAAAAAATCATCAAGATTGGTACTTCGTGGTCGATACTAAGAGTAAGACCAAAGGAGAACCCATCATGAACTGGCTTGGCAATTTGAGTCCTGTATATCGCACGCCGCACGCACCGCCCACGAAAGTATGGGCGATCCGCAAATCGGAACACATTGATGCGCGTAAAGAGCGGCGGCTAGACGATCTCAATGAACATGCTCAGCAACCGCACCAAGAGCACGAGGAAAAAACACCTAAAAAAGACGGTGAACTCGATATTTATGTCTAGCCTCGGTGTCGACGCTCTCGCTGTTCATGGCGATAGCGACGCTTACGGCGATGGCGACGCTTACTTAGCATGACACTTACTTAGCACGACCTGGCATAAAGACACGTGAAAAAAACGCGCTTTGACTGGTTGCAATCCAAACGGATTTTGATATGGTCATAAACAGTTAAGCTTTTTGGTATAGAGCTTATTTTTATCACAGAGCGTACTTTCGTTAGATAATGGACGACCAACAATGATTTCAGCACTAATGACAATGCATCACCACCATCATCCTGACTAGTCTTTCGGGAGGAATGGTTTCGACTGGAAGACGAGTAAAAAGCGCTTCCGTCGGTCATTAGCCAGCTAACAGATTCAGACCCTCGGGAGCACCGTCTTCCGAGGGTTTTTTCTTTTTTAGCTTTTCATTTTTAGACAAGGAAGCACACATGCAAACACAACGCTTACGTATCGCCATCCAAAAAAAGGGCCGTCTCGCCAAGGAGTGCCAAGAGCTACTCAAACGCTGCGGGGTAAAAATCAATTACACCGGTGAGCGTCTAGTGGTTCACGCCGAAAACATGCCCATCGATCTGCTACTGGTCCGTGACGATGATATCCCGGGCCTTATCATGGACGGCGTAGTTGATTTAGGGGTGATTGGCGAGAACGAGTTGGAAGAAGTACGCCTTGAGCGCATCAAGCTGGGCGAGCCCAGTCAGTATCAACTGCTGCGCCGCCTCGACTTTGGCGGCTGCCGTCTTTCCATTGCGCTGGATAAAGACCAAAATTACAACGGCCCACAAGATCTGGCCAACCAACGCATTGCCACCACCTACCCCAATATTCTTAAAGCCTACATGGATAAACAAGGTGTGAACTTTAGCACTTGTATGCTCAATGGCTCCGTGGAAGTCGCGCCGCGTGCAGGGCTCGCCGATGCGATTTGTGATTTGGTCTCAACCGGCGCCACCTTAGAGGCCAACGGCTTGAAAGAAGCCGAAGTCATTTTTCGCTCCAAGGCAGTATTAATTCAGCGTGAAGGCAGCTTCAGTGAAGAGAAAACCGCATTGATTGAACGCTTGCTCACCCGCATGCAAGGCGTGATTCAAGCCAAAGAGTCGAAATACATCATGCTTCACGCGCCGAGCGAGGCGCTAGAAAAAATTGTTGAGCTGCTTCCCGGTGCCGAAGACCCGACCATTTTGCCGCTCGCACACGAAAAAAGCCGTGTGGCGGTGCACCTGGTGAGCACCGAGAACCTGTTCTGGGAAACCATGGAAAAGCTCAAACAATTGGGCGCAAGCTCAATCTTGGTCCTGCCGATTGAAAAGATGATGGAGTAAGTCACCATGCGAACAGTAGTCTGGAAATCACTCGGAGAGTCACAAAAAGAGGGCTTGATGCGCCGCCCTGCGATCACAACCGGCGCGCAAACCCAAGCGAGCGTCGCGGAGATTATCGCCGATGTCCGTGAACGGGGAGATGAAAGTTTAAAGGCGCTGACCAAAAGATTTGATGGTGTCGAACTTGATAGCATCAAACTCGACAAAGCGACCTTGGCCGACGCTGAAGCGCGCTTGGGGGAAGATATCAAACTTGCTCTACGTCAGGCCTACGACAACATCAGCACCTTTCACCGCGCGCAAAAAGCCCAGCCGTTGAAAGTCGAAACCATGCCGGGGGTGGTATGTGAATCCATCACTCGCCCGATTAACCGCGTCGGGCTGTATATTCCTGGCGGTAGCGCGCCCTTGCCGTCGACTGTGTTGATGCTGGGCGTCCCCGCACAAATTGCCGGCTGCCGTAAAGTGGTGCTCTGTACCCCACCGCCGGTGGCCGATGAAATTTTATACTGTGCCAAACTGTGTGAGATTGATGAAATTTATACCCTTGGCGGCGCACAAGCGGTGGCGGCGATGGCCTTTGGCACCCAAAGCGTGACCAAGGTGGATAAAATTTTTGGCCCGGGTAATGCCTATGTCACCGAAGCCAAACGGCAAGTGAGCCTTGCTGCCAATGGTGCAGCGATGGACATGCCTGCTGGCCCCTCGGAAGTGTTAGTGATTGCCGATGCCGGCGCGGATCCAGACTTTGTGGCCGCCGATTTACTCAGCCAAGCGGAGCACGGCCCCGACTCGCAAGTGGTGCTGGTGACCCCCGCCCCGGAAATGGCGGAGAAAGTGGCGGATGCAGTGCAGCAGCAATTAACCACGCTCAGCCGCGCAGAGATTGCTAAACAAGCGCTGGGCAGCAGTGTGATTATCATTGCCGACACCCTCACTCAGTGCGTGTCGATTTCTAACCGCTATGGGCCGGAGCACTTGATTGTGCAAACCCAACAGCCAAGAGATTTATTGCCACTGTTAGATAACGCCGGCTCGATTTTCTTAGGGGCCTACTCGCCCGAGTCTGTGGGTGATTACGCCTCTGGCACCAATCACGTGCTCCCCACTTATGGCTATACACGCACCTATAGCAGCCTTGGACTGGCCGACTTTACCAAGCGGATGACGGTGCAAGAGCTTAGCGACACTGGGTTACAAACACTGGGCCCGACCGTGATGCGCATTGCCGAAGCAGAAGGCTTGGATGCACACCGCCAAGCGGTCGATATTCGTCTGACTAAACTACAACAAACCCAAGACTCAGAGGACTCGTTAGCATGAGCATCGAAAAACTCGCCCGTGAGCAAGTACAAGCGCTCACGCCTTATCAGTCAGCCCGCCGCATCGGCGGTAGCGGGGATGTCTGGCTCAATGCCAACGAGTCGCCCTTTGACAATGCTTACACCGTAAGCGGCCAAGGGCTCAATCGCTACTCCAGCTGCCAGCCGGCATCATTGATTAATGCCTATGCCAACTATGCCGGCGTAGACACGGGCCAAGTGATTACCACTCGTGGCGCCGATGAAGGGATTGATTTATTGCTGCGCGCGTTTTGCGAGCCAAACCAAGATAGCGTACTGATTTGCCCACCCACCTATGGCATGTATGCGGTCAGTGCCGAAAACCAAGGGATCGCGACCACCCAAGTCCCGCTCACCGCCGACTGGCAGCTGGACATGGCAGGAATTGATTCCGCCTTGGAAACAGATGCCAACATCAAGCTTATCTTCGTGTGTAGTCCTAATAA
The DNA here is from genome assembly GCF_001995745.1 of Salinivibrio sp. ML323. Classification (NCBI taxonomy): domain Bacteria; kingdom Pseudomonadati; phylum Pseudomonadota; class Gammaproteobacteria; order Vibrionales; family Vibrionaceae; genus Salinivibrio; species Salinivibrio sp. ML323. The sequence goes on along the minus strand of NZ_MUES01000002.1, from coordinate 296,795 downwards.
TCCGACTGGCAATCTCATTAACCGTGACGACATTGAGGCGCTACTCACCCGTACCCAAGGTCGGGCGATTGTGGTGCTAGATGAGGCCTATATTGAATTTAGTCCAGAAGCGACCTGCACCGACTTGCTCGCACGCTTTGATAATCTGGCCATTTTGCGCACCCTATCCAAAGCGTTCGCTCTTGCGGGACTGCGTTGCGGCTTTACCCTCGCCAGTCCCGCGATTATTAACTTGATGCTTAAGGTGATCCCGCCGTATCCCGTACCGGTGCCCGTGGCAGACATTGCCGAACAAGCGCTCTCCGAAGCGGGTTTGGCGCGGATGAAATATCAGGTTTTGGACTTAACCGCCAACCGTGCCTATTTGCAAGCCGGCCTCAGTATGCTGCCAGGCGTCGAGGTGCATCCAGGTTTTGGCAATTATCTGCTCATCACCCTAGATGACGCTGACGCGGTGTTCGCACGTTTAGGGCGTGCCGGCATGATAGTGCGCCAAACCGCCGTGGCCAACAGCTTGCGCATCAGCATTGGTAACCGTGACGAATGTGAAAAAGTGCTGGCCTTTATCCGCCAGCAACTCAGTGAATAAGGACAACCACTGTGAAAGACAAGATTTTATTTATTGACCGTGATGGCACCTTAATTGTGGAGCCGCCTGAAGACTATCAAGTGGATCGTCTGGATAAATTGGCCTTTGAGCCAGACGTGATCCCTGCACTACTCAGCCTGCAAGCGGCGGGTTACACCTTGGTGATGGTGAGCAATCAAGATGGTCTGGGAACCGAGAGCTTCCCGCAAGCGGACTTTGATGCGCCACACAACATGATGATGGCCCTGTTTCGCTCACAAGGGATCCATTTTGAAGACGTACTGATTTGCCCGCACTTTGATAGCGATGACTGTAGCTGTCGCAAACCCAAACTAGGCTTGGTGAAAGACTATCTACAGCAAGGCCGAATTGATTTCGCCCAATCGGCGGTGATTGGCGATCGCGACACCGATATCACCTTAGCGAACAATATGGCGCTACAAGGGATCAAATATCAACGCGACGTGATGGGCTGGCCACAGATTGTCGAGCGCCTCACTCAGCAGCCGCGATTGGCCAGCGTCACCCGCGCCACCAAAGAAACCGACATTCAGGTGGATGTTAACCTGGATAAGAGTGGCGGCAGTCGCATTGAAACCGGATTGGGCTTTTTTGACCACATGTTAGACCAAATCGCCACCCACGGCGGCTTTCAGCTCAACGTTTGCGTCAAAGGCGATTTGCACATCGACGACCACCACACTATTGAAGATACCGCCCTGGCGTTGGGCGACGCACTCAAACGGGCGCTGGGTGATAAGCGCGGCATTGGCCGTTTTGGATTTAGCCTGCCGATGGATGAGTGCTTGGCGCAATGTGCGTTGGATTTATCCGGACGTCCGTTTCTTAAGTTTGAGGCCAGCTTCCCGCAGCCACAAGTGGGCGATATGTCGACCGAAATGGTCGGGCATTTTTTCCGCTCATTGACCGATACTTTGGCCTGTACCCTGCACCTAACCGTGTCGGGCGAAAATACCCACCACTTGGTAGAAAGCTTATTTAAAGCCTTTGGCCGCACCTTGCGTCAAGCCATCAAGGTCGAAGGCGACGCCCTGCCAAGTAGTAAAGGAGTGCTGTAATGCGCAAACAGACTGTCATTATCGATACCGGCTGCGCCAATGTGTCCTCGGTACGCTTTGCTGTCGAACGCCTGGGGTATCAAGCCACACTAAGCCGCGATCCCGACGTGGTACTCGGGGCAGATAAACTCTTTTTGCCCGGTGTCGGCACGGCCAGTGAAGCGATGAAAAACCTCACCGAACGCGGCTTGGTGGATTTGGTTAAGCAAGTGGAGCAACCGCTGCTGGGAATTTGTCTTGGCATGCAAATGTTGGGAACGCGCTCGGATGAAGGCGATAGCCCGGTCGAGTGCCTCGGCCACATCTCCGCCCCCACCAAACTGATGGATACCGCAGGGCAGCCTCTGCCTCATATGGGTTGGAACCGAGTCGCCACCGTCAATGACCATCCCTTATTTGATGGCATTCCCGCAGGCAGCCACTTTTACTTTGTCCATAGTTATGCGATGCCGGTCGGTGATTACACCTTGGCACAATGTCATTATGGCCATGCGTTCAGTGCGGCCATCAATCAAGGCAACTACTATGGGGTTCAGTTTCACCCTGAGCGCTCGGGCAAAGTGGGCGCGCGTTTGATTCAGAATTTTTTGGAGATGTAAGCAAGGATGATTATACCAGCACTCGATTTGATAGATGGCCAAGTGGTGCGCCTTTATCAAGGGGATTATCAGCAAAAAACCGACTACGGTTTTGACCCGCGTGAGCAGTTTGCGCGTTACCATCAAGCGGGCGCGGATTGGTTGCATCTCGTGGATTTAACCGGTGCCAAAGATCCGACCGCGCGTCAGGTCGATTTAATCACCGAGATTTTGCAATCAACGCCTGCCAACATCCAAATTGGCGGCGGCGTGCGCACCGAAATGGACGTGATTGAGCTGCTAAACACCGGTGCGCAGCGCGTAGTGATCGGCTCCACCGCGGTTAAATCCCCCGATTTGGTTAAAGGCTGGATGCAAACCTACGGCCCTGACCGCATTGTATTGGCACTCGACATTCATATCGACAACGACGGGACGCGACGCGTGGCGGTGTCCGGCTGGCAACAAGACTCCGGCGTCACCATTGAAGCGCTCCTCGACGATTATCTGTCCGTCGGGCTCAAGCATGTGCTGTGCACCGATATCTCCCGCGATGGCACCTTGCAAGGCAGCAATGTGGCGCTTTACCGCGACTTGTGTCAGCGCTATCCGAGCATTGCGTTTCAATCATCAGGCGGCATTGGCCGTCTCGAAGACATTCGCGCCTTACGCGATACTGGCGTCGCAGGCGTAATCGTCGGCCGCGCCCTACTGGAAGGCAACTTTAGCGCAGAGGAGGCGATCGCATGCTGGCAAAACGGATAATTCCTTGTTTGGACGTCCGCGACGGACAAGTGGTCAAAGGCGTGCAATTTCGCAATCACGAAATCATCGGCGATATCGTCCCGCTCGCCAAACGCTACGCCGAAGAAGGCGCTGACGAGTTGGTGTTTTATGACATCACCGCCTCCAGTGACAGCCGGGTGGTCGATAAAAGCTGGGTTAGTCGCGTCGCGGAAGTAATTGATATCCCCTTTTGCGTCGCCGGTGGGATTAAATCCGAAGCCGATGCCCAGCAAATCCTGGAATTTGGCGCGGATAAAATTTCAATCAACTCACCGGCATTGGCCGACCCGAGTCTGATCACGCGACTGGCCAATAAGTTTGGCGTGCAGTGCGTGGTGGTTGGGATTGATTCCTTCTTCGATGAAGCCACCGGACACTATCAGGTCTATCAATTTACCGGCGATGAAAGCCGTACTCAGGCCACGCCTTGGCAAACCGCTGCCTGGGTTGAGGAAGTCCAACAGCGAGGCGCAGGCGAAATCGTACTCAATATGATGAACCGCGATGGCGTGCGCCAAGGCTATGACTTAACCCAACTAAAAATGGTGAGAGAGCGCTGTCAGGTGCCCCTGATTGCCTCCGGCGGTGCCGGTGAAATGTCGCACTTCGCCGACGCCTTTTTACAAGCGAATGTCGATGGCGCGCTGGCCGCCTCAGTGTTTCACAAGCAAATCATCGCGATAAGCGAATTAAAACAAGCATTAAAACAACAAGGGATCGAGGTAAGAGTATGACGGCAGCGTGGGTAGAACGTATCGATTGGGAGAAAAACGCCGGCTTGGTGCCTGCGATTATCCAACACAGCGATAGCGGCCAAGTTTTGATGCTGGGCTACATGAATGCCGATGCACTGAACGCGACGCTCGAAACCGGTCGCATCACCTTTTGGTCGCGCAGCAAGTCGCGTCTTTGGGTAAAAGGCGAAAGCTCCGGCCATGTGTTAAGCCTGGAGCACATTGCACTCGATTGCGATCAAGACACCTTGTTGGTCACGGCGACGCCACACGGGCCCACCTGTCACCTCGGCACGACCACCTGCTTTGACAGTGACAATAAACCGCCACATACCGGCCCCGGCTTTTTGTCGAGCCTAGAGCAAGTGCTTGCCAGCCGCAAAGACGCCGCGCCTGATGACTCTTACACTGCAAGTTTATTTGCCAAAGGCACCAAGCGTATCGCGCAAAAAGTGGGGGAAGAAGGGGTCGAAGTCGCCCTCGCTGCCACGGCAGGCGATAAGGCCGAGCTATTAAACGAAAGCGCCGACTTGCTTTATCACCTGTTGGTATTACTGCAAGACCAAGAGCTTAGCCTCCATCAAGTAACCGAAGTCCTCGCCTCTCGCCACCAAGGCTAACGACTACGCACGTTAGCGTAAACAAGGCTCCTTCAAAGCGCCGCACAACTGCGGCGCTTTGTGTAACGCAAGTTATCTCACTCGCAATTTAAGAGATAATACACGCCTTTGATTGACGCTCATCCCATGCCAAAATACGTTTGATGCATGATCAAATCATTCGCAGATAAACGAACGCAGGCACTATACTCAAAGGGAACGTCAAAGAGGTTCCCTACCGAGCTGACGGTAAGTGCGGCAAGAAAGTTGGAGTATATCGATCTCGCCACACAGCTCGATGATCTCAAGGTACCGCCCGGTAATCGCCTTCACGCTTTGTCAGGAAACAGACAAGGGCAATATGCAATAGCGATAAACAAACAGTGGCGCATTTGCTTTCGCTTTGAAGACGGTGACGCGTATGACGTCGAGGTTTGCGACTACCACTAATGAGGTAACAGTGATGACGATTTTCAATACAACTGGCATGCAACGCCAACCGACGCATCCTGGAGCCATGTTGCGCGAAGACTTTCTGCCCGATTACGGCTTGAGTGTAGAACAATTGGCTGATGCTTTGGGCGTTTCTCGTCAATCGATGACTGCCGTACTGGATGAACGCAAAGCCATAAGCCCGGAGCTGGCGCTCCGTCTCGCTCGTCTGTTTGGTAACTCGCCTGAGTTTTGGCTCAATGCGCAAAGGGCCGTTGATCTTTGGGAGGCGTCGCAATCAATTAAACACGAGGTAGAAAAAATAAAACCGCTTGATGTCGCTTAATCGCGCGTCATGGCCGTAGCAGATCGCCAAATCCTGCTCAGATCAGTTAAACTGCCTGTATTCCCGACAGTTAGTGACAAGGCGTCCTATGTTTAACGGTAAATCCATTCTGATCACCGGCGGTACTGGTTCTTTTGGTAAAAAATACGTCCGCACCCTGCTTGAACGCTATCAACCACGTCGCCTCGTGGTGCTCTCTCGCGATGAGCTCAAGCAATATGAAATGCAGCAAACCTTTAACGCCCCTTGCATGCGCTATTTTATCGGCGATGTGCGTGATGGCGATCGTTTAATGCAAGCGATGCAAGGCATCGACTATGTGATTCATGCTGCTGCACTCAAGCAGGTACCTGCCGCCGAATACAACCCGATGGAATGTATCAAGACCAACATTCACGGTGCAGAGAATGTGATTCGCGCTGCGATTGCCAACGGGGTGGAAAAGGTAATTGCGCTCTCGACCGATAAGGCCGCCAGCCCCAATAATCTCTATGGCGCCACCAAACTGTGTTCAGATAAATTGTTTGTCGCCGCTAACAATATGACCGGGGGCCAAAAGACACGCTTTTCGGTGGTGCGCTATGGCAATGTGGTCGGCTCGCGCGGCTCTGTGGTGCCTTTGTTTAAGAAAAAGGCAGCGGAAGGCGCGGATCACTTGCCCATTACCCATCCTGAAATGACCCGTTTTTGGATTACCTTGCAGCAAGGGGTGGATTTTGTGCTGAAAAACTTTTCACGCATGTATGGCGGGGAAATATTTGTTCCTAAGATCCCATCGGTTCGCCTGACGGATCTCGCCAGCGCCTATGCCCCAAACACGCCCGTCAAGGTGATAGGCATTCGCCCCGGCGAAAAAATGCATGAAGTGATGTGTCCGGCTGATGATGCGCACCTGACGCTCGAATTTGCCGATCATTACGTGATTTGTCCCACCATTAAGTTCTACGATGCCGATGATGACTATCGAGAAAATGCGTTGGGCGAAAAAGGACAGCCCGTGCCAGAAGGCTTTGAGTATCAATCAGGTACTAACCCAGATGTGTTAACCGTCGAGGCCATTTTGCAACTCGACGCCGAGCAGTAAAGGAGTATGGCGTTGATCCCATACGGAAAGCAGCATCTTAGTGAGCAAGACTACGCCGCTGTGCTTGAGGTGCTAAAAAGTGATTATCTGACGCAAGGCCCGCAAGTTCCGGCTTTTGAAGCCGCCGTCGCCGAACTCACCGGGGCGGCGCATGCGGTCGCCGTCAATAGCGCGACATCTGCCCTGCATCTGGCTTGTCTGGCGTTAGGACTGGGCCCAGGCGATCGTTTATGGACCTCGCCCATTACCTTTGTCGCGTCAGCTAATTGTGGACGATACTGTGGTGCCGAGGTGGACTTCGTCGATATCGATCCGAACACACGTAACCTATGCCCCAAGCAGCTCGCGAAAAAGCTAGCGCAAGCGGCCGCGACTCACACCTTACCCAAAGTGCTGGTGGTGGTGCATATGGCCGGCGCCAGTGCGCCAATGGCCGAGATTGCCGCGCTTGCCAAGCGTTATCAGATAGCCATTATTGAGGATGCGTCACATGCAATGGGCGCCCACTATCAAGACGCGGCAGTGGGTGGATGCCAGTACAGCGATATTAGCGTATTTAGTTTTCATCCGGTTAAAGTGGTTACCGCGGGAGAGGCTGGGGTTGCCACCACCCAAAATGCCACATTGGCGAAAGCGCTGCGTCAGTTGCGTAGCCACGGCATCACCCGTGACGCAGAAGACAGCCACGCACCCTTACCGCCTTGGGGTTATGAGCAGCATGCATTGGGGATGAACTATCGCCTCTCGGATATTCATGCCGCGCTTGGCCGTTCACAACTAACCCAACTTGGTTCCTTTATCGCCAGACGGTTTGCACTCGCCGAGCGCTACCATCAAGCGCTGGCGGATTTGCCCGTCAAGCGACCCATTTTAGACCCTGAGTCGGCATGGCATTTGTATTTGATTGAGCTTGAGCACGCCGATACACGCCGCGCGGTTTTTGAGGCAATGCGTGCGCAAGGCATTGGCGTGAACGTGCACTATATTCCTGTGCATACGCAACCTTACTATCAGGCACTGGGCTTCCAGCCCGGAGACTTTCCGCTTGCCGAACAGTATTACGCGGGCGCACTCACTTTGCCACTTTACCCCGATTTAACCGAGCAACAGCAAGATACAGTGATTGCTGCGCTACAAAAAGCCATTGAGGATGCGTGACCGATGAATGTATGTATTATTCCCGCCCGAGGTGGCAGCAAACGCATTCCGGGCAAGAACCTCAAACTGTTTAACGGTGCGCCCATTATCACTTATGCCATTGCGACAGCACGTCAAAGTGGGCTATTCGATCGCGTCTTGGTTTCCACCGATTGCGACGACATTGCCAGTGTGGCGCGCGATGCAGGAGCTGAAGTGCCTTTTGTACGTCCCGCCGAGATTGCCGGTGATCACGCTACGACCTTGGATGTGCTTGAGCATGCGATCCAGTGGCTTAATCAGTCGCCACAGCAAACGCCTTTGCAAGCGATATGCTGCCTGTATGCTACCACTCCCTTTGTCACCACGGGTGACTTGCGCCAAGGCTTAGCGTTACTGGACGGCGACACTGTCAAATACAGTTTTGCCGCCACCCGCTACGCCTTTCCAATTCAGCGCAGTATTCATGTCGATGCCGATGGGAGTGTCAGCATGTTGTGGCCCGAGCACTTCACCACCCGTTCACAAGACTTACAACCGGCGTACCACGATGCGGGAATGTTTTACTGGGGCACGCCAAGTGCGTTTTTAGCGCGCGAGCCGGTTTTTGCCCCCCATTCGAAAGCTGTGTTGATCCCTCATTACCGCGTGCAAGACATTGATGAACCGGATGACTGGCTACGCGCTGAGCTAATGTATCAACTGTTGGAGCAACAGGCCTTGCTATGAGCCATATCGCCATTCGAGTCGATGCCTCCCAAGCGATAGGTACCGGCCACATCAGCCGCATGCACGTGTTGGCTAGCATGCTACAAGCGTCGGGTCATCAGGTAACCTTGGTATGTCGCGACTTGCCCGGCAATTTGATAGCAGTCAGCCATGAACAAGGCTTAACGGTGGCGGTGTTGCCTGCCCCCAAAAACTTGCTTAGCAACACCGATTGGCTGGGTGTGAGCCAGCGGCAAGATGCCGACGAGACAAGCGCATGCGTGGCTAACCAGCCGGTGGATTTAATGGTGGTGGATCATTACGCCTTAGATGCCCGCTGGGAGCAATCGATTCACACCCAATTGGGCTGTCCGGTGATGGTGGTCGATGATTTAGCCAATCGGCCCCACGATTGCGCGTTTTTACTCGATCAAAACCCTTGGCCTGAGCTTACCACGCGCTATGCGTCACAGCTTTTAAATTCACAAACCCGATGCTTATTGGGGCCAGACTATGCGCTATTGCGTCCAGCCTTTGCCGCCTTACATCAGTCTCCGCCGCCAAGGGAAGATAAGGTGATCGCCTTTTTCTCCGGCACGGATCCGACCGGTGAAAGCCGTAAGCTTGTGGACGCGGTGAAACACCTAGCAAAAGAGCAGACGCGCGAGAGACTGCCTTTCTCGCTATTAATTGTCACCGGACGACGTAACCCAGACCGCGACGCATTGTGTAAAGCGTCTGTCCCCGATGGGGTTAGCGTGGTGGAAGCACTGTCGGACTTTGATGCCCAGATGGCACGGGCACGCTACGCGTTTGGGGCGGCCGGTGTGACCGCCATTGAGCGCAGCTGCTTGGGGATCCCGAGCACCTTGGTGTGTGTGGCGGAAAACCAACACGCCATGGCCGAGTATCTCGCCGGACAGCCGGGCTATCAATACTTAGGACGTGGTGAGCATACCCGCTGGCAAGATTACGCGTCTGCACTGCAGCACCTTGCGGCAAACTGGCATCAGCTTCCTACCCTGCCAGCGATCACTGATGGAAAAGGCGCAGAGCGCGTGGTCGCGGCCTTGGAGCATGACTTATGCAACTGATTTTTAAAGCGGTGAGTCACGCGGACAGTGATACTTTATGGCATTGGCGCAATCGTCCCGCTGTCCGGCAGTTTATGTACACCCAGCATGAAATTAGCCATGATGAGCACAAAGCATGGTTCAGCCATATGCTCGCCAACACGCACCGTTATTTCTATATCGTTTACAAACGCGTAGACGGCCAACCGGACAAGCCACTTGGCGTGGTCAATCTTGACCTAAATAGCGAGAATAGGACAAGTGCGACCTGGGCTTTTTATGCGGCTCCGGATGCACCGCGTGGCAGCGGCGCGCTCATGGAATTTGGCGCATTAAGTTTAGCATTTGAGACCTTGGGCGTGACCCGATTGAACTGTGAAGTGCTCAGTCATAATCAGGGGGTGGCTCGGCTACATCAACGCTTTGGCTTTCGTGAAACGCCGCAAAGTCGGCAACGCACCTTTTCCCTGCCTGAGGGAAAAACAGTCGAGATTGTGTGCCTGTCTTTGTCCGCTGATGAGTGGCAGCAAGGCGCCAGCGACCTTCAAACCAAACTGAATATCGATGCGGTTTATGAACAACGACATTAAAATTGCAGGCCGTTTGATCGGTCCCCAGCATCCTCCCTATATCATTGCCGAAATGTCGGCCAACCATAATGGTAGCCTTGAGCTTGCCAAGCAAACCATCTCCATGGCCAAAGCCTGCGGTGCCGATGCTGTCAAAATGCAAAGCTATACTGCCGATACCATTACCCTTGATTGCGACCACGATGAATTTCAGATCAAAGGCGGACTGTGGGATGGTTATAGTCTCCACCAGCTATATCGCTGGGCACAAACCCCGTTTGAGTGGCACAAGCCGTTATTTGATCACGCCAGAAAAGAGGACATTACTCTATTCTCATCTCCCTTTGATTGCTCAGCGATTGACTTGCTCGAAGATCTTAACGCCCCCGCCTATAAAATTGCCTCGTTCGAGGCGATTGATTTGCCCTTGATTCGCTATGCCGCGCAAACCGGTAAACCGATGATCATCTCAACCGGCATGGCTGACCAGACAGAGATTGCCGAGGCGGTGGCGACCGCCCGTGATAACGGCTGTCGTGAGCTGGTGTTGCTTCATTGTATCAGCGCCTACCCTGCGCCGATTGAACAAAGCCATCTGCGAACCATCCCAACCTTAGCCAGCCGCTATCAAGTATTGGCAGGTTTATCCGATCATTCGCTGACCAATACCGCCGCGATCGCAGCCGTGGCACTCGGCGCGTGCGTGATTGAAAAGCATGTGATGCTCTCTGAAGACTCGGGCGGGCCAGATGCTGCTTTCTCGCTTACGCCACCTGCACTCAGTGCGCTTTGCGAGCAAACCCACGCGGCGTGGCAAGCGTTAGGACAAAGCGCCTTCACCACCCGAAAGGCGGAAGCAAGCAACCGTCAATTTAGGCGCTCTTTGTATGTCTGTGAGGATATCGCGCCCGGTGAGCCACTGACGGCGGATAATGTGCGCAGTATTCGCCCTGGCTTTGGGTTGGCACCGAAACACTATGATGCGGTGATCGGAAAGCGCGCAACACGCGCGTTAACCAAAGGCACCCCGTTGTCATGGGAAGATATAGACTGATAGCCCAAGTGGATTATCCCCTCTGCCACAACTAAAAAACCCGGCTAACTGAGCCGGGTTTGGTCTTCACTGATAGGCAGTGATTACATTTGCTTGACCATCTCGTCAGCAAACTCAGAGCACTTACGCAGGCTTGCCCCTTCCATTTGGCGCTCGAAGTCATACGTCACTGTTTTGTTAGCGATGGTGTTCTCCATTGACTTGATCACCAAGTCAGCCGCTTCAAACCAGCCCATATGACGCAGCATCATTTCAGCTGAGAGAATGAGTGAGCCTGGGTTCACCTTGTCTTGACCGGCGTATTTTGGCGCCGTGCCATGGGTCGCTTCAAACAGCGCCACGCCGTCACCAATGTTGGCACCTGGGGCGATACCAATACCACCAACCTGTGCGGCCAGGGCATCAGATACGTAATCACCATTCAAGTTCATGGTGGCAATCACGTCATATTCCGCAGGACGCAGCAGAATTTGCTGCAAGAAGGCATCCGCGATGGAATCTTTGATGATGATCTCTTTACCGGTTTTTGGATTTTTCATCGTCATCCAAGGACCGCCATCAAGCAACTCGGCACCAAACTCTTTATTGGCTACTTCGTATGCCCAATCTTTAAACGCCCCTTCGGTAAACTTCATGATGTTACCTTTGTGGACGATAGTCAGCGAGTCACGGTCGTTATCGATGGTGTACTCGATAGCGGCGCGAACCAGACGCTTGGTGCCTTCTTCTGAGATTGGCTTAATGCCTACACCACACTGCTCAGGGAAACGGATTTTGTTGGCACCCATTTCTTCACGCAGGAACTTAATCACTTTATCCGCTTCGGCCGTGCCTGCCTTAAACTCAACACCCGCGTAGATGTCTTCTGAGTTTTCGCGGAAGATCACCATGTCCGTGTCTTCTGGCTTTTTCAGTGGGCTAGGAACGCCAGTGAAGTAACGTACCGGACGCGCACAGATATAAAGGTCGAGCTCTTGACGAAGCGCCACGTTCAATGAGCGAATACCACCACCTACTGGGGTCGTCAGTGGCCCTTTGATTGCCACTTTGTATTCGCGAATAAAGTCGAGAGTTTCAGCTGGCAGCCACTGATCGTCACCATATACCTTGGTAGACTTCTCACCAGTATAGATTTCCATCCATGAAATCTTACGCTCACCGTTATAGGCTTTAGCAACAGCTGCATCAACAACTTTGATCATTGCAGGGCTAACATCCATCCCGATGCCATCCCCTTCAATGTAAGGGATCACAGGGTGGTTAGGGACTACCAGTTTTGTGCCGTCGAGTGTGATCTTCTGACCTTCCGCCGGTACAACTACTTTACTTTCCATTTTAATCTCCTAGCGTCCATTTGTTATCTTTGTGTAAGATGCGAGTTGAGGATACTCGAATTCATACAACACGCCAAACAGATTATTACGTGTATAATACGGAAGTCTCATTTGCCGTTTAATCTATTTGACAGCCCTCATGCCATATAAAGCCCGCCCCCAGCCAGCGTCAAAGGCTGTTTCAAACACCCAAGCTCCATCGGCCAAAGGTGGAAAGCCCCCCCGAGCGGCCACCGTCGCCACCAAAGTGATACTTGTTAACAAACCTTATAACATGTTGACCCAGTTTAGTGGCGAGCCCGGTGACAGTACATTGGCCGACATTGTCTCGGTGAAAGACGTGTACCCGGCCGGTCGGCTCGACAAAGACAGCGAGGGCTTACTGGTGCTCACCAATAATGGTGCCTTGCAAGCGAGACTCACCCAACCTTCATCCAAGTCTCCCAAAACCTATTGGGTACAAGTCGAAGGCGAGCCCAGCGATGAGGCGATTCAGGCGCTCTGTGACGGTGTCGAACTGAAAGATGGTATGACGCTGCCCGCCGATGTCGCCAAGATCGCCCCGCCCACCGTATGGGAACGCCACCCTCCGGTGCGTTATCGCGCTAACATTCCCACCACTTGGTTAGAGGTGGTGCTACAAGAGGGGCGAAATCGGCAAGTACGCCGGATGACCGCGCACATCGGCCACCCGACATTGCGCTTGATTCGCGCCCAACTCGGCCCATGGCAGCTAGATGATTTGCAACCGGGCCAGTGGCGTGAGGTCGCGCCCCCGAAAGGCTTCGAGCAGTTCACCCCTAAACCCAAAGGACCAAAAGGGAAAGCACCACGCCGTCGCACTCGCTCGTCCAAGCGCGCACCGTCGAAGAAACGCAATGAGTACTAGGAGTACCTGAACACACCATCGATCGATTTGCGCACACAGACCCTCCGCGCCAAGGATGGCGCGGCGGAGCCCCCAGGGATGGGTATACGGCGTGTCTGCGTGCGGGAATCGGTCGATAAACCTAAGGGGTTCACAAGTCTTTGCGCGGCATCCAATCCCAAGTATTAACCCTCATTGCTACTAATAGTATTAACATATGCCGCCTCGGTCACAGGCCACGCAACCATCTCCCCACTTTGGATAACGGTTAACGTGTGAGCCCTATCACATCTGTATCCGGCGATTTGATTCTGTTAAACTCAGCGTCCGTTTATTGATAGCAGCATTTGTGATCACCATGTCAGATAACAGCAGCAAAAAAGTGATTGTCGGAATGTCCGGCGGTGTTGATTCCTCCGTTTCTGCCTACTTGTTGAAACAACAGGGTTATCAGGTAGAAGGCCTGTTTATGAAAAACTGGGAAGAGGATGACAACGAGGAGTATTGCTCTGCTGCAGAAGACTTGGCCGATGCGCAAGATGTGTGTGACAAGCTTGGCATCGAGCTGCACACCATTAACTTTGCCGCTGAGTACTGGGACAACGTCTTCGAGCACTTTTTGACCGAATACAAAGCGGGTCGCACGCCCAACCCTGATATTCTCTGCAATAAAGAAATCAAATTTAAGGCGTTTCTCGAGTTTGCCGACGAAGTGCTGGATGCCGATTATATTGCCATGGGACATTATGTCCGTCGCACCTTCCCTGAAAACGGCGAAAAAGCGCAAATGCTGCGCGGCTTAGACAATAACAAAGATCAAAGCTATTTCTTGTACACGCTTAGCCATGATCAAGTGGCACGCAGCCTGTTCCCTGTGGGCGATTTAGAAAAACCGCAGGTACGCCAAATCGCGGAAGAGCAAGGTTTGGTGACGGCGAAGAAAAAAGATTCAACCGGCATTTGCTTTATCGGCGAGCGTAAGTTCACTGACTTTTTGTCGCAGTACTTACCCGCACAGCCCGGCCCTATCGAAACCACTGAGGGCGACGTGATTGGTGAACACCAAGGGTTGATGTACCACACTTTGGGTCAGCGCAAAGGCTTAGGCATTGGCGGTCTTAAAGGTGGCAACGGTAGCGAAGCGCCTTGGTATGTGGTCGATAAGGACGTTGCGCGTAATGTATTGCTCGTCGGTCAAGGCCATGATCATCCTCGACTCTATTCAGAAGGACTCATCGCAGCGCAATTACACTGGGTCGATCGCGAGATTGTGACTGAGACCCGCCGTTGCACGGTAAAAACCCGATACCGTCAACACGATATATCGTGTACTATCACGCCCGTTGATGATGATACAGTGAAAGTTATCTTCGACGAGCCGCAAATTGCGGTAACGCCGGGGCAATCCGCTGTCTTTTACGATGGCGATGTGTGCCTAGGCGGTGGCATTATCGAGCAACGTATTTAAGGAGCCGTGATCAGTGGCAGAGACGATTTATGATCGCACCCTGGCGTTTGCCAGCATTTGTCAGGCAGCAAAATTGGTGCAGGACGTATCTCGCAATGGGTATTGTGACCAAGACGCATTAAATACGAGCCTGAGCAGCATTATCATCACCAATCCCTCTTCTACCCTAGACGTATTTCGTGGAGAAGTAGGGAATGTCACCGGTGGCGGTGAATCAGGCCTTCACCTTGGTTTAGAGACCCTCATTGGCCAACTCGATAATAGCCGCAATGGTAGCGAAACCATGCGCTACCTGATTAATTTGTTGGCGTTGGAGCGCAAGCTGTCCAGCCGCCGTGATGCCATGGCACAACTGGGCGATCGCATTGAAACGATCGAGCGCCAAGTGAGCCATTTTGATTTGCTCGATGAGCAAATGATCAGCAACCTTGCCAGCATTTATCTCGACGTGATCAGCCCACTTGGACCGCGCATTCAAGTATCTGGTGATCCACAACATTTACAGCAAACTGGCGTGCAACATCGCGTGCGTGCCATCTTGCTTTCCGGTATCCGCAGTGCTGTCCTATGGCGTCAAGTAGGCGGCAAACGCCGGCATCTTATCTTTGGTCGCAAACAAATGGTTGAGCAGGCCAAACTCATTCTAGCCCGAAGCTAATCAGATTGAACTCAGGAGACAAAAAATGGAACTGTCAGCGCTGACTGCTGTTTCACCGGTCGATGGCCGATACGGTACGAAAACGATTGCGTTGCGATCGATTTTTAGTGAATTTGGATTGCTTAAATACCGCACCATCGTGGAAATCCGTTGGCTGCAAAAACTGGCAGCCACAGACAGCATTGCTGAAGTGCCCGTTTTTAGCGATGACGCCAATGCCCAACTCGACCGCATTGCTGCTGAGTTTGACGAACAAGATGCCGCGCGTATCAAAGAGATTGAGCGCACCACCAATCATGATGTCAAAGCGGTTGAGTATTTTCTAAAAGAAAAGATTGCCGATAACGCAGAACTCCATGCAGTAAGCGAGTTCATTCACTTTGCCTGCACCTCTGAAGACATTAATAACCTGTCGCATGCATTGATGCTCAAAGAAGCACGTGACACCGTGATCGTGCCAGAAATGCAACGTCTGGCGGACGCCGTCAAAGATCTGTCCCAGCAGTTCCGCGATGTGCCCATGCTTTCACGCACCCACGGTCAGCCTGCGTCTCCATCGACCATGGGTAAAGAGATGGCAAACGTGGCGTACCGCATGGCGCGCCAAATCAAGCAGGTTAAAAGCAGTGAGATCCTGGGTAAAATCAACGGCGCAGTGGGCAACTACAACGCGCACTTGTCGGCCTATCCAGAGATCGATTGGCATGCCTACAGCGAAGCTTTTGTGACCTCATTAGGTATTGACTGGAACCCGTACACCACTCAAATCGAGCCGCATGACTATATTGCCGAGCTCTTTGATGCCGTGTCGCGTTTTAACACCATTTTGATCGATTTTGACCGTGATATCTGGGGCTACATTGCGCTGGGCCACTTTAAGCAAAAAACTATCGCGGGTGAAATTGGCTCATCGACCATGCCGCACAAGGTTAACCCGATTGATTTTGAAAACTCGGAAGGTAACCTCGGCCTAGCCAATGCCATTTTCTCTCACCTTGGGCAAAAGTTGCCGATTTCTCGCTGGCAGCGTGACCTGACTGACTCCACCGCATTACGTAACCTCGGAGTGGGTGTGGGCTACACCCTGATTGCTTATGCGTCGACTCTGAAAGGGATCAGCAAGCTGGAAGTGAACCAAGCCGCACTCGAAGCGGAATTGGATCAAAACTGGGAAGTCCTTGCCGAGCCTATTCAAACCGTGATGCGTCGGTATGGGATAGAAAAGCCCTACGAGAAGCTCAAAGAGCTGACACGTGGCAAACGGGTTGATGGCGAAGGAATGCGTACCTTTGTTGATAGCCTTGATTTGCCTGAGCACGAGAAAGCACGCCTCAAGCAAATGACACCGGCTAACTACATTGGCGATGCGGTCAAGCTCACGGATAAACTGTAAGCAAAATGCGTCCAATGCTCGCGGCCTCCATATTGGAGGCCGTTTTTTCTCCCCCTCGCACCGCCCCGCTCGTCACGTTATACTGCCGCAAATTTCGTAAACTAAGTCGTTATGTATCAATTTCAGTTCTCGCTCGCCGAATTTATGGCCACACATTGGCATCAAAGCCCCACCGTTATCCGCCAGGGATTAGCCGATTTTGACGATCCGATTGAGCCTGAAGAAGTCGCAGGACTCGCGATGGAAGCCGATATTGACTCACGCCTGGTGACCCAAGCCGATGGCAAGTGGCAAGTCGCAAACGGCCCTTTCGAGCACTTCGATGATTTCCCAGAGACCCATGCGCAACTGGTGGTACAAGCCGCTAACCATTGGCACCCAGGCGTACGTGAACTGGCTGACGCATTTACCTCGCTACCGCAGTGGCTATTTGACGATGTGATGGTGTGTTATTCCCAGCCTCAGGGCGGCGTCGGGCCACACATTGACCAGTATGATGTGTTTATCGTGCAAGGCCAAGGCCGCCGCCGTTGGCGCGTTGGGCCAAAAGGTGATTACCAAGAAGCCAACTTAGACACCGGGCTCAAGCAGATCACCGGCTTTGATGCCATCATCGATGTGGTGCTAGAGCCAGGCGATATTCTTTATATCCCGCCAGGCTTTCCACACGAAGGCGATACCCTTGAGCCTTCGCTCAGCTACTCAATTGGCTATCGCTCACCAAAAGCCCGCGAGCTACTGAGCAGTTATGCCGACCAAGTGATTGTCGACGAAGCCGGCGATAATCATTTCCATTGGCCTGCCATGTCAGCCCAACCAGACGCGCCTGCGGCATTGGATCCACAACATCTCGCCCAGATGGACGAAATGATGATGGCATTAATGCACGACGAGATCCGTAAAAAGCGCTGGATTGGCGAGTTTCTCTCTCAAGCTCGGCATGAACTCGACTTACTTAGCCCCGATCCTCAGTGGCAGCCGGATAGTCTCAAAGCCGCCATGCAAGATGGACTCTGTCTGGAAAAGCTCAGTGGCTTGCGTGCGTTCTATCACGCCGATCAGCCAGAGATGATTTTTATGCTCGGTGAGAGCTTTGACTTACCCGCAGGAGGGTGTGAGTCACTGACCCCTAAGCTGTGCAATCAACGTTTTATCGATTGGGAAACGCTCGGTAAAGCCGCTGACAATAGTCTGTTTTGGCCGATGCTCACGCTGTGGGTAAACCGCGGCTACTGGTATCCTCTAGAGGAAGCGCCAGAGTAACCGCGGATCACCAAGGTTAGACTTTAAACTGGGCCGTTAGCGCACGCTGACGGCCAGCCAGCGCTTCCAGTTGACTGGCAATACTCGCCGCCGATTCGGCATGCGACAAGAGTTCATCACTGCGCTCACGAATATGGGTTACGTTTTGCGTCACGTCGCCTGACACCGCGCTTTGTTGTTCCGCCGCCGCGCTAATTTCACTGTTAAGCCCCATCATATCCTGCATCGCAGTACGAATTTGGTCCAAACTGGTGACGGTTTCTTGCACCTTTTCAGCGGTATCATCCGCTAGCTGATTCCCATCATGAATCGCCGCTACCACTGATTGTGCGCCGGACTGCAACGAATCAATCACGGTACGGATCTGGGTGATTGACTGGTTAGTACGCTGTGACAGTTCACGCACTTCGTCAGCGACTACCGCAAACCCGCGCCCTTGCTCACCCGCACGCGCTGCTTCTATCGCCGCATTTAACGCCAGCAAATTAGTTTGCTCAGACATGGTATCAATCACGGTTAAGATTTCAGTAATGTCCTGACTACTCTTTTGTAAGGCTTGCGCATCATGGGTAGCCCCATTCAGCGTCTCCACCAAACGCGCCATGGCTTGTGATGAACCAGTCACAATTTTTTCACCGCTCTCTGTGGCGGTGTTGACCGCGTTGGCTGCAGTCAGCGCTGACTCAGTATGGCTGGCAACCTGGGAGGCGGTTTGCGTCATCTCTTCTGACGCCGTCGCCACTGCATCCAAGCTTGATACTTGTTCACGGCTACCATCTCGAGTTTGCGCGGCCACACGGGCAGCTTCTTTGGCCGTATGTTCCGCTTCTTCAACGCTATTAATCACATTCGCCATAATAGGCTGCAGCTTATCGAGGAAGCGGTTAAAGCGCCCCGCCAGTACCCCGATTTCATCACGATTTTTAAGCTGGATACGTTGCGTGAGATCGCCATCGCCGTCGGCAATCTCTGCCAAACGTTCTGCCAGTAGCTTCAGGGGTTTAACGATTTGGCGCGCCGCGAATCCGGCGATCACCAAGGCAAGCAGGGTTGCCACAACCCCTAAGCTACGTTCTGTCCACGCGGCTTGACTGCGTTGCGCGGTAATTTGTTGGCTTAATTGGTTTGCCTCAGAGAGTAAGACATCTTCCGGCAAGGTGATAAGGGCTCCCCACGTAGTGCCTGGCAAAGCAATCGGCACATAGGTCATCAACTGGCTTTTTTGCCACACGGTCTGTGGTTGACCTTCGGTCAGCCACCCACCCATGTTACCGGGCGCCGACGGCAAATCATCGACCTTCCCTCCCGTTGCTTGCGAGTTATCCGACGCGACTACTCGCCCACCTTGGCTTAGTACACTGACATTGCCAGCGCCGTCAAATAGGGCTTTATCCGCCTCTGAGATCACTGACTGTAAGCCGCCAAGCGCAATATCAATGCCTAGCACCCCCAGTACTTGCCCATCACGCATCAGCGGTGAGGAAATGGTGACACTCATACTGCTGCCCGCTTGTTTGGGCGCAGATACACAAGCGGCGCCTTGGCTCAATGGACACTGGTACCAATGATTCGCCGCTTGCCCGTTGTCATTTTTATCGCCGTTGTTAATTTGTTTCTCACTGAGCACGGTACCTTGCAGATCGCCGTCCCGCTTTTGCCAGCGGCTGGCAAAACGCCCTGCGGCATTGGCGCCCCGTTCTGTATCGAGCTGATAAAAGTCATCTTCTTGATCGAGCGCGTTGGGCTTAAACACCACGAACGCAGCTTGCACCGTATCGAAGTTCTCCACTGAGCGCCGCACCAGCTCATTGATTGAGCCGCGAAGCTCGCCACTGTCGGTAAAGTTTTGCTCAGCGTTATATTGTAGGTACACCACACTTTGCGCCAGCATTTGGGCACGATACACCGCTTCATCCAACGAGCGTTGAACATGCGTCGCTTGCACTTGGGCTTGGCTGGTCGCGAGGCGCTGGGCGGCACTGCGCAGCGTTTGGGTACTCGCTTGCCCGACCGTTTGCTGAAACTGGTTATTAACGTATGTTGAGAAGGTTAATAATGTCACCGCGGTTACGGCAACACACACACTGGCCACCAGGGTGACCTTCCATTGAATTGAGAGGGATCGCATGACAGCTCCTTTGTCACTCTATCGACAGCCACCACTGCTATCGATTCTCATCCTTGAAACACGCATTTAACAGTAACAAAAAAGCGCAGGAAATAAACCTGCGCTTTTCATATTATTGCGTTTTTTACGATGGCAAAAAACGTCGCTTATCTGTCTTTTGGATCCAAGGCGTCACGAAGCCCATCGCCAACATAGTTAAAACAGAACAATGTCATCACCATAAAGGCGGCAGGGAACAGCAGCTGCCAAATCGCAATTTCCATGGTTTGCGAGCCCTCTTGTAGTAAGGCCCCCCAACTGGTCATTGGCTCTTGTACACCTAACCCCAAGAAACTCAAGAAAGACTCAAACAAGATCATGTTCGGCACCAGTAAGGTCGAGTAAACCGCAACAATCCCAAGTACGTTTGGCACGATATGGCGGGTAATGATATGGCGCGTGCTCACCCCTGAAACGTGAGCGGCTTCGACAAACTCTTTACTCCGCAAGCTCAGGGTTTGACCGCGCACAATACGTGCCATATCTAACCAGGCAATACAGCCAATGGCCACGAAGATCAGCACGATATTACGGCCAAAGAAGGTGACCAGCACAATCACAAAGAACATAAACGGAATCGATTGGAGGATTTCCACCAAGCGCATCATCACCGCATCGGTGCGGCCGCCAATAAAGCCTGATGTGGCACCATATAAGGTACCAATCAAGACGGCGACAAAGGCGCCCATGACGCCTACCATGATCGATATACGCCCACCCATCATGGTGCGAGTAAAGAGATCTCGGCCTAACGCATCGGTACCAAACCAATGGCCCTCTAAGCCCAATGAAGGCGCGGCATGAATCGCATACCAATCGGTCGCGTCATAGGCATAAGCACTGATGTAGGGCCCAAGGATCACGCTCAAACCAATCAATACAAGAATGACCAAGCTCGCCATCGCAGCACGGTTACGCTTAAAACGAATCGCTGCATCCTGCCAAAGGCTACGCCCCTTGACATCGACTTCTTCAGCAAAGTTTTCGAGGGCGTCAATGTTTTCTTTTTTCGTCAGCATCATGTCACCCCTAGTAACGAATCTTAGGATCGATATACGCAAGCAGGATATCGACGATCGCGTTGAAAAGAATGGTCAGTGTACCGATCAAAATGGTACAGCCAAGCACTAATGAATAATCACGGTTAAACGCGGCGTTCACAAATAACTTACCGATACCCGGCAAGCCGAAAATGGTTTCGATCACCACCGACCCAGTAATAATGCCCACAAACGCCGGCCCCATGTAGGAGACAACCGGTAGCATCGCAGGCTTGAGCGCATGTTTAACAATAATTTTAGGGTAACTGAGCCCTTTGGCACGCGCGGTGCGGATAAAGTTACTGTTTAGGGTTTCAATCATGCTGCCACGAGTCACACGCGCAAATGTGGCCACGTACAGCAAGGACATGCCAATCATCGGCAACACCATAAATTGCCAGCCGCCGCCTTGCCAGCCACCCGCAGGGAGCCAACCAAGATTAATGGCGAAGATGTAAATCAGCACGGGAGCTAACACAAAGGATGGCATCACCACGCCCAACATGGCCGTGGACATAATGGTGTAATCAATCCAGGTGTTCTGCTTAAGCGCGGCAATGGTGCCAATGCTCACGCCGAATAAGAGGGTAAAAATAAATGCGACAGCACCAATCTGCGCTGACACGGGGAGCGAGCCCGCGATCAACTCGTTCACCGAGTAGTCCACATACTTGAATGAGGGACCAAAATCGCCTTTTAGGATATTCCCCAAATAGGTGGTGTACTGCTCAAACACCGGCTTATCGAGGCCGTATTTGGCATTGATATTCTCCATTACGGCAGGGGGCAATGGGCGTTCGCTTGAAAAAGGGTTGCCTGGTGCAAACCGCATCAAGAAAAAAGAGATAGTAATTAAGACCAACAAGGTTGGAATAGCTTCCAAAAGGCGCTTGGCGATAAATTTCAACATAACTGTACCGTTTCGTTTTGAGCCTCACAGCGTCCGCTACCTAGGCGATACCTACATAGCGACAACCAGCCAAGGGAGCTGCATGTTGCAGCTCCCTTATCAGCTGTGAATCAGACGTTACTCCGCCTTGATGTAAAGATCTTTTGAGTAGATCTTCTCTTCAGCGTTATTGGCAGGGAAGCCACCGACTTGTGGACTAAGCAGACGCGCTTTTACATATTGGTAAATAGGCGCAATCGGCATGTCTTTTGCCATTTGGGCTTCTGCATCCAAGTACAGTTGTGTGCGTTTGGCGTCGTCTGTGGTGGTCATGGCGTTTTCCATGATCGCATCGTAGGCTTGGCTATCATAGTGCACACCACCTGACGAGTTAGAGCTGCGCATCAAGCTAAGGAAAGTAGAGGCTTCGTTGTAATCGCCACACCAACCGGCACGCGCCACATCAAAGTTCCCCTCATCTTTGGTGTTAAGGTAGGTTTTCCACTCTTGGTTATTGAGTGCAACATCCACACCCAGCTTGTCTTTCCACATTTGACCAATGGCGACGGCCAGCTTTTTGTGGTTTTCACTGGTGTTATACAGCAGTGAGAAATCAAGCGGATTATTTTCACCGAATCCAGCTTCTTTGAGCAGACGCTTCGCTTCCGCGTCACGCTCTTCTTGGCTCATCTTGGCGTACGCAGGCAGCTCAGGATCAAATCCAGCAGTGATTTCAGGCGTCAAGAAGTACGCCGGCTTTTGACCCTGACCCAGCAAGGCATCAGTGATCACGTTACGCTCAATCGCGTAAGACAGCGCCTTACGTACACGCACGTCATTAAAAGGTTCACGCTTGGTATTGAAGATGTAGTAATAGCTACACAGGTTACCGACGATTGAAAGATCCTCAGGATGTTCCTTTTTAAGACGACGGAAATGCTCGTTGGGGATCTCATTAGTCATATCAATCTCACCAGCCAAGTAACGGTTCATTTCCGCCACTTGGTTTTCAATCGGCAAATAGGTCACTTTATCGAGCGTGGTGTTTTCATTATCCCAATATTGGTCGTTGCGTGTTAATGCAAGACGCTCATTGATTACCCACTTATCGACGACATAGGCACCATTACCGACGAAGTTTTCAGGCTTGGTCCACTGATCGCCATATTCTTCTACCGTTTCTTTATGCACCGGCTTCATGGTGGTGTGGCCCATCATCTTCACCAGGTAAGGCACGGCGGTATCTAACGTCACCTGAAGGGTATGATCATCTAGCGCTTCAACGCCCAATGTGTCTTTGTCTTTGTCACCCTTAATGATGGCTTTGGCATTTTCCATGTGGGTGTAGCCAAGATACCAAGAATACGGTGATGCGGTCATTGGATCAGCCACACGCTTAAAGCTGTATTCAAAATCTTGCGCGGTCACAGGATCACCGTTAGACCATTTGGCGTCTTCCCGCAGATAAAAGGTAAACACCTTGTTATCTTTGTTTTCCCAGCGTAAAGCGACACCTGGAATGACATTGCCATCTGCATCTTGGTTAACCAGGCCTTCTAACAGGTCACGAATAACGTGCGATTCTGGCACACCTTGGGTTTTATGCGGATCTAACGACGCCACTTCGGCACCGTTGCCACGCACGAGTTCTTGCTCTGCCGCCAGTTGCGGTTCGCCTGTCGCGGACTCGGCTTGTTGTTTGGTTTCAGGGTTAGATTGAGAGGTCTGTTTTTGCTCTGGTTCGCTGCATCCTGCTAGCGCCAGAGAAAGGCCAGCGCCCATAAAGAGGGTTCGGGTGATCGTGTTTAGCTTCATCGTGTAACTCCATAACAATCGCTATTGCATCCATGACAATCGACGCCGCTTGGCGGGAGAATCCGTTTTGCACAATCTAAAAAGCTGTGCTACGCCTCACTGCGCGATTAGAGGCAAAACATTACCAAGCAACGCTGTGTTTTGCCATAAATCTGAAGTATTTTGCCATAGAATGAGATTAAAAACTCATCTTTCACTACTAAAAAGTCACATAAAGGAATTTTAAGCTGGTAAGACGAGGCCGCGTTAGCGCTTTATTCACCACAAGAAACAAAATACGGAACAAATTGCTATTTATACTGAATCTGGGGGCATTGGCACTAATGCTGAACTAGCTTGCGGTCGAAAAAACACACAAGCCTCTCTCTATCTTCGCAATCTCAGTGACTTTGACTGCCAATATGCGTCAAATGTTACTTAATTGTAAAGCCGTTACTAAACGTTATTTGTCGGAAAAACTCAACAGATACACATGCACGTGATGTCAGACAGCTATCACGGTCACAAAATCTGGCTTGGATGAGCGTTAATGGAACCTGTCATCGCGAATAGGCGCGAGGGTCAAGCGAGGATATAAAATGGAGGGAGAAGGTAGAAACGGCTGCTACGGTAGACTCGAGCGGTGATCATGTCGCAACAAAGCCAGCTTCGAGGCTGGCTTTGTCCTGTAAACCACTATTTTTTAGCATCGTCGGGACTAAACACGGGGCCACTATCGGATGAGCGATCATTGGCCTCATCGTGCAGAGCACGGTTGTCCTCGCGTGCTTTTTCCATTTCTGGCATGACCTCGTTGAGCATTTCTTTCATTTTCTTGTTGCTATAGCGCTTGTGTTTCATTGTGTCCTCCTGAACTCATCAGTATTTGGCACAGTCACTCGCACAACACCGACCGAGTGTGATCGACTGTTGCGCCAGTACAAACCGCTTGTGCAATTTTTACGCTACACCTTCATCGTCAATAAAGCAAAATATGGCCGAAAAGGCATACCAGACAGTATCGTCCCTACAGCACCTTGACGTCGCAGCCCAAGACCAGAGCGGATATCGGCCCGCTCTTGACTTAGTTTAATAACATTTTCTGATAATAAGCGGCTGTTTAGACGAAATACCAATATTGATGCATTTTTAAGCAAGCAATGTTGTTATTCGACGCCATATCCCCCATCATTATGTTGTTGATGCGTTGTTCCCGATCATCAACCTGATTTTTCTTCCGACAAGAGAGTAAAAAGCAAGACTATGAGACCACAAAGCTCAACCTCGCGCCCTTTATGCGCTCGCGTTCGCCATGGTTACAACCCAAATAAAGGAAAAAAACCACAGGTTAACCGCTAACGCGGTGTTGATGTTAAAACACCCCTTTAATAGCCTCCACGTCGAGGCTATTTTTTTGTCTTCATACCGCGATGCTGACGACGAGTCAGAGCAATCCCCTACTCACAAGCCGCCACAACGCGGGCAAGTTAGCGTTTGCGTAATGCGGTATCGCGAGCGGATTTGCATTGCAAATTGCGACTTTTCTCTCTCAAACGCGACGTAACTGCAGCGTCACCATGCCGAACTGCTGGTATAAGGGCGTTTCAAAAAGTAGGCACCCCTTTTGCTATATCTAAATTACTAGACCAACGCCATTGCTTGTCAGGGGGTGTCACATGGGACAATCCACACCAATTTTGTTTAATGATCGTCACATCTTGCCAGGGGGGCGGATGCCTCTTCGCATTCCAACAGGCGACTCTTTAGACACACTCGTATTCGCGTTAAAGCATGGACTGCCTCTCGGGGTGTGTATGGCGGAAACACAAGCTCAGCGCTCTCACGTGGATATTGGCACCTTTATTGAAATTGAGGACTATACCCGAAGCCAAGAAGATGGCTGCTTAGTGATCACGGCACGGGGAACCGCACGCTTTGCGATTCATGCGTTTAACCAGCAGCACAACCACATCTTGTTTGCCTCGGTAAACGCGTTACCTCGGTGGCCCGATTGCCACGTCGACAAACAAAGCGAGCCTCTCGTGGAGCGCTTACAGTCGATGTTTGAGCGCTATCCTGAACTACAACAAATGCACCGAGAGACCGAGTTCTCCAATTTGACGTGGTTATGCCAACGCTGGTTAGAGCTGCTGCCGCTCCCCACCGGGGAAAAACAACAGTTAATGGCGAACAACTCCTGTGTCGCCACACGGGATTATCTGTTGAGCATGATGCAAGATCCCCATTAAACCGTTTTTATTGCTGCCTTGCTATTTGCCCTATTTATTCATTTGCTTGATTGGGCGAGGTAACGCGACGCGTTACCTCTTTTTTTTGCTTTCACCCTTTTATCCTACTTTCCTGACTTAGTCACACTTTACTGCTGCGGTCAATACCTTGTCGCTCGAGCTTCAGGTAAACTAGACGCATTGATTTTTCTCAGGAAACCAAGCAATGACCCAACAAGTTTCAGATCAGCATTCACAACGTATCGTCGCGATTGGGGGCGGACATGGTCTGGGACGCGTCTTATCGGCATTGGGGGACTATGGCGAGCAGGTAACAGGCATTGTCACCACAACCGATAACGGCGGGTCAACGGGTCGTATTCGCGCATGTCAAGGAGGGATAGCCTGGGGCGACATTCGTAACTGCCTCAACCAACTAATTACCGAGCCCTCGGTCGGCTCCATGCTGTTTGAATATCGCTTCAAAGGGAAAGGTGAGCTGAACGGTCATAATTTAGGTAACCTGATCCTGACGGCGCTGGATAACCTCTCAGTCCGTCCGCTGGAAGCCATCCAACTTATTCGCGATCTGCTAGATATCCGCCCCAATTTACTGCCGATGTCTGAGCACCCTTCTGAGCTTGCCGCGTTAACGCCAGCGGGCGAAACAGTGTCGGGGGAAACACACATTGATGAGCTAAGCGCGCCACCGACGCGTCTCTTTTTGTCCCCAACCGTCCCCGCGACCCGCGAAGCGATTGCGGCTATCGAGCACGCTGACTTGATTTTACTCGGCCCTGGCAGCTTTTTGACCAGTGTGATGCCGCCACTATTGGTCCCTGAACTCGGCCGTGCGTTAAAACATGCTCAGGCCAAGCTGGTGTTTATTAGGAACCTCGGCAAGGAAATCGGGCCAGCGGGCGAGATGCCTTTAGCAACGATGCTTTCCTGGTGCGAGCGCGCGATGGGCGGGAAAGAAATCGATGTTGTGATCGGAGAACAACACGCGCCGCAGCTCGCCACGCGTTACCAACAAAAAGAGGCCAGCTTGGCCTCTTCAAATCATCATTGGCGTCATGACAGGGATAAACTACGTCAAGCTATTGATGAAACTCTGCTCGACGGCCATTTCTCGGTAGGTAGAAGCCGTTCCTCGTAGCATTTCGGTTAGCTCATCTAAATGATGTGTCATCCACTCTTGTTGGCCTTGCTTGACCCGTGATTCACACTCACGCGCCATCTCGGCCAAATCATCCGCACCAAAACTGGCTGCACTGCTTTTTATCGCATGGCTGATCTCACGCACTTGCTCGATCGACGGAGAACCAGACAATTGAGAATGGTATTGCGATAGCTCATCGCTAAAAACAGTGAGCAAAGCCGTCACCGTATCCTCGCCTACTTCTGATTTCAGTCGACGTAATGTGTCAGTATTTACTGTGGTGGCCATACATCCATTCCTATCATTCATGCGCCGCAGATTTTTGCCAAGCTTGTAGCTTTCGATACAAGGTTGAAGGGCTAACTTCAAGTAACCCCGCTGCTTGCGGGATATTGCCATTACACACATCGATCGCGACTTCAATCGCCCGTTTTTCCGTTTTCCACAGTGGTTCTATATCGGCTTTCATCACCACTGGTGATGCTGGTTTGACGGGCTCGTGCGGCGCTAGTGCGCTGTTCGCCGCTTCCGATCGCGTGTTATCCCCTGTAGATGCAATTTCAACACCAGAAACGCGAGCGACTGGCGATGGTAGCATTTCTTTGCTGACTTCTTCGCCGTTATGCAACACCACAATGTTACGAATCACGTTTTGCAGCTGCCGAACATTGCCTGGCCAATCGTAGCGAAGGAGCTGCGTGGTCACTTCGTCACTAAAACGACAAAAATCTTTGCCTTCTTCCGCGGAAAACAAAGCAAGCAACGCATTGGCAATGGCGATGACGTCGTCTCCACGCTCTCTTAAAGGTGGCAACTCGAGTGGAATGACGTGCAAGCGGTAGTAGAGATCTTCCCGGAATTTCCCCTGCTGTACTTGGAGCCAGGGATCGCGGTTGGTGGCACAGACAAATCGAACATCCACTGACTTCACCTGCGAAGAGCCAACCTTTTGAAAACTCCCCGTTTGAATGAAACGTAGCAGTTTGGATTGCAAATCCATATCCATTTCGCAAATTTCATCCAAAAACAAGGTGCCACCATTGGCCATTTCTGCAGCCCCTTCGCGCTCGGACGCAGCGCCCGTAAAGGCTCCTTTCACATGGCCAAATAACTCACTTTCAATCAGATCTTTCGGAATCGCCGCGCAATTTAGTGCAATAATCGGCTTGTTACTTCGTGTACTGGCAGCATGAATCGCTTCTGCGCACACCTCTTTACCTGTCCCGCTTTCACCGGTAATAAACACCGTGGCTTTACTGGGTGCGGCCGATTCGATCACACGGTAGACCGCCTGCATCGGCAAGCTACGGCCAATGAACCCGTGGTATTCACTTTCCTGTTTAGTCGCTTTCTCCGGATGACTCGGCTTGGGTTTGAGCGACTTATTGACCGTGACACGCAACTGATCGGCTTCACATGGCTTGATCAAAAAGTCATTGGCACCATGACGCATCGCATCGACAGCGGCATCAATCGAACCGTGAGCGGTCATGATAATCACGGGTAAATCGGGCGCGACCGCACGCACTTTGGCAAGCACATCGATGCCCGACATATCTGGCAGGCGTAAATCTAAAATCATCAGTGCTAACTGGTCGCCTTCTTGCTCGAAAAAAGCCATCGCTTCCTGCCCCGTCCCTACAATGGTGACATCCACATCTAAGGGGTTAAGGTAGGATTTATATAACGCCGCCACCGACGCTGTATCTTCCACCATCAAAATTCGTTTACTGGGTGATAGTGCTGGCATGTATCCTCCAAGAATCGCATCGCGGCGTGTAGCGTTAACTCACTCAGTTGCACGAGCGTATGCGAAATGCGTTGCATTATGCAATTTTACAACCATTGTAGCGGGACGAGTCCGTTAAAACCACACGTTTTGTCGATGTAATGGCTATCTTTTATTTTTGGCACGCCAAATGCATCTATTCCAGTGACCCTCAGGGGTCACCTAGCCAACTGACGTTGTTTGTGAGTTTTCACTCACTGAAACACTGTAGCCAACCTGTCGTTTAGGTTGGCTTTTTTTTTACTTTCAAGCGGTGATTGTTCACCCCATTAACTATTAACAATAAACTGCTCACGCAGTGCTTGTAACTGATCTCGCAATTGTGCCGCGGTTTCAAACTCTAGGTTCTGCGCGGCCTCAAACATCTGACTTTCCAACTTTTTGATTTCAGCATCAATTTGTTGTGGTGACTTCAACGCATAATCCGCATCAGGCTCGGCAACGGCACGCAGCGATTTGGCTGCTGGTTTCGCAGGTTTACTCCGTTTACCCGTGCCTATCTCCATCACGTCCATCACTTTCTTGTTCAGTTTCTGTGGCGTGATGCCATGCGCCTCATTATGGGCAATTTGCTTAGCCCGGCGTCGCTCGGTTTCATCAATGGCGCGTTTCATCGATTTGGTCATCGAATCGCCATACAAAATCGCTTTGCCGTGAAGGTTACGTGCTGCGCGGCCAATGGTTTGAATCAACGAACGTTCAGAGCGTAAAAAGCCTTCTTTATCCGCGTCCAAAATCGCCACCAATGACACTTCCGGCATATCTAACCCTTCTCGCAGCAAGTTGATCCCAACTAACACATCAAACTCACCGAGGCGCAAGTCTCGAATGATTTCCATACGCTCCACCGTATCAATATCGGAGTGCAGATACCGCACGCGGACGTCATGTTCTTGCATATATTCGGTTAAGTCTTCAGCCATGCGCTTAGTCAGGGTCGTAACGAGTACGCGCTCGTCTCGCTCACGACGGGCGCGTACTTCGGAGAGCAAATCATCAACTTGGGTGGCCACCGGACGTACTTCTATTTCAGGGTCGATAAGCCCCGTTGGACGCACGACTTGATCAATGATATCCGAGCCCGATTTTTCAGCTTCATAGTTACCCGGCGTGGCAGAGACATACACGGTTTGTGGTGCCAGTGCCTCGAACTCATCAAATTTTAGCGGTCGGTTATCCAACGCTGAAGGCAGCCGAAATCCATAGTCCACCAAGGTCTCTTTACGCGAGCGATCGCCCTTGTACATGGCACCAATTTGCGACACCGTGACGTGCGACTCGTCGATGATCAACAGTCCATCGGCGGGTAAATAATCAAACAAGGTCGGTGGTGGTTCGCCTTCTGCGCGGCCACTCAAATAACGCGAGTAGTTTTCGATACCCGAGCAATAGCCCAACTCGTTCATCATCTCTATATCAAACTGCGTTCGCTGAGTGATCCGCTGCTCTTCCAGCAGTTTATTGTGCTCAAGCAGTGTTTTTTTACGGTCCGCTAACTCCACTTTTATCTGCTCGACCGCTTCGAGGATCCGCTCGCGCGGTGTCACATAGTGCGTTTTAGGATAGATGGTGCATCGAGGCATATCTTTGACACTCACCTGCCCGGTTAAGGGATCAAACATACTAATGGTTTCCACCTCGTCGTCAAACAGCTCTACCCGTATGGCATCTTTGTCTGACTCGGCCGGAAAGATATCGATGACTTCTCCGCGAACGCGAAACGTTCCACGCTCAAAAGCTAAATCATTGCGGGTGTACTGCAATTCAGCGAGGCGTTGTAAGATAGTGCGCTGGTCTAAAAAGTCACCACGACGGATGTGAAGCATCATTTTTAAATATGAATCGGGGTCGCCCAACCCATAAATGGCAGAGACCGACGCCACAATCACCACATCACGGCGTTCCATCAACGCTTTTGTCGCCGACAAGCGCATCTGTTCAACATGATCATTAATCGATGCATCTTTCTCTATGAAGGTGTCCGTCGAAGGGACATACGCCTCTGGTTGATAATAATCGTAGTAAGAGACGAAATACTCCACCGCATTATCAGGGAAAAACTCGCGCATCTCTCCGTAGAGCTGCGCCGCCAAGGTTTTATTGGGGGCCAATATCATCGTCGGACGATTAAGCTCAGCAATGACATTGGCCATGGTGAAGGTTTTCCCCGACCCTGTTACCCCCAGCAGTGTTTGATGGGCAAGACCGGCCTCTAATCCTTCACACAGGCGATGAATGGCCTCAGGCTGATCCCCTGATGGTTTAAAAGCAGAGTGCAGTGTAAATGTTTTACTCATGAAACTATCCTGTTAGGGGCTGACCACTGTGTCTAGATTGGGGCGCTAACGCGAAAAGCCTATTGTCCTGACTCGCCCTACGGAGTCAACGACTGCGGTTCATTACTCGCAAGATAATCATTGCGATCTTTTTCTCATTGAATGCTTGATCTCACTATGGCTCCTAGGTAATCTATCTGTCCTCTTTTGGCATGCATTCACTGCATCCAGCCTCTACACGAAGACAAAGCGCTAAGCAAAGAAAACGCTAACTAAAGATAGTGCGATAAAAATAAATCCTCTAAATCACGTGTTTTCGTGCGTATCTCTGCCCAATACTCTCTAGTACGACCGTTTTATCCCCGATACTCAGGGGGTGAACACATAGCGACCTGTGCATAATCCCCAACAGTTTTTTTTTCAATCTTATTGCGTTAAACAAACAAAAACCATTAAAAATAAACACGTTATATATTTGTTTATGCGTATCACCACTGCGTCAAGCTGGTAGAAAATCAGTCATCGCGTGAGTTGATCAGGATCCACACACATGGTTATCCACAGAATCTGTGGGTAACCGCTGAGAGCCCTTTCATAATCGGCCGTATAAAAAGTCAAGATAAAATTAGCCGCCATGCTTAATCAATCGCCACTATGGTGTTTTTATCCTCGTCGATGGCTAGCTTTTCAGCAGTCGATTGAAAAGATAGATTTTATTGCTTTTCATCAGTTGACACCTTTCAAGGCGCTCGCTAACATTCGCTCCGTTCTCAAGGCAATTCCCCCTTAGTTCAGTTGGTAGAACGGCGGACTGTTAATCCGTATGTCGCAGGTTCGAATCCCGCAGGGGGAGCCATCTATCTTGAGATAAGATAGACATTGCAAAAGTGAGCACCCGTTCTGCTGCGCAGAATATGTCGCAGGACTAGGCGTCCCCGTCTAATCCCGCAGGGGGAGCCATCTTCTTGAGACACCACACCACAGAGCACAATAGCAACACAATTCCCCCATAGTTCAGTTGGTAGAACGGCGGACTGTTAATCCGTATGTCACTGGTTCGAGTCCAGTTGGGGGAGCCAATTTTATGTCTCTCTTCTCCTTGACCTATCCTACTTTCTCCGTGATCTCATCACACACTCTTACCGTGATCGAACACGCTACGCTGCCACTATCCCTAGAATAAGGTACGCGTAAAGCGTCACTAACAGCTTACAGCGAACCAAGCAAAAACCCTGCGTAATGGCGGTTGTTATAGCCGCTTCAAAGGTCGATAATAGGCAGATCACAAAAACATTAAATGATTAAACAGCATGGCTGAGTATTTGTTGCTACTGGTGGGCACGGTATTGGTCAATAACTTCGTACTGGTGGAGTTTTTGGGCTTGTGTCCATTCATGGGCGTATCAAAAAAACTGGAAACAGCAATTGGGATGGGGCTTGCCACAACCTTTGTGTTGACCTTGGCATCAGTGAGCTCGTATCTGGTTGAAACCTATATTCTGATCCCACTTGATCTCGGATACCTGCGTACACTGAGCTTTATCTTAGTGATTGCGGTGGTGGTGCAGTTCACGGAGATGGTGGTGCATAAAACCAGCCCAACACTGCACCGGCTATTGGGTGTATTTTTGCCCTTGATCACCTCCAACTGCGCAGTGTTAGGCGTCGCTCTACTCAACGTTAAGCAACAGCACAGTTTTATCGAGTCGATTATTTATGGCTTTGGTGCGGCGTGTGGTTTCTCGTTGGTGCTGGTTTTATTCGCTGCAATGCGTGAGCGCATTGCGGCCGCTGACGTCCCGGCACCTTTTAAAGGCGCGTCCGTGGCGATGATTACTGCAGGATTAATGTCGCTCGCCTTTATGGGCTTTACAGGACTGGTGACTTTATCATGAGTGGAATAGTGATAGCGGTGATAGTGCTTGCCGCGCTTGCCGCCATATTCGGTGCAATTCTCGGTTTCGCCTCGATTCGCTTCAAGGTGGAGGCGGATCCGATTGTCGATCAAATTGATGCCATTCTGCCGCAAACGCAATGTGGCCAGTGCGGTTACCCTGGCTGTCGTCCCTATGCGGAAGCCATTGCCAATGGTGACGAGATTAACAAATGTCCACCAGGTGGTCAGCAAACCATTGAAAACTTGGCTGATTTGATGGGTGTCGAAGCGACCGAACTCGCCCACGATGAAGAAAAAAGTATCAAAACCGTTGCCTTCATTCATGAAGAAGATTGCATTGGCTGCACTAAATGCATTCAGGCCTGTCCGGTCGATGCCATTGTGGGCAGCACCAAAGCGATGCATACCGTGATCGAGCAAGATTGTACTGGGTGTGATTTATGTGTCGCCCCCTGTCCGACCGACTGTATTGAAATGATCCCCGTTCAGGACACGCCCGAAACCTGGAAATGGAAGCTTGAACAAATTCCCGTTGTAGATGTTACTGAGAGTCAGAGAGCACGCGCCTGATGGACAGCCTTATCGAACAAATAAAACATGGCCAGATCTGGGATTTCCATGGTGGCATTCATCCGCCTGAGCATAAAACCCAGTCGAATCAGGGGGCCATTTTAGAAAAGATTCTCCCTACCGAGCTTGTTATACCGCTCAAGCAGCATATTGGCAGTAAGGGCAAACTATGCGTGAGCCAGGGCGATCAGGTATTCGCGGGACAAGCCCTCACTGAGACAGATATTCAACAATGTGTGCCGGTACATGCACCGACATCAGGCACCGTGATTGCTATCGAAGATAGAACCATTGCGCATCCCTCAGGCTTGTCCGACCGTTGCGTGGTCATTCAGCCCGATGGCAAAGATACGTGGAGACCTAAGCCTGCCCTACCGGCCTATCAAACTCAGCCGCCCGAGCAATTGATCGATCATATCCGCTCTATGGGCATTGCGGGAATGGGAGGCGCAGGCTTTCCAACCGCAAGAAAGCTACAAAGTGGCTTGGCCAGAACAGAAGTCCTTATCATCAACGCCGCAGAATGTGAGCCTTATATCACCGCCGACGATCGGCTGATGCAAGATTGCGCCGATGAAATCGTCGCAGGGATACAGATTCTTAATCACATTGTTAAGCCTAAGCTGACCGTGATTGGCATTGAAGATAATAAGCCAGAGGCTATCGCGGCGCTTAAAGCTGCGGTGAAAGCCGTCGATGAGGACATACTCATCCAGGTCGTCCCTACCAAGTATCCATCTGGCGGTGAAAAGCAACTGATTCAAATCATTACCGGGAAAGAAGTCCCTGCCAAAGCCTTTCCCGCTAGTATTGGCGTGCTTATGCAAAACATCGGGACCATCTATGCGATCAAACGTGCCGTGTTAGATGGCGAGCCGCTGATTAAGCGTGTGGTCACCTTGACCGGGAAAACGCTCAAAACCCAGCAAAATCGGTGGGCGCTTCTCGGCACGCCAATTGGCGAGCTTTTGGAACACCATGGCTATAAGGCAGAGAAAAAACAGCCACGGGTGATCATTGGTGGCCCGATGATGGGCTTTACCGTCCCACACGCACAAGTGCCGGTAACCAAAACCACTAACTGTGTGCTGGTGCCAACGCGCAAGGAAATAGCGCCTGCCAAGCAAGAAATGGCCTGCATTCGTTGCAGTGCCTGTGCCGATGTTTGTCCCGCTCACCTTTTACCTCAGCAATTGCAGTGGTATGCCAAAGATCAGGACTACGACAAGTGCCAAGACTATGATCTCTTCGATTGTATTGAATGCGGCGCTTGTGCCTATGTGTGTCCCAGTGAAATCCCGCTGGTGCAATACTATCGCCAGGCCAAAGCGGAAATTCGTGAAATTGAAGCGGAAAAAGAAGCCGCGGAGCGCGCGCGTCAGCGCTTTGAAGCCAAAAAAGCGCGCATGGAACGTGAAAAGCAGGAGCGAGAAGAAAAACATCGCAAAGCCGCAGAGCGTCGCAAAAAAGCCGCGCAACAAAACACGGGCTCCGATGATGCGCTTAACGCTGCAGTGGAGCGGGTGAAGGCGAAAAAAGCCGCGCAGTCGGCATCGAGCGATGTCAAACCTGCCGTGGCGGCGGCAATCGCCCGAGCGAAAGCGAAACAGGCCGAAGCGGCAAAAACCGGCAGTGATGAGCCAGACAACAGTGAAATGATGAAGTTGCGTGAGGAGCGCAAACGGCAAGCACGTGAACGTAAGGCGGCCAAAGAGGCGCAAAAAGCCTCAGAGGCCACCGATTCACAGGCAATCCCCGACAGCCAAGACGGCAAGAAGGACGCCGTCGCCGCCGCGGTTGCCCGCGCCAAAGCACGTAAAGCGGCGCAGCAAGGCGACACCAAGGCACAATCTGCAACAGCTGCCGATACGCAATCCGATGCTGCAGACACCACGCCGGCCGCTGACGAGGCTAACGACAAAAAAGACGCCGTCGCCGCCGCGGTTGCCCGCGCCAAAGCGCGTAAAGCGGCGCAGCAAGGCGATGCCAAGCCACAACCTGAGACGGCTGCCGATACGCCATCCGACGCTGCGGACACCGCGCCGGCAGCTGACGAGGCTAACGACAAAAAAGCGGCCGTCGCGGCCGCCGTTGCCCGCGCCAAAGCACGTAAAGCGGCGCAGCAAGGCGACACCAAGCCACAACCAGAGACAGCTGCCGATACGCCATCCGATGCTGCAGACACCGCGCCGGCCGCTGACGAGGCTAACGACAAAAAAGCCGCCGTCGCCGCCGCGGTTGCGCGCGCTAAAGCGCGTAAAGCGGCGCAGCAAGGCGACACCAAGCCACAACCTGAGACGGCTGCCGATACGCCATCCGACGCTGCAGACACCACGCCGGCAGCTGACGAGGCTAACGACAAAAAAGCGGCTGTCGCGGCCGCCGTTGCCCGCGCCAAAGCGCGTAAAGCGGCGCAGCAAGGCGACACCAAGCCACAACCTGAGACAGCTGCCGATACGTCATCCGACGCTGCAGACACCACGCCGGCAGCTGACGAGGCTAACGACAAAAAAGCCGCCGTCGCCGCCGCGGTTGCCCGAGCCAAAGCACGTAAAGCGGCACAACAATCACAAGAAGATAAGGAATAACCCTCGTGGCGTTTTTCATCGCAAGTTCACCACACGCCCATAACAAACGTTCCACCAGCCATCTTATGCTGACGGTGCTCCTCTGTGCCCTACCCGGTTTGGCCGCACAGTGGTATTTCTTCGGCTGGGGCGTGCTGGTTCAATTAACCTTGGCAGTTATCACGGCATGGTCAACCGAAGCGCTGGTGATGCGGCTACGACGTCGCCCCGTAATGGCTTACCTGCGTGACAACAGTGCCCTCCTCACCGCGTTTTTGTTGGCGGTCGCGATCCCGCCAATGGCACCTTGGTGGGTGATCGTCATAGGTACCGCGTTTTCGATTATTGTTGCCAAGCATATCTACGGCGGATTAGGACAGAACCTCTTCAACCCTGCCATGGTTGGCTATGTGGTACTGCTCATCGCTTTTCCAGTGCAAATGACCACCTGGTTACCACCGGAGAGTCTCGCCACCCATAGCTTGACCATTGCCGATACGCTCGCGGCAATTTTTGGCGGCTATACCTTAGATGGCTTTAGCGTCAACCAATTGCGTATGACCGTGGATGGCGCCACCATGGCAACGCCTCTGGATACCATAAAAACGGCACTGGCCGGCGGCCAAACTGTGAGTGAAGCCTTGCAGCAGCCCATTTTCTCAGCGCTAGGCGGTAAAGGTTGGGCGTGGGTCAACACGCTTTATCTCCTCGGCGGTTTGGTGCTGATCCAACGTGGCATTATCAATTGGCATATTCCGGTCGCGGTACTCGCCGCCTTACTTGCATGCTCATTGCTCGGCCACCTGATCGCGCCGGATCAACTCGCCTCGCCTCTGATCCATTTGTTATCCGGTGCCACCATGCTCGGGGCATTTTTTATCGCCACCGATCCGGTTTCTGCTTCCACGACCGACAGGGGCCGCTTATGGTTTGGGGGCCTAATTGGCGTATTGGTCTATTTAATCCGTACGTGGGGCGGCTACCCTGATGGGATCGCATTTGCGGTGATCATTGCCAACTTGTGCGTCCCTTTGATTGATTATTACACCAAGCCAAGAACGTATGGACATGCCACAAACCGTGCAGAGAAGAAGTCAAAGTCATGATTGAGACCATAAAAAAACATGGGGGCATTCTCGCAATCGCTGCCCTCTTGTCGACAGCACTGGTTGCGGTCACTCACGCACTGACCGAAGACACCATTAAAGAGCAGCAGCAAATCCAATTATCAAAGGCGCTCAATCAGGTGATCCCTGAAGACAGGCACGATAATGCACTGCATCAAAGCTGTCGCCTTGTCGAAAATAAGGACGCCTTGGGGACCGATGACGCGCTGCCTTTTTATGTTGCCACCCTCAACGGTGAGGTCAGTGCCGTTGCCATCCAAGCCATCGCCCCTAATGGCTACAATGGTGCTATCAAGGTCTTGATCGGTATGGACGCGACTAGCCACCAGGTGCTGGGCGTAAGGGTTCTCGAGCATAACGAAACCCCAGGGCTGGGTGATAAAGTGAGCTTGCGGGTGTCAGATTGGATCCATAGCTTTAGCGGCAAAACCGTCACCAGTGAGGATGATGCGCGCTGGGCGGTGAAAAAAGACGGCGGGCAGTTTGATCAGTTTACCGGTGCCACCATTACCCCGCGCGCGGTTGTCGGCGCCGTCAAAAAGGCGGCTTGGTTTGTGAGTCAACGCCAAGAAGCGCTGATCAACCAACCAGTTAATTGCGGAGGAGCATCATGAATAGCGCCCACAAAGAGCTAATGAAAAATGGCTTGTGGAGTAATAACCCAGCGTTTGTGCAGTTATTGGGGCTGTGTCCACTGTTGGCGGTATCCGCTACCGTCACCAATGCACTTGGCCTAGGGATCGCCACCTTGGCCGTACTCGTTGGCTCTAATTTAATTGTGTCACTGATCCGAGACTGGGTACCTAAAGAGGTACGGATTCCTATTTTCGTGATGGTGATTGCTTCACTGGTGACCTGTGTGCAACTGGTCATGAATGCGTATGCTTACGGCCTTTATCAATCACTGGGGATTTTTATCCCCTTGATTGTCACCAACTGTATTATCATCGGCCGTGCCGAAGCCTTTGCCTCCAAAAATCCTGTTGGCTTGTCAGTGAGCGATGGTTTTTGGATGGGCACCGGCATGACAGCAGCCTTGGTGGTACTCGGCGCTATTCGCGAAATCATCGGCAATGGCACCTTGTTTGATGGCGCCGACCTCTTGCTCGGTGATTGGGCTGCCGCACTGCGGATTGAAATTTTTCAATTCGACACCAAGTTTCTACTAGCGATATTGCCACCGGGCGCATTTCTCGCGGTCGGCTTTCTGATCGCGTTGAAGAACATCATTGATACACACCTTGCCAGTAAAACAGAAAAAGACGACAAGCCAGTGATTGAGCGCGCGCGTGTGACGGGTAATCAATGATCGACAGGATAGGATAAATGAATAAAGAAAAACGACGGCAAATTCTGGAACGCCTGCGCGATAACAACCCAAACCCGCAAACGGAACTCAATTGGTCAACCCCTTTCGAGTTGCTAATCGCGGTGTTACTGTCTGCGCAAGCAACCGATGTGAGTGTCAATAAAGCCACCGATAAACTCTACCCGGTGGCCAATACGCCCGAAGGGCTACTGGCATTGGGCGTGGATGGGGTGAAGTCCTATATCAAAAATATTGGCCTGTTTAATTCCAAAGCCGAGAACGTGATTAAAACTTGCCGCGCCTTGATTGAACAACACCATGGCGAGGTACCAGAAAGTAGAGAGGCGCTAGAAGCCCTGCCCGGCGTGGGACGCAAAACCGCTAATGTGGTACTCAACACCGCGTTTGGTTGGCCCACCATCGCTGTCGATACCCACATTTTTCGCGTGTCCAATCGTACCAAGTTCGCGATGGGTAAAAACGTCAATGACGTAGAAGAAAAACTGATCAAGGTGGTGCCGAAAGAATTTAAGGTCGATGTGCACCACTGGCTAATTCTGCATGGACGCTACACCTGCCTGGCACGAAAACCTCGCTGTGGCAGTTGCATCATTGAAGATTTATGTGAGTACAAAGAAAAAGTTTATCCAGATAGCTAACGCCATCGAGGGCGAGCACTGGCAAGCAAAAAAGGAGCAACGTCATGTCAAACGGCAGAATTCTACACACCATGATCCGCGTCGGTGATCTGGACCGTGCTATCAAGTTTTACACCGAAGTGATGGGAATGCGTTTGTTACGCACCAATGAAAATGAGCAGTATAAATATAGCCTCGCGTTTGTCGGCTATAGCGACGAATCAGAAGGTGCCGTGATTGAGCTGACCTATAACTGGGGTGAAAGCGAGTACGATCACGGTAACGCCTTTGGCCATATCGCCATTGGGGTCGATGATGTTTACGCAACTTGCGATCAAATCCGCCAAGCAGGTGGCAACATCACCCGTGAGCCAGGCCCAGTCAAAGGCGGTAGTACTGAAATCGCCTTCGTGACTGACCCTGATGGTTACAAGCTCGAGCTGATCCAGAACAAAAGTGCCTCTGCGGGCCTGAACGGCTAACACAGCAAGACAGGTCAAAATGAAAAGCCCGGCGCACGAGATGCCGGGCTTTTTTGTGCTGTCTTTGTGTTATCGGGGGACAAACGCTGTCTGAGATAACCTCTGTGGCCGTCGTCTACAACAAAGTTCTTCCTAACGAAATCACCACACGGCGGTTTTTGCTGCGTCCAATCGGGTTATCGTTGTCGGCAATCGGGCGACGTTCGCCATAAGCCTCAACGGTAATTCTATCTTCTGGCAAGCCCAGCGAGGTGAAGTAGTCGCGCAATTTCTTCGCCCGCCGCTCCGACATTTGCTGGTTGGCTTCACGGGTGCCTCGTGCATCTGAATAGGTCGCCACTAACACCAAATCGATATCGTCGCTGTAACGAACAAACTCGGCTATCTGCGTGAGTCGCTGGCGGCTGGCTTTGGTCAACTCATCGCTATTTTCTTGGTAGCGCAACACCGTAAAAGAAATATCCTCAAACGCATAAGGCAACAGCTTATTCAGACATCGGCTGAATTCATTATATGGCGAGCCAAATGCCACCGCCGATAGCGCCACATCTATCTGCTGCCGCTGACGCCGCCAATCTTTAAAGCTAAATGTCGGAAATCGACCTGCCTCTAACTCACTCAGCATCGCCCAAGCCGTTTGACCGCCCACATAACCATTGAATTGCTTGAAAAATTTGAGCTGGTCCATATAACGTGCCGGCTCCCCGGGCATCCAGTCAGCGGGCATGGAAAGCAGCGACACCGGCGCGGTCTCTCCCATGGGCCGCTGCATATCGAGTGAGAAATCGAGATTCATGTCTTTGCTCGCCCGCGACGTAAACGAGGCCTGCCCGTACCCTGGCACGTCATGCTCTAGCCGACACTCGATTGGCGTATCAATCGTCACTGTCCAGTTTGACTCCCCCAAGGATGCCACGTACTGCTTGTTGGCAGACGCTTGGTTGGGCAGAAGCAGACCAACACATGACAACACCACCACAAAGCGCCATTTTATTAAATCAACAGGACAAAACGCCATTACAGACTCCGTACGTCGCGTGATTCTGTCTTCACGCACAGTTTACTGCTTGCAAGGTTGCGTACGTCACCGCTAGGACAGTGACCGAAACATGACTAAGACACAAACAAATGATTATAAAGTTATCGACGCGTGACACGCCGACTTTAGCTTAACGCCACTATTTGCGATAATCACGCTTTTCTTATTGTTAGTAAAGTGACATCAGCATGAGCCAAGCAAGTGATCCAAACAGTCTCAAAGCCCGATTCCGTGGTTATTTCCCTGTCGTTGTCGACGTTGAGACAGCCGGCTTCAATGCCCAAACCGATGCACTGCTAGAAATATGTGCCGTGACCCTAAAAATGGATGAGCAGGGGTGGCTAATGCCAGACAAAAAGCTGCACTTTCATGTCACCCCTTTTGAAGGTGCCAACCTAGAGCCCGCCGCTCTAGAGTTCACTGGCATCCGTGACCCTTATAGCCCACTACGTGGCGCGGTTGATGAGGGCGAGGCCTTGCGGGAAATCTTTAAGCTGATCCGTAAAGAGCAAAAAGCGGTAGAGTGCCAACGCACCATTATGGTCGCCCACAATGCCAATTTCGATCATAGCTTTGTAATGGCCGCCGCCGAGCGTGCAAAGCTCAAGCGTAACCCGTTCCACCCTTTCGCCACCTTTGATACCGCCGCCCTGAGTGGACTGGCGCTCGGGCAAACGGTATTGGCGAAAGCCTGCCAAGCGGCGCAGATCCCGTTCGATAATAAAGAGGCGCATAGTGCGCTCTATGATACCGAGCGCACCGCTGAGCTATTCTGTGAAATCGTCAATCGTTGGAAACGTTTAGGCGGTTGGCCGCTTCCCTCCACCTCGGAGAGCACAGCGTCCCCCTCTACCTAATCACGCTGATGTAAAGATCACATGCGCGCAGCCAGGTCGGCAACAACGCAACCTTTGCGTTGCGACCGACCCTGGTTAATTGACGCCAAACGTATTCACAAACCACAAAAAGTTCTGCTTAGACTTGTTAACAACTTGTTTGCGGTCACATTTTTGTGATCTTATTTTGGTCTTTATTTCGTTATCAGACTAACCACTATTAAACAGGCACATAAGGAGTGAGCGACAAAATAAAAATGTAAAAATCACGTTAAATAGGGGCTGAACATAGTTATTACTCAAATAGAGTTTTTACTTAAAACAACCGATAGAAACAATGTCAGCCTAACCAGGTGAAATACCGTGTTACCCGTTTTGAAACCAACCTTTAACAAACGTGAAATTGGTGCCACTATTGAACCTGTAGAACATCCGACCACTTCTCACGCCCACGTAAGATGGGCACTGAAGCGGCGGCCCCAAAGAACAAGAAGCTAATTAACAAAGGAGTGAGGCGCGTTATGTCATCACTATTTAAGAAATCGCTAGTGGCAACCAGTTTATCTTTGTTAGCCGTGCAAGCACACAGCGCCGGCTTTCAAGTATCAGAAACCTCGGTATCCGGTTTGGGGCGTGCTTTTGCCGGTGAAGCCGCTATCGCAGACAATGCCGCAGTGGGTGCACGCAACGCCGCTGCCCTAACCCGTTTTAACACCACCGCGTTCTCGGGCGGCTTGACGATTATTGACCCCGATGTGCATGCGGATGTTACTCCAGGAGCCTTACCCCAAGGCACAACCAGTAAGAGTGCAAAAGATATAGCCCCTACTGAATATGTGCCTAATATTCATATTATTCAGCCGATTGATGACAAATTAGCGGTGGGCTTCTCTGCCTTTTCTAATTTTGGCTTGTCAACCGATTACCCAAAAGACTTTTACGCGGGTTCTATTGCGGGATCAACTGAACTGGTGACCATGAACTTCAACCCTAATATTGCCTACAAGCTTAATGATCAGTGGAGTATCGGTGCGGGTATCAGCGCCATATATGCAGACGCAGAGCTTAAACGACAATCCGGTCCCTTATTTGCTGCTGTTTCGGCATTAGACAGCGCTACAGATCAGACAGCTAAGCTGACTGGCGATGGCTGGGGCTTTGGCTGGAACATCGGTACCCTCTGGGAATTGGATGACAATAACCGTTTTGGTCTCACCTATCGCTCACAAACCGACATAACGCTTGACGGTGATTATCAGGGGTTATCATCCAAGAAAAAAAAGGTCGATGGTGAACTGGAGCTTAACCTACCTGAAATCATTGAGTTCTCGGGCTTCCATCAGTTAAACCAACAATTCGCCGTCCATTACAGCGCCATGTATACCGGCTGGGATCGCTTTGAAGAACTTAAAGCAACCGGCTCCGAATGTACTAATAACGGTGTAGCTGGCGAGTGCTTCCAAAAAGACGAAGGCTGGGATAACAGCTGGCGTTATGCGCTAGGTGCCACCTATACCATGGATGAGCACTGGGCGTTCCGTGCTGGTTATGCATACGATGAAAGCCCAGTATCGGCGGAAAAGCGCACGTTAAGCATTCCTGATTCAGACCGTCACTGGTGGAGCTTGGGTGCCACCTATACTGCCAATGACAACCTCTCTATCGATGCCGGCTTTGCCTTCCTCGATGGTGAACAAGTCGGTGGTAATGAAGAGTTGCAATCTGGTAAAGCCGCAACGGCGACCGATTTTAGTGCCGGTGGCGACGCGTACATCTATGGTTTGCAGCTGAACTACTTGTTCTAATCCCGACTGCTTAACCTAAGCCCAACGAGCCGGCCTACATAGGCCGGCTTTTTTTGGTCGAATCGCTGATGCGAGTGATAACTGCAGGGGTAAGCGATGGCTGGCTGCGATGATGGAACAACGCGACCAAGCCCCGCACACAGACATGCCGTGAACCCATCCCTGGGGGCGCCGCCGCGCCGTCCTTGGCGCGGAGGGTCTGCTTAGCGGCACTGGGTCGCTATCGAACAGGATCGCCTCGTATGGCCACACCCGCAATTGCTTTCCCCCACACCAGTGCTTTTCACACCACTAGCATTTGCAGCCGTCCCTTTTTGCCTACTTTACTGGTCGCGAATTGCAGCAACGCTGACAAGCATGAAAGAAAGTAACCAAAAAAAACCGATTACCCCTCGACAAGGACAAAATTTTGCGCAAACTGGGTAGCTTAATTACAAAACCATAGATAATCCCTGCAGTGAAGCTGCAGTCACCACACCCATAACA
The DNA here is from genome assembly GCF_001995745.1 of Salinivibrio sp. ML323. NCBI lineage: Bacteria > Pseudomonadati > Pseudomonadota > Gammaproteobacteria > Vibrionales > Vibrionaceae > Salinivibrio > Salinivibrio sp. ML323. The sequence continues at coordinate 252,942 of NZ_MUES01000002.1, read as the reverse complement.
GGAATGTTTAATGAACCCGGTAGTCATTTCAGTCTGCGTCATGCTGGCATTGGCGCTTATGCGTGTAAATGTCGTTGTCGCGCTCACGTTCAGCGCCGTCCTTGGTGGCTTGGTCGGTGGTCTTAGTATTTCCGACACCATTAGTGCCTTTGAGGGCGGACTGGGTGGCGGCGCCACCATTGCCCTGAGCTATGCGATGCTCGGCACCTTTGCCGTCGCCATTAGCCGCTCAGGTATCACGGATGTGCTTGCGCACTCGGTGATCCGCAAGTTAAACGCGCGTCCCACCGATGCCAATACCGCCACCTTTAAATACGTTGTTTTAGTCCTATTAGGCCTGTTAGCGATTTCGTCGCAAAACGCAATCCCGGTCCACATTGCCTTTATTCCCATTGTGATCCCCCCTCTATTGCATGTGTTCCAACGCTTAAAGCTCGACCGTCGATTGGTCGCCTGTGTACTCACCTTTGGCTTAATCATGCCGTATATGGTGTTACCGGTCGGTTTTGGCGGCATCTTTTTGAACAACATTTTGCTCAAAAATCTCAATGACAATGGTCTCGATGTAGTCGCAAGCCAAGTCCCTACCGCGATGTTATTGCCTGCGGCGGGTATGGTCGTTGGCCTGCTGATCGCCACCTTTATCAGCTACCGTCAGCCTCGCCAATACAGTGAAAAAGACGTACTCAGCGCTGAGCCGGAAAACCAGGGCATTCAGTCGCGCAACTTGTGGGTCGCCGCCATTGCCATTGTTGCCGCGCTAAGTGTTCAGCTAATGGCCGGCTCAATGATTGTGGGCTCGCTGGCTGGTTTTATGGTGTTTACCTTTGGTGGCGTGATCCGCTGGAAAGACACCCAAGACGTGTTTACCAAAGGGGTGCACATGATGGCGATGATTGGCTTTATCATGATCACTGCCGCGGGCTTTGCCGCCGTCATGAAAGCGACAGGGGGTGTCGAATCCTTGGTCGCGTCCCTGTCTGGCCCCATTGGTGAGAATAAGCCACTAGCGGCTTTTCTAATGTTGGTGGTGGGTCTACTGGTCACCATGGGGATTGGCTCCTCCTTCTCGACCATTCCCATTATCGCGACGATTTACGTGCCCCTCTCACTGGCATTTGGTTTTTCACCGATGGCAACAATTGCGTTGGTAGGCACGGCAGCCGCGTTGGGCGACGCAGGCTCGCCGGCGTCAGACTCCACCTTGGGCCCCACGTCCGGGCTGAATGCCGACGGTCAGCACGAACACATTTGGGATACGGTCGTCCCCACCTTTATTCATTACAATTTGCCATTAATTGCGTTTGGCTGGCTCGCGGCCATGGTGCTCTAAGCGGGGGCGCCCAACAAACGTAACGCGCAATTTCACGCACCGATGAAGACAAAAAGCCACGTCCAAGACGTGGCTTTTTCTAGGCCTGTCACATCAGTAACCGCGCTATTCGTTTTCGCTCACATCACGGCGCTCGGCCGCTTCTTTGACCAGTGGCTGTAGCTCACCTTTTTGGAACATTTCCAAAATGATGTCACAACCGCCGACCAATTCACCTTCAATCCAAAGTTGTGGGAAGGTTGGCCACTGCGCATATACAGGCAGCTCTGCGCGGATATCTGGGTTTTGTAATACATCCACGTATGCAAACTTTTCACCGCACGACATAAGCGCTTGAGAGGCTTGTGACGAAAAACCACAGCTTGGCAGTTTTGGCGACCCTTTCATGTAAAGCAGAATCGCATTTTCTTCGATTTGCTGCTTGATTTTGTCCGTTGTTTCCATTGCTTCCTCGAACACTGTCTGTGAATCTTGTCTTGATTCTACTGGTTAACAAGCCGGAAAAAAATGCCTAAATCTTTTGTGGGATTAGGCATAAAAATTTTACTGCGATCCTTTTAATAAAGTAAAAACTTGCTAAACTACACTGAGCAAAACGAAAATAGTAGCCACACCCGATGCTTAGGTGCTGAGTTGTTCGCGTGAGCATTCATGGCCAACAACACACATGAGCGCCGGTGATGGACTACAGGAAGCACTCTCACGATAAAAACGGAGATATAAGCAATGTCATTCCAACTACCAGAACTCCCTTTCGCAAAAGATGCACTAGAACCACATATCTCAAAAGAAACCTTGGACTATCACTACGACAAGCACCACAACACCTATGTTGTGAAGCTTAATGGTCTGATTGAAGGGACTGATTTTGAAGGTAAGTCACTCGAAGAGATCATCAAAAACTCTTCAGGCGGCGTATTCAACAATGCCGCGCAAGTGTGGAACCACACCTTCTACTGGCACTGCCTAAGCCCTAACGGTGGCGGCGAGCCTACTGGTGACGTTGCAGACGCAATCACGAAAGCCTTTGGCTCTTTTGACGAGTTTAAAACTCAATTCACCAACGCAGCAGTCACCAACTTCGGCTCTGGCTGGACGTGGCTGGTGAAGAAAGCTGATGGTTCAGTAGCGATCGTCAACACCTCAAACGCTGAAACCCCACTGACTCACGACGGTGAAACACCACTACTGACTGTGGACGTTTGGGAGCACGCTTACTACATCGATTATCGCAACGTGCGTCCAGACTATCTGGCTGCCTTCTGGAAGCTGGTTAACTGGGACTTCGTGGCGAAAAACTTCGCAGGCTAAGTCAGCTTACGAAAAAGCTTGAAGCTAAGGAGGCGTCTATCGCCTCCTTTTTTATGCGCGCTTGAAACGCTTGGCTAACCATGAAGAAAACCGGACATAAAAAAGCCGCCAACGTCGTTGACGGCTTGCGATGGTTATCGCTCAGTGATTAGTCTTGCGCTTTTTCCGACAAGACAATACGCAATGTACGACGCAGAGGCTCTGCCGCGCCCCACAGCAGCTGGTCACCCACGGTAAAGGCATTGAGGAAATCGTCACCCATTGCCAGTTTACGTAAACGGCCCACCGGCACAGACATGGTGCCTGTCACTTTAGCCGGACTCAGATCCGTCATGGTCACATCGCGCTCATTAGGCACCACACTGACCCAGTCGTTATGTGATGCAATCATGTCTTCAATTTCATCCATTGGCACCGCTTTTTTCAGCTTAATGGTCAGTGCCTGACTGTGACAACGCATCGCCCCGACACGAACACACGTACCGTCGATAGGGATCGGATTGTGGTCTAGCCCTAAGATCTTGTTAGTCTCCACCGAAGCTTTCCACTCTTCTTTGCTTTGACCATTGTCGCGCTTCACATCAATCCAAGGGATCAGTGAGCCGGCAAGTGGCACGCCAAAGTTGTCACTTGGGAAATTACCCGAGCGTAGGGTTTGCGCGACTTTGCGGTCAATATCCAGAACAGAGGTAGCAGGACTGGCCAAATCGGTATTAACGGCATCGTTGATCACACCCATTTGGCTGATCAATTCGCGCATATGCTTGGCGCCTGAGCCAGACGCAGCTTGATACGTCTGGGCAGTCATCCACTCGACCAACCCGTTTTGGTACAAGCCGCCCAAGCCCATCAGCATTAAACTGACGGTACAGTTACCCCCCACAAAGGTACGCGTGCCTTGATGAATACCCGCTTGGATTTGTTTGAAGTTAACCGGATCCAAAGTGATGATACTATCATCTGCCATTCGTAGTGATGACGCCGCATCAATCCAATAGCCTTTCCAACCTGATTCACGCAGCTTTGCGTAAACATCATTGGTGTAGTCTCCGCCTTGGCAGGTGATAATAGCATCGAGGGTTTTTAGCATCTCAATGTCGTAAGCATCTTTTAAGGTGCCCGCATCTTTACCGTAGTTCGGTGCGTCGATACCCACTTGAGAGGTACTAAAAAAGACAGGTTCGATATGGTCGAAATCTTTTTCTTCTACCATACGCTGCATCAGCACCGATCCCACCATGCCGCGCCAGCCAACTAAACCTACTCGCATCATAATTTTCACACTCCATGTTGTGTGACCGTCGTATAAAGTTCGACAGTCAGTGAAAAAACGTTTTTGATACTAACACGTCTTTTCTCAGTCGTCAGGTTAGCCCCTTTTTCTGCTCAATTATCCACCATTTTTTAAACATTCCGTCACTGAACCCTTACTTGGTTTAACGTACATACGCCGACAAACACCGCCTCAAGACACATAAAAATCATCAATATAAAACAGATAATTAACCTTAAAACCACAAGGAAACAACATATAACAATGACAATTAACTCAGCTCGCGTTTGACTCACATAAGCGACAAAAATGTTTCCCATCTCATTGTTCTGTTAGCTAGAGTATGACGCCTCACAAATGGAACAAAGGATACTGACACACGGACAGTGATGTGAGTTTGGTTGTTGCTAGTTGCATCGCCAAATCGCGCAGGGAGTAGTCGCGCAATCACAGACGATCCACCTTCCGATAATGATATTGATACGTTCGCCCTATCGGTTGTCACCGAGTGCGACGTGAAGAAGGTTCAGTTATGACAACACATCAAATTCGATTACCATCCATCGTTCAGGTCATCCTAGCGCTGGGTGCATTTTTGGCGCTCGCGTTTTCGTTTACCGCAAAACTCGATTTACCTATCCAGCTGGCACTGTTTATTGGCTGGTTTGTGATCATGGGTTTGGGACTCAAATTAGGCCATCAATACAAAGATCTTGAGTCGGCAGCGACCAAAGGCATTTCCAACGGCCTTGGCGCGGTGTTAATTCTCCTTTCCGTGGGCGCACTCGTGGGTACCTGGATTGCCGGCGGCATTGTCCCCACTATTATTTACTATGGTCTGAAAGCTATCCATCCTTCTATCTTCCTTTTAGCGACCATGTTGATTTGCTCGTTAACCGCTTTGGCGACGGGAACCTCTTGGGGCGCGGCGGGTACCGCGGGGATTGCGATGATGGGGATTGGCCAAGGCCTTGGGATCCCCGCGCCCATGACCGCGGGTGCAGTGCTCTCTGGCTGTTATTTCGGCGACAAAATGTCCCCGCTGTCTGATTCGGTGATCCTGGCTTCATCCATGTCAGGCGTGGAAATTGTCGAGCATATTAAAGGGATGCTTCCGATTGCGCTTATTAGCTACATCATTACCGGCATTCTATTTACCCTGGTCGGCTGGCACTACGCTGGCAATGTCGATATGAGCCAGGTAGAAATGGTGAAACAGGCGATGCAGGATCAGTTTGTGATCACTCCGATGTCATTTATTCCTGTGCTCATCGTACTCGCGTTGCTCGCCATGCGCCTTCCATCCTTCCCAGTGATCAGCTTTGGCTCACTACTGGGTGTGGTGTGGGCAGTGATGTTGCAAGACATGGCTCCCGTTTCGGCGATTAACACCGCTTGGGCCCCCTTCTCTGTCGCATCAGGGGTAGATTTCATTGATGCCATTCTCAATCGTGGCGGCATGTCGTCGATGCTTGGGTCTGTGGCAGTGATTGTATTTGGTCTCGGCTTTGGCGGGTTACTGGAAAAAGTGGGCGTCCTCCATACTATCGCCAGCCTCTTTGAGCGTCGCGTCAACAGTGCTGGAAGCTTGGCCACCTCCACCATCGGCACGGCCTTTATGGGTAACATTTTTGGCTCAGCGATGTACGTGTCACTGATACTGACCCCCAAAATTTGTGCGAAAAACTACGACCGCTTGGGTTATCAGCGTAAGAACTTGTCACGTAACGCCGAGTTCGGTGGTACCTTGACATCCGGGATGGTGCCTTGGAGTGACAACGGCATTTATATGGCAAGCATCTTAGGGGTCGCCACCTTGTCGTATGCGCCGTTTATGTGGCTAAGCTTTGTTTGTATCGCTGTGACTATCGTGACCAGCTATATGGGTTGGTTTGTTGATAAAGTCGATCCAGCACAAACCGTGCAGACTGATGACGCTGCGACCCTAGACGCTCAGCCCGATCGCGCATAAAAACGCCGATAAGGTTTTGTTGCGAACACGGCACGAGGCAAAGTAAAGAAACAAGCGGGACACCAACAGGTGTCCCGCTTTTTATCATCAAGATAAACCTGACCCAACCAAAGTCAGTGATTTAGACGCTAGTCGTCATCTCGGCTCGACAAGCGGCGCTGAAGCTGGTCGCGCAAGTTCGGCGGCGTGCCTTTTATGGTCAGCGTATCTGTCTCTGGATCATAAAACACACGCTCCCCCAACAGCATGGCATCAAAGTTTACCGACAAACCGCCACCGGCCCCGACAAACTTGGTGAGCTTTCGCATCGTGGTTCTGTCAGCCGGGAACTGCTCTTCAAGCTCATACCCTTGCTGGTTAGCATACTGATAAAAGTCAGTGCCTTCGGGGGTGGTCGGCAACTCGCCCGCCAGCTCTTTCACCACCACTTCATCGCCCGCTTTAAGCTGATCATTGCAATAATCAAAAACTTGTTTGCGATAGTTATTCTTTTCTTCCTTGTCGAGGCGCGCATCGTCGCAGTAGTCTTCTACCGCTTGCATCAGCACCTGGTTTTGCTGCTTGCTATCCATTCCCACTTCCGCTTGCAGAAAGTCGAGGAAGAAATCAGCGACTTTGCGCCCCACGCGACCTTTGATAAAGGAAAGGTAACGATTTGACTCGGCGTCCGTCTCCCACGTCGATAAGTCAATGCGCGCAGCGATATCCATCTTGCTCACATCGAGATACTCGGTGGCATTTACCTCCAATTCATCGGTGACGCGTAAACTGTGCTTGGACTCAAGCACGCCGATAAACAGATAATCCGTCGCGAGCGCTCGATAGTGCGCCATCACTAGGGTGCCGTTATCAGCAAAAGGGTATTTGGCTAGTTCAGCACGCAAGCGCTCCACCGCTTTTTCGGACAAGGCTTGAAAGTCGAGTTCACCGGCACGATAAGCCTTTAACCACTGCTGGAAGTCACTCTCGGTGTCAAACAAAGCAAACCCTTTGCCTGCTTTTGCATGATAAACCCGATGAATGTCTCCCATCAGGTTTTCGGTCTGCTCAGTCAGCGGCAACGGGCCGTCTCGAAGGTGAACGTTAAGCGAATCATCATCTTGCTTAACGATTTGATGCAATATTACGTTAGAAAGCGTGAGGGTCATGATTGAAAAGATTTTCAGTAAGACTAAAGTGTGAGTTATTATACGCTGCTTTGGTTTTAAGAAGAAAAGACGAATTTATGCCTGTAACTTCAAAATATGACGACGAGCAAGTGGAACGTATTATCAACGATGTTGTCAACGTGTTAGAGCAACACGATGCATCGACAGATTTATCGCTGATGGTGATCGGGAATGTCGCCACCAACATCCTCAATCACAATATCCCTGCCGCCCAACGCCAGGCATTTGCCGACAAGTTTGCCCAGGCATTAATGGCATCTATCGATAAGCAATAATGCATAAAGCAGCAGTCGCTAATAAGAGAAGAATAAATTTGTATGGTTGATAGCGGAACATCGTATCGTGACAAAGTATCCCAGCTCATCAGTTGGGGGCATTGGTTTAGCTTTTTTAACATCATTGCCGCTATGTTGCTGGGCACGCGCTACATCAGCCAATCGGGATGGCCTGAAACCCTATTAGGGCAAAGCTACTTGGTGTTCAACTGGGTTGGACACTTTGGCTTTCTGGTGTTTGCGCTGTATATTCTGATTATTTTCCCGGCCAGTTTTCTCATTCCCTCTCAGCGGTTAATGCGGCTGTTTGCCGTACTGGTTGCCACTGTTGGGATGATGGTGCTGCTGCTCGATATTTACGCTTACCAAACCCTGCACCTTCACCTTAACCCGCTGGTGTGGGAGCTGCTGTTAAGCGGCGAAAAAACCGATATGAATGCGCATTGGCAATACTTGTTTATTGCTGTGCCTGCTATTTTTATCTTAGAGTTGATTATTGCCGAATGGGTGTGGCGCAAACTGCGTAAACTGACGCGTAAACGGATTGGTATCCCCGTGGCTACCGTCTTTGCGCTTTGCTTTATATCTAGCCATCTTATCCATATTTGGGCGGACGCCTTCATATATAGCCCGGTCACCGCACAGCGCTCTACCTTCCCGGTCTCCTATCCGATGACCGCGAAAACCTTTATGGAAAAGTACGGCTTGCTCGACAGGCAAGAGTACCAACGTTTGCGTGAACAACGTGGACAAGAAACCAGCGAAGTGATCCGGTATCCCCTTCAGCCGCTTGCCTTTGCACCGGATGCCAACAAATATCAGAAAAACTTACTGATGGTGATGGTAGAGGGACTGCGTGCGGACATGGTAAACCCAGTCACCATGCCTCACCTCCACCAGTTTGCTAATCAAAACCTGTGGTTTAAAAATCACTTTAGCAGCAGCAATGACGACATGGCGGGGTTGTTTGGCTTTTTCTACGGCTTGCCTGGCAGTTATGCGCAAAGCGCCCGTACCGAGGGGCTGCGTCCGGTACTGATAGAAACACTCAAACAGCGTGATTATCAACTGGGGTTGTTTAGTGGCGATCATTTTGCCAATCCCATTTATTATCAGAGTATTTTCAGCCAAGCGCTTGAACGCGATAGCCAATCGGACAAACCCGCTTGGCAAGCCGATGCCGAGGCCATCAGCACGATGCAAAACTGGCTGGGAAGTCGCGAAACCGACAAGCCATGGTTTGGTTACCTAGAATTAGCAACCGTGAATGAATACGAGCAAGGTGGTGACTACCCACAGCCTTTTCAACCGGCACTGGATAGTGCCATGGCAGGGGTCGATACCCAGACAAGCTTGGTATTAAAAAACAGCTACAACAACGCCGCGCATTATGTCGATGACCAACTTGGCCGCTTGCTTGAGCATCTAGGCCAGTCAGGGCAATTGGACAATACCGTGGTGATGATCACCGCCAATCACGGGATGGAGTTTAACGAGACCGGACTCAACAGTTGGGGCTCAAACTCAAACTACAGCCGATATCAGTTACAAGTGCCCATGATTATGCATTGGCCCAACCAAAATGCGGAGCAAACTGCGCATTATAGTAGCCACCTAGATGTGGCCCCCACATTGATGGAATCCTTGCTATCGGTCAGCTCTCCGGCGGAGACGTATAGCAGTGGAACCAACTTGTTCGAGCTTAAAAACCGTCCACGCAAGTGGGTGCTCGCCGGCGATAGCCGAGATATCGTGGTAGTACAACCGCAAAAAACCACCGTGGTGGATAAGTTTGGCAACTATAAGGTGTTTGATAAGCACTATACACCGCTGCCAGAGGGGAAACCGCAATTGTCACTACTGATGCAAGTGATGCATGAACTGAAACGCTTTTATTATCCCGAAGAGCCGTCGTCGTGATGAGCAAGGGGCAGAGCAAAATGTCACATCGCGACGGTGGGTTGACGCTTTAATAGCCAAACGGTTGAAAAACCGAAAAACAATGCCCCTTGGCAATTGACACCCACTAGGCCGATTCGTAATATAGCGCTTAGTCGGTCTGTAGCGCAGTCTGGTAGCGCACTGTCATGGGGTGTCAGGGGTCGCTGGTTCAAATCCAGTCAGACCGACCAATATTTAAGCCCACCGTTCATCGAACGGTGGGCTTTTTCGTGTGTGCGCATTAAAGGCGGTTACTTCGCTTGCCGCCCGACAAATGCCGCAACCACGGTATCTTCGCCACGTTGACGAGAAAATACATAGGCCCCCGCTTGTGGGATGACTTGGTGCGTACCTGCCCCAATCGCCGGGTGATCTTGCCTAAACTGGCCTACTTTACGCCAATGGTTTAGCAAATCTGTTTGCATATCATTGCGCTGCCATATCATGTCTGAACGGGTACCTTGATGGAAATCGTCTCCGTAAGGGCCCAAGTCACGCCCGACTTCATCACCATAGAACACTTGTACCGCACCGGGCGCCAGCAAGAGTGCGTTAGCGGCACCACGCTGCATGCTGGCGTCTTTAAAGCGACTGAAAAAAAGCTCAGTATCATGGGACGACATATAGCTTACCGGAATGAAATCGCCCTCTTTTGCCATGGTGTCAGCATACGCTTGATAAGTGTCTTGCATTTCACTGAGGCAATACGCTCCCTTGTCCATCTGCTTTTGCAAATCGAAATTAATCAAGGCATCAAAGCCTTGGTCAAAATAAGGGCTGCGATAAGCACGGTGGCCCCATACTTCTCCCATCATCCAAAACGGCTCTCCCGTTTTGCCATGCTGATGCCGCCACGTCTCTAACGCCGCAGAGGCTTGCGATTTCAATGCTCGCCATACTTCGCCATCAACATGCTTGACCGTATCCACCCGAAAGCCATCAATACCGAAACGCTCTACCCATTGGGTTTGCCATTCCAGTAAGTAATCACTCACGGTATAGTTATCGCGCGCTTCAACGCGGGTACCTGGGTTGTTGAGCAACCATTGCGGTGGCGTCACTGGCTGATCGGATTCCGTTTTTAAGTCGGGTAGCCCAGCCAGTGTCAGGGTTTTATCACTGCTGCCGGGCTGATCATAACCAGGTAACCCAGCTCGCACCCAGTCTTTGCCCCACCATTGGTGCCATTGGGTGCTCTTGTAGTCAATGGCCTGATGGAAGTCATGCCAACTTTGCCCCTTATCAGGCTGCCAATCTTGCCATTTTTCTGGCAACTCAGCGTCATTGACGACGTTAATCCCATCTTGCTGTAAGTCCGCGAGCGTGGCATAACCTGGATGATTGACCACAGCGTCAAGAAAGACTTTTAGGCCGCGCTGGTGCGCTTCATCCACGAGGGTTTTGAGTACGGTGTCATCACCAAAGTTTTTGTCTACTTGGGTAAAGTCACGTGACCAGTAGCCATGATAGGCATAAAAAGGAAAGCTGCCCTTGCTCCCACCGCCAACAAAGCCATGGACTTGCTCGACAATCGGCGACAACCAAATCACATCTGTGCCGAGCGACTGGATATAATCCAGTTTATCGATCACCCCTTGCAGATCTCCGCCATGAAAGGTGCCGATGTTCTGTGCGTTATCTTGATGGCGTCCATAACTGTGATCATTGCTCGGATCGCCATTGTTAAACCTGTCCACCATCACAAAATAGATATTGGCATTCCGGTAGCTAAACGTCGGAGAAGGCGCGTCAACCGGGGCTAAGAGTACCAAGCCACCACTGTTCGCTGCCGGCGTTAGCGTGACACTGTGATCCTTTACACGCACCACCTGGCCACTGAGCGCTTCTTTTAGCTGGGTACCTTCGGCAAAGCTATTGCCCAGTTGCAGAGTAACCGGCCCGCCTTGATACTGCTGGCATTGCACATCTGGCAAAGGCCGTTTAAAGGTGGAGGCCGTCTTTTTTGGCTCACGCTTTACCCGTAATGTGCGCGTATCCGCTTGATAATAAAAGCCATAGTCACCAGCAAAGCGAATGGTGAGATCAAAGGTGCTGGCCGTGTCGCACTTAAGCGGTATCGGCGTATTAAACTTGGCTTTGTTTGGCGTATCGGCTTGGCAGTCCCCCTCAACGCCATCCACGGTGATTTGGTACGTGTTCTTTCCCAATGCGAAGACCGCTGGTGCGTCTACATCAAGTGGTTTATCAGCTTGTGTGGTTGAGGTGGTCACCGTGATATGAGGAGAGGCTGCGGCTGCCATTGAAAGCGAAGCGGCTATCGCGATAGCGAGCCGCTGCCAAGTAAATACAGGGGTCATGATCGTACTCCTTGCGATTTTCTTATAGGATAAAAAACCCGCAAGCGGTTGACATCATTCCTGCGTCTGCGCCCTAAAAATGTGAGCCATGACCATCCAAGGATGAGTCAAGTCAGTCATTGCTCTGTTTAATCGGCAACAGTTTGATCAGCAACAGCATGGTGAAACATCAATCATTCTCCACACCCAAAAGCTCGCCAATATCGGCAGCAGGGGCTGGACGACGATATAAATAACCTTGCCCAAAGGTGCAGCCAAGCTCATGCAGTATGGCTTGTTGATGTAGCGTTTCAATCCCTTCCGCCACCACGCCGATCCCGAGACTATCCGCCATCGCTATCATTGCTGAAACAATCGCGACTTCTTCTTCGTCTGGCGATTGGCTTTGAATATCTTTGATAAAGTGACGGTCAATTTTTAGCTTCGAGATCGGATAACGTTTTAGGTACGCCATGGACGAATAGCCGGTACCAAAATCATCGATCGCTATCCCAACCCCCTTTTCACGCAACTGTTCGAGAACACGTAACGCATTGGCTTGGTTTTCGATCAAGGTATTTTCTGTGATCTCTAACTCTAAAAAGCGCGGATCCGCGCCGGTTTTATCTAATGCCTCAGCCACTACTTGGACAAAAGTGACGTCAGCAATGTTACGGGGAGAGATGTTTACGGCCATGGAGATCGGCGCACCCGCATCATGCCACGCTTTTAATTGCTGGCAACCGGTTTCCACCACCCACCGGGTAATATCATGAATGATTGAGCGCTCTTCCGCGACCTCGATAAAATGAATAGGAGACAGCAAGCCACGTTCGGGATGATGCCAGCGCAGTAACGCCTCGACACCAATGATTTGCCCCGTCACCAGATCCACTTGTGGCTGATAATAAAGCGCCAGTTCATTGTTTTGTACACATTGGCGTAACTCCACCGCTAAACGTAGCTTATGGTTGGCATTAATGGTTAACGCATCATCATAGAACGCATAGGTATTGCGGCCCGACTTTTTGGCGTGATACATGGCTGAATCGGCGAACGTAAGGAGCTCTTCGGTACTTGACGTATCGTCTGGGTATTGCGCAATACCTATGCTTACCCCAATTTGTGCATCAATGCCGCCATCGAGGACAAACAAACGGTTCATGGCATGGATCACATCTTCTGACAAGCGAATACACGCGGTGTCATCAGTGTGAATCAAACGAAGAATGACAAACTCATCGCCCCCCAAACGTGCCAAGGTGTCGCCTTCCTCAAGCAAGCCATGTAAGCGATCACTCACCAACTTCAACAACTCATCGCCCACCGCGTGGCCATGGCTGTCATTGACGAACTTAAATTGGTCGAGATCCAGAAACATCAAAGCGATCTGATTGCGCTGAACGGACTGCATATTCATCGCTTGACGAACGCGGGACGTTAACAACAGACGATTCGGCAGCTCGGTTAACGAATCATAATGGGCTAAATCAATCAGTTTTTTCTCTGAATCTTTAAGCTTGGTGATATCCGAGAACACCCCAATATAATTAACCACATTATCAGCCTCATCTTTTACCACGCTGATAGAGAGTAGCTGGGGGTACACTACGCCATCTTTGCGTCGATTCCAGATTTCGCCTTTCCACCGTCCGTGGTCGACAATTTGCTGCCACATTTCAGCGAAAAACGATTTGTCATGACGTCCAGAGTTCAAAATGGCCGGCGTGGCACCAAGCACCTCTTCCTCTTGATACCCGGTAATCGCACTAAAGCCACCATTTACCGTCACGATCCTTCCCGTCGCATCGGTAATCAGCACCCCTTCACTGGACTGCTCGAAAATTTTTGCATTCAGCATCAGCTTTCTCTCTACTTCAAGACGTTCTGACACATCATGAATCACAGAAAAAAGCAGCTTGGCATGACCAATGGTGATCGGTGAAGAATGAACTTCCACTTGCCGCACCTCACCACTTTTAAGCCGATGTGAGAAGATAAAACAATTTTTCGCGCGCTGTTGTGCCTGCGAGAGGCTTTCTCTGAGGACACTATCGGTTTGGGTATTGATATCACTGATCTGCATCGACGTTAGAGCAGCATGGTCATAGCCATAGAACTGCTGCGCACTGTCATTGGCATCAAGAATATCGCCCGTTTTCGCATCGAGGAGCATCATCACCGCATCGTGACGTTTAAAAATGCTTCTAAAGCGGTAGCTATCATCCACCACACGCCCGATCGATTGGGCAAAACTGCGCCCCGCATTGTAACGGCCATACAGGCCACCCAGCCAAAAAAGTAAAATAATTGTACCCACAACCCAGACCGTGGGGTGAGGATGCAACCCTTTCCACCCCGATTGCGGTACGCCCAATAAACGCCAATCCCCCGACGGCAAATTGACCGTAACCGTCTCGGGCGACTGGCTCAGTACTGAGGTGTCACCATAAACCGTCGTGAATACTGATTCTGATTCGCGTTTTTCTTGTAATACCGCGCGGACAGGATAGTTTTCGCCTTGCTTAAAACTGGCGGAGAACAAACCATCAATATCTAACACCGTGGATAACACCCCCCAAGGCAGACCGGTGTTTTGGTTAACGATTGACTGCCTGGCAATCAACGCCGTCCCGCTTTGTATAAGCTCAACAGGGCCAGAGATGACCGGCTGCCTCGAGCCATAGGCGGCACGAACACTCTCTAGTTGCTCGGGAAGATCACGATAATCAGCGCCCAATACCGAGTCCTCGAGTGTATTGGGATAAACGTGACTGATCACCCAGTTTCGCGCCGCGCCAAAATTAAGAATATGGGGCGTTTTATCTCTAAGCTGGCCGGCAAAGCGGGAAAAATCCTTTTGGTCCAAATCCGGATTAAGGCTGATGTAGGTGGCAAGCCCGTGGCTTAAATCCAAATTCTGTGTCACTTTCAGCTCAATACGAGAGCGATAGGCCAGCAGCGCACGTTGCACTTCTTTCACCTCTTGGTCATGCGCTTGCTGGTAAAGCCAAAACTCCACCGAGACCACAGAGAAAGCAAAGACCATGATGGAAATAAGCACATTATAAACAAACCCCACTCGCGCGGAGCGGCGCGCAACTTTATCAAGCGCGGATGGAACAGCTTGCTGCATGACGTGATATAACCTTATTTCGCAGGACTAATAGGGCGAAAATAACCAAACTTCGGGTGTAGGACGTGATTATAAAGGGCGTGAACAGATTCGCCAGTATTACTATTAGGTTTCACAACATTGCGCATAAACAGTATGCTTGATGGGGCTTTTCTATCAAGCGGTTACCCCTTTCACTCAAGGTAACCACACCAACGCAGCGATGCAAAACAAGGAGTGTGCATGGCAATGACCCTCGAGTATGGTCTGCTACTGGTCAGCTTAGGACTGATCGCGGGGATCATTAATACATTGGCGGGCGGTGGCTCGAACTTGACCTTACCTGCGTTAATGGTGATGGGCATGCCGGCTGATGTCGCCAATGCCACCAATCGCGTGGCAGTGTGGTTACAGTGTACTTCCGGCATGGCGGGCTTTCGCCAGCACAATAAACTGGATACCCAAGATATTATCCCTGTTTTAGTCCCCAATTTACTCGGTGGCCTTTGCGGCGCATTAGCTGCCGCTTGGCTACCGGCAAGCTGGGTGAAACCCTTGTTGCTTGGCACTTTGCTGACCATGACGCTAGTAATGCTGATCAAACCCGCGACCTTTGGCCCTCCAGAGGGAACACCAACGAAGCGCGTTAAAGATACCCCCATGGCTTGGTTGGGTCTCTTGCTGGCAGGCTTCTATGGCGGCTTCGTGCAAGCCGGGGTAGGATTTGTACTACTGGCAGCCCTGTGCGGTACACTGCACTATGACCTAGTGCGTGGCAATGCGCTCAAGCTGGCCTGTACGCTCGCCTTCACCAGCTTATCTTTAGTGGTGTTTATTGCCGATGATCTGGTGCGCTGGGTACCAGGGCTGATTTTAGCCATTGGCACCATGTTGGGCGCACGAGTGGCCGTTCGCTTTGCCATTTCCGCCAACCCCAAGGTGCTTAAAGGCTTCCTGTTTGTGATGACACTGGTTGGCTGTATTGCCGCTTATGCGTTCTAACAGGTCACCTTGTACGTTTGCTCGCCACATGCTTCACATGCAAGCTGTCGCCATACTGGTGGTAATATGGCGTACCGCTCCAACAACATTATTTTGCGGCTTTGCGTCTCGCTTTCGTGGCGCGCGCTGATTTCGCCGTTGACTTTGTATTAGCCGCCGGCTTTGATTTCGCTGTCCGTTTTCGGTAGCCGGACGTGCGCCGCCCTTTACGCGCGAACGATTTAGTGGGGGCGGCTGGCAAATCGCTTAACGAGGCCGGTGGGGGCGATGTTTTTACGGTTTCAATTAAGCCTGTCACTTGTGCCGTTAATTCTTGCATAAAAGGGTGATACGCACACTGACGATCCGCCATATCTTGCAGTTGCCGCTCCCAATCGGCGGTCATATCCGGATAGGTGGCACTGTCTGGCAGCGCCGCGATAAGCCCTTTACCACTGGCGCTAGCGTGCAACGTCTTTCCTTGCCGCGTTAATAAGCCACGTTTCACCAATAACTCAATAATACCGGCACGGGTGGCTTCAGTGCCTAAGCCGTCGGTCTCGCGCAATATCTCTTTCAGCGCTTTGTTTTGTACATAGCGACCAATGCCTGTCATCGCCTGCAACAGCGTGGATTCCGTAAACGCCGCCGGCGGCTCTGTCATGCAATCTTTAATCTCACCGCGTTCACAGCGTCCTTGATCGCCTTTCTCCATTAGCGGCAAGGGGGCCGCGTCGCTGTCTGCGGTGTTATTTGTCGGCAACAAAGCACGCCAGCCGGCCAACGTCAGCACCTTCCCTTTGGCAATAAAACACCCACCTGCGATATCAAAGATGAGCTTCCCTTCTGCGTATTCAGCGGCCGGATAAAACTGCATCACGTATTGGCGCGCGATGAGCTGATAAATCTTTGCTTCATCGGCTGACAAGCTTGTCGGCGCGACTTTCGCTGTGGGGATAATCGCATGATGAGCGCCTACTTTACTGTCGTTCCATGCCTTCCCTTTGCGCTTGGTATCAGCCCCCTCACATGCTTGGCTAAGCGTCTCACAGCCTTGCTTAATGGCACCGAGTATCTTATTCGCCTCGGCGAAGTGGCCTTTGGGCAAATAGCGACAGTCTGAGCGCGGATAAGTGATCAGTTTGTGGCGTTCGTAAAGCTGCTGGCACACATCCAGTGCTTTTTGCGCACTAAAACCAAACCGCTTTGAAGCGTCAATTTGTAGTGCCGACAAGTTGTACGGCAACGGCGCGGCCTGTTTACGTTGCTGACGCTCCGCTTCAGTGACGGTCGCGGTTTGTCCTGCGATGCGTTGTGCGACGTTCTCTGCCAAGGGACGAGACAGGACGCGTCCCTGTTCATCTTGCCACTTTGCGCACGCTTCACTGGGCTGCCAACGTGCCCGTATCTCTCCCTCTGGATGAGCAATGATCGCATCCAGTTGAAAAAACGGGTGAGGTACAAAACTGTCTATCGCCTGATCACGGCGCACCACCAGTCCTAACACTGGCGTTTGCACACGTCCGACCGATAACACGCCTTGGTAGCCGGCCTGTTTCCCTAACAAGGTATAGGCACGAGACAGATTCATTCCATACAACCAGTCGGCGCGTGAACGCGCTAAAGCCGATACGGACAGTGGCATGTAGGCTTTGTTATCTTGCAGGTGCGCGAGGGCTTTCTTCACCGCAGAAAGGTTTAAATCACTGATTAAAAGGCGCTTAATGTTAGCTTTTTTGTTGGCACTGACCTTGGCGTAGTCAATCACTTCATCAACCAACAACTGTCCCTCTCGATCGGGATCACCCGCGTGCACCAGTTGATCAAACTGTTTGATCAGTTTTTTGACGACAGCCAGTTGCGCCGCGGCGGCTTGACGAGGACGGAGCTGCCATTTTTCAGGCACAATCGGCAGATCAGCCAGATCCCACTTTTTATAGCGGCTGTCATACGCATCCGGCTCAACCTGCTCTAACAAATGGCCGATACACCAGGTCACTACATCGCCTTGAGCGGTCTCGATGTACCCTTTGTGATTTTTGTGCGGTTTAGGCAGTCCCGCCGCAATCGCGCGTCCGAGACTGGGTTTTTCCGCTATAAACAATCGTGCCATGACAAAGCCTTTTTAACCGTCGCTGAGCGCATGGTATGCAAAGGCCGATCAGGGCGCAATAAAAAACCTGTACATATGCACAGGTTTTTTCGAGGTAAACGCGATTTATCCTAGTTTACAGGTAGGTCACAAACTTACTGGTATCACGCTTAGGAGCATTAGCTGGGGCGCAATCAGGCGTCCCCAAGTATAAAAAGCCGACAATCTGATCGTCACCTTCTACCGACAGCGCTTCGCGCACAGCAGGATGATAAGCAAACGCGCCAGTGCGCCAAAACCCTTGAAAGCCCTGCGCGACAGCCGCCATTTGCATCGCTTGTGTGGCACATCCCGCCGAAATATGTTGCTCAATGGTAGGAACCTTATCGTGCGGACGCGTGCGGGCAATCACTGCCACCACCATAGGCGCTCGAAGCGGGGCATTACGCGCTTTTTCAATCGCCGCCTCATCCGCGCCATTGGTTTGTGCGGCGTCGGCAAGAATAGTGGAAAGCCGGGTGAGCCCCTCACCTTCGCAGATCACAAATTGCCACGGCGTCAACGCGCCATGATCAGGGGCGCGCAGCCCTGCTTGAATAATGTTTTCAAGCACGTCACCGCTCGGTGCGGGCGCGGCGAGACGCGGTATCGAGCGGCGCTGTAAGAGCAATTCAAGTGCGTCCATGATTCATCCTTTTTACCGTTAAACGGCCATGTATAACTCGGTGATCACAGGTTAACACAGCCTAGAACGGATAAAATCGTGCAAAGTGTATGGATTTAGAGCGCCAACGCCGTTTCAATCCCTTGGCGAATCGCACGCTTCGCATCCAGCTCGCCCGCATGCTCTGCCCCACCAATTAAGTGATAGGACAGATTAGCTTGTTTCAACTGCTCTGCAAGCTGATTAACCGACTCTTGCCCGGCACACAAGATGATCTGAGTGGCAGGAATCAAGTGCGCCTCGTCTTTGATACTCACATGTAGTCCCTCATCATCAATTTTGTGATAGGTCACCCCCCCCACAAGATTCACGCCCCGTTTTTGCAAGGTTTTACGATGGATCCAGCCAGTGGTTTTGCCCGGCCCTTTGCCAACTCGGCCTTCTCGGCGCTGTAATACCCAAACCTGCTTATCGCTATGGGTATCATGGCCAGGATACAAGCCGCCTTCGTGGCTAATGGTTTTATCGATGCCCCACTCTTTGAGCCAATCATCCAAGCTTTGATCCTTGGGCTCGGTGATCATGGTGGCAACATCCACTCCAATGCCTCCCGCGCCGATAATCGCGACATGGCTACCCAAGGCCGGGTTGTCACGAATAAAGGTTTGGTAGTCAATCACCTTTGGATGCTCGATCCCTTCAATCGCAGGGCGGCGCGGTTTGACGCCTGTCGCCACCACAACGTCATCAAAGGCACTTAATGTATCCACATCCACTGTTTGATTGAGTTTGACCGTCACTCCCGCTTTTTCCAACCTCCGGAGGTAATAGCGAATGGTTTCTTTAAACTCTTCTTTTCCTGGAATGGCCATCGCCAAATTGAATTGCCCGCCTAGACGATCCGACTTTTCGAACAAGGTCACATCGTGGCCGCGTTCGGCCGCCTCGGTGGCACAGCTAATCCCTGCCATGCCACCCCCAATCACCGCCACCTGTTTCACTTGCCGGACCGGTGTGGCGATCAGTTCGGTTTCGTAACAGGCTTTCGGGTTCACCAAGCAACTTGCCCGTTTTCCTTTAAATACGTGATCAAGACAGGCTTGGTTACAAGCAATACAGGTATTAATATCATCCGGCTGCCCCGCCTTGGCCTTGGCGACAAACTCAGCGTCGGCCAAAAAGGGTCGCGCCATCGACACCATATCCGCCTGCCCGCTGGCCAAAATCGATTCAGCGACCTCAGGCGTATTGATGCGGTTACAGGTCACCAAGGGCACCGACACTTCACCTTTTAATTTTTCCGTCACCCAGCTAAACGCACCTCGTGGTACCTGGGTGGCAATGGTGGGCACGCGCGCTTCATGCCAACCGATCCCCGTGTTGATAATGGTCACGCCCGCTTGTTCAAGGCCCTTCGCTAAGGCAACCACATCCTCGAAGGTATTGCCTTGCTCAACCAAATCCAGCATCGATAAGCGGAATATCACGATAAAGTCGTCGCCAGCGGCCTGACGCACCGCGCGCATCACTTCAACGGCAAAGCGCATGCGATTTTCAACCGTTCCGCCCCACTGGTCGTAACGGCGGTTGGCGCGGTGACAGAAAAATTGGTTAATGAGGTAACCTTCCGAGCCCATGATCTCAACGCCATCATAGCCCGCTTCGCGGGCAAGCGCGGCACTACGCCCAAACGCTTTAATGGTGCGCCAAATCGCCCGCTCACTCATTTCAAACGGAGTAAATTTACTGATGGGGGCGCGAATGGCTGATGCACTTTGCGCGAACGGATGAAAGGCATAACGTCCCGCATGCAAAAGCTGAAGCGCTATTTTCCCGCCATGAGCATGAACCGCTTCCGTGATGGCACGATGTGCACGTGCCGCGCGTCCAGAGCTGAACTGGGCGCTAAATGGCGTCAAGCGACCGCGAAAATTGGGCGAGAAGCCACCCGTCACAATCAACCCTACATCGCCTTTCGCACGCTCGGCGTAGAAGGCGGCTAGCTTTTTAAAACCATCGTTTGCTTCTTCAAGCCCAGTATGCATAGAGCCCATTAGCACGCGATTTTTTAGGGTGGTAAACCCAAGATCGAGGGGGGCTAGCATGTGGGGATAAGGGTGCTGTTCCATTGCTTGCTCACTTATTGTTTTGTGGTCTGACCAGACTATAGCGCTGACAGACACGTGATTTCAAACATTCGTTTACAAGTTAGCAACATGGTATCGCGATTTATGATCTGGGTAGGACTTTCACCCAGTATTGGCGTATATCGATAATCGCTCGCACCTATCGCTCTTGGCTCTGATCAGCTAGGATATCAGCGACATGCACCGATGGACTCAAGTATGAAAAAACTGTTCCGCTTTATTGCATCCCTTTTTAAATGGCTGTGGCGTGCGCTCAGTTTCACGCGGCAGCTTTTGTTAAACGTCCTTTTCATAGGCGTCATTGTTGCCATCTACTTTGCGCTGACGTCGGAAACCCCCTTGACGCCAAAAGACGCTGAATCGGTCAAGGTCGCTCAATCTGAGCCCGAGCCACGCGCCCTCTTGCTAAACATTGATGGCCCGATTGTTGAGCAGCGTCAACGTATTAGCCCAATTGATACGCTATCGCGCAACGCACTCGGTCAACCGGTTGAGCGTGAAAATGTGTTGTTTGACATTGTCGACACCGTGCGCCATGCCGCCACTGACGAGCAGGTCAATGGGCTTGTGCTCAGCTTGGGCGACATGCCGTCCACCAGCTTGACCAAGATGCGGTATATCGCCAAAGCCATCAATACCTTTAAAGAAAGCGGCAAACCCGTGATCGCCATTGGCGGCACCTATAGCCAAAGTCAGTACTATTTAGCTAGCTATGCTGATGAGGTGCTAATGTCGCCTGATGGCATGGTGATGCTGCAAGGCTATGGTAGCTACAATCTGTATTGGAAAGACTTACTCGATAAGTTGGACGTCTCTACCCATGTGTTCCGTGTGGGGACCTATAAATCGTTTGTCGAGCCTTACACGCGCAACAACATGTCCGATGCCGCCCGCGAGGCGAATCAAGCCTGGCTGTCTCAGCTGTGGCAGGCGTATGTGAGTGATGTCGCCAAGAACCGCGGTATCCAAGCGGATATGCTCTCTCCCAGCGCTGAGCAACTGCTCTCGCGATTACGCCGTTTCGAGGGTGACTTCGCCGCATTGTCTAAGGACGTAGGAATCGTCGATAAATTAATGACGCGTCAGCAAATCCGTCGCCATCTCGCCGATAAGTTCGGGAGCGATGGCAAAGACAGCTTTGAATACACAGGTTATTACGATTACCTGCCGAAGATACAAAGTGGCTTTAGCTTGCCGGGCAACAATAACATTGCTGTCGTCGTCGCCAGCGGCCCCATCATGGACGGACATCAACGTCCGGGGACGGTGGGTGGCGATACCACCGCGGCAATGCTTCGCGATGCGCGCCTAGACAACAGTGTTAAAGCCGTCGTGCTGCGTGTTGATAGCCCGGGAGGCAGCGCTTTCGCCTCTGAAGTCATTCGCAATGAGGTAGACGCATTGCGTGAGGCCGGCAAACCTGTCGTGGTGTCGATGTCGAGCGTGGCCGCCTCGGGGGGATATTGGCTATCGGCCAGTGCCGATAAAATCATTGCCCAACCTACCACGATCACAGGTTCGATTGGCATTTTCAGCCTATTCACCACCTTTGAGAACACGCTGGATGATCTCGGCGTGCAGTCTGATGGTGTCGGCACCACGCCGTTTGCCGGTGTGGGACTGACTCGCGCGCTCCCTGACGAGGTGGGAGACATCATGCAACTTGGCATTGAGCACGGTTATCACCGCTTCCTCTCGGTCGTCAGTCACCACCGCAATATGTCGATGGAACAAGCTGATCAGGTCGCGCAAGGCCGCGTCTGGACGGGGCAAGACGCCCTGAACCTCGGCTTAGTGGATAAGCTGGGTGACTTTGACGATGCGGTATCAACAGCCGCCGATCTCGCAGAGATTGAGGACTACCAGCTCGATTGGATGCAACAGCCACTCACCCCCTTTGAGCAATTTATTAACGACGTGCTCGGACAAGGTGCGAGTGTGCTTGGCAAAACCGTCCAGGCGAGCATGCCATCGATCGCTCAACAACTGGCGTCGTCACCACAGTGGCAGTCATTGACCTTGTTGGAAAAATTTAACGACCCCCAAGGGCGTTACTTATTCTGCTTGAACTGTCAATACCAATAAAATCGACTCGCCCTGACCCTACAGTCAGGGCTTTTTCCTGTTTTTCTTCTATTCTGTGTGTCGCTCGCTGTTATCGATGTAATCGTTACATGTATACTGTGCTCACGCTCATTTAATGCAGATTTGACATGATGGAACGTAAACACATTTATATCGCTTACACAGGTGGCACGATCGGCATGCAAAAGTCCGATCATGGATATGTCCCTGTGTCTGGTTTTCTGCAACAACAGTTGGAGAAGATGCCAGAATTCCATCGTCCAGAAATGCCGCTTTTTACTATTCATGAGTACCAACCACTCATTGATTCATCGGATATGACGCCAACGGATTGGCAACGGATTGCGGACGATATTGGCGACAATTATCACAAGTACGATGGCTTTGTGATCTTACATGGTACCGACACCATGGCTTACACGGCGTCAGCCCTGTCGTTCATGCTGGAAAACCTAGAAAAACCTGTGATCGTGACCGGCTCGCAAATTCCGATTGCAGAGTTGCGCTCAGACGGGCAAGCCAACCTACTCAATGCCCTTCATATTGCCGCTAACTATCCGGTGAATGAGGTCACCTTGTTTTTCAATAATCAGTTATTACGTGGCAATCGCAGCACCAAATCCCATGCCGATGGCTTTAATGCCTTTACTTCGCCTAATCTGCCTGCTCTGCTTGAAGCCGGCATTCATATCGAGGTAAAAGCAGATAAGCTCAACCAGCCTTCCGCCGGCCCTTTTAAGGTGCATACCATCAATGATCAACCGGTTGCAGTGATCATGATGTATCCCGGCATCTCACCGGACGTGGTAAGAAACGCACTCAAGCAGCCAGTGAATGCCATGATTTTGTTAACCTTTGGGGTGGGCAACGCGCCTCAGCACCCCGAACTGCTGGACTTACTCAAACAGGCCACCGATCGGGGGGTCTTGGTGCTTAACTTGACCCAATGTTTGGCAGGACGCGTGAATATGGGCGGCTACGCAACAGGCTGTGCATTGGCTGACGCCGGTGTGTTGAGCGGCTACGACATGACGCCAGAGGCGGCGTTGGCTAAGCTTCATTTCCTGCTGAGTCAGTCCTTGCCGTTCGAGACCCTGCGTACCTTGGTACAAAAAGATCTCCGCGGTGAACTCAGTTACTACTAGCTTGTTACTGGTTCACGAATCTTTCAGTGTGTGACGTCGGCAAGGTTGCCGGCGTTTTTATTTGCTAACGTATACGAAGGGGTAACCATACTGTTGGTCGTCATTAAAAGGAGCGCATAATGAGGGTATTACATGGTGACTCGCTGTCGCCCCATACGCGAAAAATCGCGCTGGCGCTGAGGTTAAAGCATTTAGACTATCAACTCGCCCCCACTTCCCCTTTCGAGGCACACGAGCGCATTATCCACCATCCTCCGATGCAAACTGTGGTCGCACTCGCCGAGGCATCACACACCATTTACCAAGACACAGTGATTACGGCCTACCTTGATGATGCCTACCCTGATCCGCTGCTCTATCCAGGCAACCCCACCCATCGCGCCCAGATCCGCTGGGTTGAGTGGTTTTGTCGCTATCAGCTCGATCCCTTAATCACAGATACCTTGTTTTACCAACGGGTGGTACGCGGGCATATTTTAGACAAAACGGTCGATCATCAGGCCGTGAACCAAGCTCTGCAAACATTACCCGCCTGCTGCCAATATTTAGGCGAGCAAGTAAAAGCAATGCCCACCCAGACGGTGACGATGGCAGGTATCAGCGTGTGGAGTCTGTTTCGTTGCGCAAAAATGGCAGGGTTGGTGCTGGACGACCGATTCGCGGCGCTGAGTGATTACCTCTCAGCTCTCGACCAACACCCCTTGTTCGATGCCTATGCGCAGGAGGAAAATCATCAACTAACGCCGTTTTTCGCCAGCCCAATTAGCCTAGCGACCACCTAGGTACCAGCATGCTAATGGCCGATTCAATGATAGACGCGGCCATCGCCGTGATCGCTGAGCTGTGCGCGCTAATGTTTAGTATTGCTGTCCTGAGTCGCCACCTCAATCCGGGCTTCATCTGGACGGGCAAACTCACGTTTTAGTTCCGCTTTCGATTTCCACGTCACATTGCCCCCTTTCGCGACGGTCATGTGCTGGGGCTGGCTGTTGTGACGTGATTGATACAACATCACGGCTTGCAAGGCTTGGTCGCGTTGCGCTTGGTTCAAGCTGGTGCCGTCCGGCCATTTGCCCGTCTCCACGGCATAACACAACCGATCATACACTTCAGGCGTCATTGCCTTTAAGACTTGTTCAATATCCATTATTACCTCTTGGCGATCCTCATTGGGTTATTATGCCTGAACTTGGTGGGTGGACGGCATGCTTGGTTCAGTGCGCTGTATCACGCTTTAGGCCATCAACTACACTAAAAGATCACGTATACTCATCGCAACTGACTCAGGATACGATAAACCATGGATTTACGATTACTCATACGTTGTTTTTACCCCTTGGGGCTAATTGCGAGTGTACTACTTCTTACTGGCTGTGAAGGCGAGCCCACCACTAATCAAGTCTGTGAAACCCACCCAGAGCTATGCGCAGGATTAAACACCGGTGATGGACAATGCCGATTTGAGCGCTCTGATCTGATTTTTGAGCGCTTATCTGTCTATCAAAACCCCAGTGACTTGAATAAGCTTGCCGAGCTTAAACAAACCAAAGTCTACCTGCGCTGTATGGAGCTGGTTGCCGAAATAGAGCCCACCACCTTAAAACAGCGCAAAACCAAGCGCACCGAAGCGGTGTATCATGCTTACGACGCGATTGAACGGTTAGAGGGCGAACTAAAAGACTCTTACCAGCCACCCGTGATTTACTATCGCTGGTCTCAAGGCGACAACAGCGCGTTGCCGCAGTTTTTAAAGCTAGAGGGAACACGCCATCTCGAAACGCCACAATTACAGCTGGGGCTTGCCACCTATTATGTGTCGCGCAATAAAGCGAAAACAGTAGAGATCCTGCGCCATGCGTTAGAACTGTATGATGGTGACAATGAGACCGTTCGCAAAGCGGTGATCCCAGAAGCCATTAAGTCACTGGCGACAACCAATCATGCGCTAAAACGCTTTGAACATGCTTATTTATGGGCAAAAGTGGGGGAAAGTTACAACCTGCCGATTGCGCGCGGTGATCGCCTATCGCGACTTTACCCATTGACCGACGCACAACAAAAAAACCTACAAACCCTTGCGTTTGAGATTGCCGCCGCGATTGAAGATGGCGAGTTTGAAGCAACCCTGTTGCAGCCACTTGACAAAGGGGACCATGCCTCATAGCACAGCCTCTTTTAGTATAACGCCTGCGCATCACCCTCACTGGTGCGCGGTGCGGGAAACCGACTTCCTTCCGTTCCACCGTCTCGCTTGTCATACCACTTTAACTTTCACGATCGCGATTCTGCTTCTACGCTAACAATTACCAGCGGTCGCTCCGTGTCTGCAGCCGTCGCATTAATCGATCGCGGTTAAAGCGCATACAGACATGGCGGCAAGGGGTCAAATGTTTAGGCGATGTAAAAAAAATCCGTACTTTTTTTTGACTTTAAACAATTTTGGCTGCGATTACCCTTGCATGGCGGGGTCCTATTCTGTAATTTTACTACCAGTTTCATCTCACTAGAAATTAAGTTGTGGAGCAACATAATGACTATCAAAGTAGGTATTAACGGTTTTGGCCGTATCGGCCGTTTCGTATTCCGTGCATCTGTCGAGCGTAACGACATCGACGTGGTAGCAATCAACGATCTTATCGACGTTGAGTACATGGCTTACATGCTGAAGTACGATTCAACCCACGGTCGCTTCAACGGCACAGTTGAAGTAGAAGGTGGTAACCTTATCGTTAACGGTAAAACCGTACGCGTCACTGCAGAGCGCAACCCAGCAGACCTTAAGTGGGATGAAGTGGGTGTTGACGTTGTTGCTGAAGCAACCGGTATCTTCCTCACTGACGAAACCGCGCGTCAACACATCCAAGCGGGTGCGAAGAAAGTGGTTCTAACCGGCCCATCTAAAGATGCGACGCCAATGTTCGTTATGGGTGTTAACCACAGCGATTACGCGGGTCAAGACATCGTTTCTAACGCGTCTTGCACGACTAACTGCCTAGCGCCAATCGCGAAAGTACTGAACGACAAGTTCGGTATCGTATCTGGCCTGATGACCACCGTTCACGCCACCACTGCAACGCAAAAAACCGTTGATGCTCCGTCTGCGAAAGACTGGCGCGGTGGCCGTGGTGCGTCTCAAAACATCATCCCATCTTCAACCGGTGCTGCAAAAGCGGTTGGTAAAGTATTGCCAGTACTAGACGGCAAACTGACTGGTATGGCGTTCCGCGTACCAACTGCCAACGTTTCTGTTGTTGACCTGACTGTAAACCTTGACAAAGCAGCGTCTTACGACCAAATCTGTGCAGCGATGAAAGAAGCGTCTGAAGGTGAGCTGAAAGGTGTTCTAGGTTACACCGAAGATGCCGTGGTTTCTCAAGACTTCATCGGCGAAGTACAAACGTCTGTATTCGATGCTAAAGCAGGTATCGCACTGACTGACAACTTCGTGAAAGTAGTTTCTTGGTACGACAACGAAATCGGCTACTCAAACAAAGTATTGGATCTGGTTGCACACATCGCTAAATAATGCGCATGTAACCCTATTCAACGTAAAGGCGGCCATTGGCCGCCTTTTGTTTATCAGGCCCATGACTCGCGACCACGCTGTCTGTGAACGTGTCTTCGATAACTGATTAAGGAACACTTACCCAAGAGGATCAGGCTATGACTTCTCCCACCCTGCATGTTGAACGTCAACTTTCTGCATCTGTCGATCTCTGCTATCGCCAGTCCGTTCCGATTCTTCGTGTTACTCACCCTGCGTGTTCAGCCACTATTAGCCTATTCGGCGGACACCTCATCACCTTTGCCCCTGCGGGTGAAAAGTCACTGACTTGGATGAGTGATAACGCTATCTACGATGCCAACACCCCATTACGAGGCGGCATCCCTATTTGCTGGCCATGGTTTGGTCACACTGGGCAACCTTCTCATGGCTTTGCTCGCCGTCAAATGTGGCAGTTAGCGAACATTGAAGAAACCCCTAAAGGCGTCACTATTCAACTGCAGTTATCCGACTCAGACGCCTCGCGAGCACTATGGCCACATTGTTTTCATGCAACGGTGACCTTTACGCTAACTCATCACGCCGACATTGCCTTAACGGTGACCAATACAGATCAACACCCTTGGACCATGGGTGGCGCCTTGCACAGCTATCTTGCGGTAGAAGATAGCGAGCAAGCGAACGTGGAAGGGCTGGGTTGTCAGTACATTGATAACTTTGCGGCAGGCAAGGCCGTGCCAGCGACGGGGAAAGTGACCTTCGAGGAGCCGGTTGATAGGATTTATACGGGGGCTAACGACACCCTCACCTTAACCGATCCAGTGGGAAACCGTCGTCTCAAAGTCAACAATCAAGGTGCAAGCAGCGCTGTTATCTGGAACCCGGGTCAGGCGGCGTCCATTCAGATGGCGGATATGGACGATAACGGGTACCTCAAGTTTGTCTGTGTCGAAGCGGCGATTGAACAACCCACACAAGTTGTCCATCCAGGTCAAAGCTACACGTTAGCAACCCAGTTAATGGATGAGCGCCACTCAAGCTAGACGGGCGTAACAGGCCGCCTTACACCCAAGCGGCCTGTTTTAATGGCTAACAAGGCTACATAAAAATGTAGTTAACCCCTAAGTAGCCCGAGGCGGCAGTCGATTGATCCACCATTGGGCTGTTCGCTATTTCATCATCGAGGTTGGTATAGCGCACGCCACCAAGCAGTTGGATGCGCTCAGTCAGCATGAAATAGCCACTGGCACCAACAAAGTAATGACCCGCAGAGCCTGGCTCATACTCCTCAATGCCTGAAACACGCGATGCTTCAGTGGCGCTGACCCCATACAGGTGCTTATTTAACTCATGGCTATTGTAGGCATACCCTACTTCCGGAGAGACGCCCCAACGCGGGTGATTAAATCCATATTTCCAACTCACTTCGCCATATACCCCGTCCCTATCATGGGTCACGCCTTCGCCAACAGCCGCCTGAAAACGCCCGATAGGTGAATGATATTGGTAGGCCAGCGCTGCCACAATCGATGCATCGCGCTTGTCGAGCTGGCTCAATTGCGGATCGTCAGTATCTGCAGGATCAAAGCGACGTGGATCATAAGTAGCAGACAAAACAAGGTTATGGGTCGAGCCTTTCGGCGCCAGTCGCGCGCCCGCCGTCAGGCCACGAAAATAAAAATGGTCAGTCTCAACATTGACCGTCGGCACGACCAGCGGATCGGTATCCGTGTCTTTATAAACCTGAGGTGAAAATGCGCCTATCACACCAGCAGAAACACGCGTTTCAGCGTAAGCACTGCTGGTGGTTAGCATGAGGACGCAAGCGACCCAAGCCGTTTCTCTCGCTATGTTCATCATCTATTCCCTTCTTGTTTGACGGCTGGCAACCGTCAGCCTAATCGCCCTAACTGGTAAAACTATCACTGTTAGCATACCTCACTCGCTTGAACGCCAGCTGTCAATATCTTGACAAGAAAAGCGTACGGATCCGGCAACAAAAATTATCGAAAAAACAAACAATTCTTTCACGCAAAATCGGCAAATCAGGTCTAACCTTATTGAAAGGAAAGGGATCATTCAGCCAATTTTGCACCTTTTCTTTTTGAGTTATTAGACGATTTAGGGGGCAGGACCATGACTATTTTCGATCACTATCGTCAGCGTTACGAAGAAGCGAAAGACGAGGAAATGAGCCTTCAAGCATTCTTGGATCTTTGCCGAGAGGATCGCGGCGCGTATGCCAATGCGGCAGAGCGTTTGCTGATGGCGATTGGCGAGCCAGAAAAAATTGATACCTCGCTTGATCCGCGACTCAGCCGTATCTTCTCCAACCGAGTAATTTCCCGCTATAAAACCTTTGAAGACTTTTATGGCATGGAAGACTCGATTGAGCAAATCGTCTCTTACCTCAAGCACGCCGCCCAAGGGTTGGAAGAGCGAAAACAAATTCTCTATTTACTCGGGCCTGTCGGCGGGGGTAAATCATCCTTGGCCGAGAAGCTAAAGAGCTTGATGCAGCAAATGCCTATCTACGTTCTGACGGCGAACGGCGAACGTAGTCCCGTGAACGATCACCCATTTTGTCTGTTTGATGCCGAAGAAGACGGCCATTTACTCGAGAAAGAGTATGATATTCCCCACCGTTATATTCGCCATATTATGTCACCTTGGGCGGCGAAACGGTTGAAAGAGTTTGGTGGCGATATTAGCCAGTTTAAAGTGGTGAAACTGCGCCCATCGATTCTTAACCAAGTCGGGGTGGCAAAAACCGAGCCTGGGGATGAGAACAACCAAGATATCTCGTCCTTGGTGGGTAAAGTTGACATCCGTCAGCTCGAACACTATTCACAAGATGACCCCGATGCCTACTCCTACTCCGGTGCGCTGTGTCGCGCTAACCAAGGGATGATGGAGTTTGTGGAGATGTTTAAGGCCCCGATTAAGGTGCTCCACCCACTGTTGACCGCGACCCAAGAAGGTAACTACAACGGCACCGAGGGCCTGTCAGCACTGCCGTTTGACGGCATCATTCTCGCGCACTCCAACGAATCTGAGTGGCAATCGTTCCGCAACAACAAAAACAACGAGGCTTTCCTTGACCGTGTCTATATCGTCAAGGTGCCCTATTGCTTGCGGGTGTCAGACGAAATTCGAATCTACAACAAGCTGCTGTCTTCTAGTGAGCTACGCCATGCGCCTTGCTCCCCCAGCACCTTAGATATCTTAGCGCGCTTCTCTGTGCTTTCACGGCTGAAAGATCCTGAAAACTCGAGCATTTATTCAAAAATGCGCGTGTATGATGGTGAAACCTTGAAAGATACGGATCCTAAAGCCAAGTCCTACCAAGAGTACCGTGATTTTGCCGGTGTTGATGAAGGCATGGATGGGCTATCGACCCGTTTCGCGTTCAAGATCTTGTCGCGCGTCTTTAACTTTGACCACGCCGAAGTCGCCGCAAACCCGGTGCATCTGTTCTACGTGTTAGAGCAACAGATTGAACGAGAGCAGTTCCCGCAAGAGACGGCGGAGCGCTACCTTGAGCACTTAAAAGGCTACTTGATCCCTAAATATATCGAGTTTATCGGCAAAGAAATTCAAACCGCGTATCTCGAGTCCTACTCAGAGTACGGGCAAAATATTTTTGACCGCTATGTCACCTATGCTGATTTCTGGATTCAAGACCAAGAGTTTCGCGACCCAGATACTGGCCAGTTGTTTGACCGCTCAGCACTCAATGCTGAATTGGAAAAAATCGAGAAACCGGCGGGCATCAGTAACCCGAAAGATTTCCGCAACGAAATCGTCAACTTTGTCCTCCGTGCACGCGCCAATAATGAGGGTAAAAATCCGGCATGGACCAGCTATGAGAAACTGAAAACCGTCATTGAGAAGAAGATGTTCTCTAACACCGAAGATTTGCTTCCAGTGATTTCCTTCAATACCAAAACCTCGAGCGAAGAGCAGAAGAAACACGACGACTTTGTCGCTCGTATGATGGAAAAAGGCTATACCCGCAAGCAAGTTCGCTTGCTCGCAGAGTGGTATTTGCGCGTGCGTAAATCATCGTAGCCCACGGGCTGACGCAGATGACGGGAGAGAGATATGGCGCATTTTATTGATCGTCGTCTCAATGGCAAAAATAAAAGCACTGTCAATCGACAACGCTTTTTACGCCGACACAAGAGGCAAATTAAAGAGTCCATTGCTGACGCCGTCAACAACCGCTCGATCACGGATGTCGAGAGTGGAGAGGATATTTCTATTCCTTCTCGTGACATTCGTGAACCGACGTTCCACCAAGGCAAAGGGGGACAGCGTGATGCTGTCCACCCAGGTAACGACCAATTTAGCCCAGGGGATCGTATTGCTCGTCCCCCCGGTGGCGAAGGCGGCGGAGCCGGAGAAGGACAAGCCAGCCCTGATGGCGAAGGCCAAGATGAATTCGTCTTTCAAATATCAAAAGATGAGTATTTGGATCTCTTGTTCGAGGATCTTGAGCTTCCGAACCTGAAGAAAAACCAAATGAATAAAATGGTGGAGTACAAAACGCATCGCGCGGGATATACCTCGAATGGGGTGCCCTCGAACATTGCTATTGTACGTTCACTGCAAAACTCACTGGCACGACGCACAGCAATGTCAGCCGGCAAACGCCGAGAGCTGGCAGAGCTTGAAGAGGCGCTGGAGCGCGTGCGCGAGGCCGAGCCAGCACAACCGCTTGAGGTGAAACGACTCGAAGAAGAAATCTCGGTATTGAAACGCAAAATCGCCGCGGTGCCGTTCATCGATACCTTTGACTTACGGTATAAAAATTACGAAAAGCGGCCACAGCCCAGTAGCCAAGCCGTGATGTTTTGCTTAATGGATGTGTCCGGCTCGATGGATCAAGCGACCAAGGATATCGCCAAGCGGTTTTATATCCTGCTGTATCTTTTCCTGACGCGCACCTACAAAAACGTGGAGGTGGTCTTTATTCGCCACCACACGCAAGCGAAGGAAGTGGATGAACATGAGTTCTTCTACTCACAAGAAACAGGCGGCACCATTGTATCCAGTGCCCTGCGGCTGATGGATGAAATCATCAAAGATAGGTACGACCCGGCAGAATGGAACGTCTATGCGGCCCAAGCCTCGGATGGCGATAACTGGGCCGATGACTCACCCGGCTGCCGAGAACTATTGCAAAATACCCTGTTGCCGGTCAGCCGTTATTACGCCTATATCGAGATTACCCGCCGCGCGCATCAAACACTGTGGCGAGAATATGAGGCGTTGGCGCAAAGCCATGACAACTTTGCAATGCAGAATATTCGCTCAGCGGAGGAAATTTTCCCCGTGTTCCGCGAACTGTTCAAGCGTCAGGTCGAAGCCTGACGCCATACCGGCATAGACGCATTTTATCAGGGAGACATGGTATGGCTGTCACCAAAGGTAAACGTAACACTCCACTTCATGATGGACCCGATTGGACCTTTGACCTGCTCGAGCAGTATCACAAGGAAATCAAACGAGTCGCTGAACACTACAAACTGGATACTTATCCAAACCAAATCGAAATCATTGCCGCCGAGCAAATGATGGATGCTTACTCAAGCGTCGGGATGCCCATCAATTACAATCATTGGTCGTTTGGTAAAAAGTTTATCGAGACCGAACGCAACTATAAACACGGCTACATGGGGCTCGCTTATGAGATAGTGATTAACTCCAACCCGTGTATTTCTTATTTGATGGAAGAAAACACCATCACCATGCAAGCGCTGGTGATGGCACACGCCTGTTATGGCCACAATTCCTTTTTTAAAGGCAATTACCTGTTTCAAACCTGGACAGATGCAGGCTCCATTATTGATTATCTGCTGTTTGCTAAACATTACATCAGTGAATGCGAAGAAAAGTACGGCCTCGCGGAAGTAGAAAACCTTATCGACTCCTGCCATGCGTTGATGAACTATGGGGTCGATCGCTACAAACGGCCGCAAAAAATCTCTCTTGCCGAAGAAAAAGCGCGTCAAAAGGCACGAGAAGATTACTTGCAAACACAGGTCAATGAGCTGTGGCGTACCATTCCGGGCGGTAAAAAAGAGCAAGAAGAAGAAAAGCGCCGCTTCCCGACCGAGCCACAAGAAAACCTATTGTATTTTTTTGAAAAACACTCTCCGCTGCTTGAACCATGGCAGCGAGAAATCGTGCGGATAGTGCGTAAGGTCAGCCAGTATTTTTACCCGCAAAAGCAAACCCAGGTGATGAATGAAGGCTGGGCGACGTTCTGGCACTACACCATCCTCAATCACCTGTATGACGAGGGCTTGGTGACGGATAGCTTCATTATGGAGTTTTTACATAGCCACACCAATGTGGTGGCACAACCACCATACAACAGCCAGTTCTATTCCGGCATTAACCCTTACGCACTCGGGTTTGCCATGTTCCAAGATATTCGTCGCATTTGCGAAAATCCCACGGAGGAGGATGAGTACTGGTTCCCTGATATCGCCGGAAAAGACTGGCTCGAAACCGTACACTTTGCGATGGCAAACTTTAAAGATGAAAGTTTCATCAGCCAGTTTCTATCGCCCAAAGTGATGCGGGATATGAAGTTTTTCGCCGTCAATGACGACGATCGGCAAAGTTATATTGAAGTGACCAGTATTCACAATGAACAAGGGTACCGCCAGTTACGCGAAGATCTCTCCGCGCAATACAACCTCAGTAATCGTGAACCGAATATTCAAGTGTTCGATGTCGATTTGCGTGGCAACCGTTCACTCACACTTCGCTATGTCCCTCATAACCGGATCCCGCTCGCTAAATCTTATGAAGAGGTGTTGAAGCACGTGCATCGATTGTGGGGATTTGAAGTGATCCTCGAAGAGGAAACCAGTGAAGGGCGAGGAAAGATACTGAGTAGCTGCCCCAAGCGGCCGCAGTTTGACCCTGATATGTTAATGGGGAGCCACTAAAACACATAGCTCCCCTAACCAAAAGCCGCGATGAACCCTGTTCAAAGCGGCTTTTCACGTTTTAAGTATCAGAACGCGTTAGGCTTCTTCTTCTGCCATATGTGCCGCGATCGTTTCACGGTTACTAAACCACAAGCCACCGCACTCACGTCCGTATTGCTTGACCCTATCGCCAATCATGGGGTGTTGGTTATTGGCCACCATCTCCCGTAAATCACTGTAGAAACTCAATGCGTTCTCACAGGCACGGCGATCCATAAAGTAATATCCGCCCACACGCGAATAAATCTGCCGCATGCCATTAATGGTTAACACATACACCTTGTTGCCAGAAAAGTGCGCCATGCCTTGGAACAAACGATAGTCAAAGTGATTAAACGCGCGCCCCATACATATGCGCTCACACAAGGCGGGATCTTGCTTACCGTATTTGTCCTGGATCTTTTTAACGTCTTTTAAAACTTCATCTTGTTCATCGATGAGCCCCAAAAACTGCTCAAAGCGTTCGCACTCAAGCACTTGCTCACAGCGTTTAATCACATGGTCAATCAGGTTTAAGCAATCATCAGCACGGTTTTTTGCCGCATAGCGCATGTACACGCCACTGATGTCGGTGCGCGCCGCGAGTAAGTCCTCAAGTACGCCATGCACATCTTGCCCCTCTAGGGTGACCAGGGTATCAAGAATACTCAGCCCCGACGTACGCATATAATCATTCACGCGTGTGGGTTTGCCATGTTGAATGGTTAACCAGCCATCACGCGCCAAGCGTTGCAACACTTCACGTAAGGTGGTGCGAGTGACCCCAATAAGTTCAGACAGTTCACGCTCTGCAGGTAAAATGGAGCCTTTAGGAAAGTGATTATTCCAAATACTTTCAATTATATATTTTTCAGCAAATGTTGCTGGGCTATCCGCCTTTATAACCATTGAATCTAAATTCCAATTTGCTTCTTGCTCTGATTAATAACTCATCATACCACCAGACGCCATCAGCAGAAACCGCTGAGTGAGATCACCGGATATCGCGTGACATCTGCTATCTTTTTGTACCAGATCAATGAAAAACTGGGCATAAATCGCAAAACTAACCCATACAAGATGTAACAAAATATGTCTGAGGCAAACTAGCGCACACTTATTCGTGCCAAGGCTATCCATCCACGCATTGTGAACCATGCGTCCCGATGAGCCTTGGTCACTGATATCTGTCACCCTCATACTGTGTCCATGCAGCCGTTCGCCGATGGCGCGTTTGTGTTGGTGCACGAGACTCGCCCATCCGCGCGCTAGGTAGGCATAGATAACAATGAGACTTTCACTATGGCGAAGACCATGACACTCAGAACTGCGTTTCTTAAGAACTTTCTCGGCAAAGCACCCGATTGGTACAAATTAACCATTGTTGGCTTTTTAATTCTCAACCCAATTGTTTTCGCGATCGACCCTTTTATCGCTGGTTGGCTCTTGGTGGTCGAGTTTATTTTCACCCTCGCGATGGCCTTGAAATGCTACCCACTGCAACCCGGTGGCTTATTGGCGATTGAAGCGGTCGCCATTGGCATGACCAGCCCCGCGCAAGTCAAACACGAATTAGTGGCCAACGTTGAAGTCCTGTTGCTCCTCGTCTTTATGGTGGCGGGGATCTATTTTATGAAACAGCTATTGCTGTTTATTTTCACCAAAATCCTGTTGGGCATCCGATCCAAGATAGCCTTGTCGTTGGCCTTTTGTGGCGCGGCGGCGGCGCTCTCTGCCTTTTTGGATGCCTTAACCGTGATTGCCGTGGTGATCAGTGTTGCCGTCGGTTTTTACGCCATTTACCACCGCGTGGCGTCCGGGAAAGAGTTCGGCGCTAACCATGATCATACCTCAGATGAAAGCTTAAGCGACGAGCTTAGCCGCAACGATTTGGAAAATTATCGAGCGTTTTTGCGCAGCCTATTGATGCATGCTGGCGTGGGTACCGCATTGGGCGGGGTGATGACCATGGTCGGCGAGCCGCAAAACCTGATCATTGCCGACCAAGCTGGTTGGCATTTTGGTGAGTTTATTTTACGTATGGCACCGGTCACGCTGCCGGTTTTCTTTGCTGGCTTGCTAACCTGTGCGCTGGTCGAGAAGTTTGCTTGGTTCGGTTATGGCGCACACCTGCCGCAAAATGTATTAAAAATATTGGTGGAGTACGATAACGCACAGCGAGCAAAACGCACGCCTCAAGACATCGCCAAGTTGGTGGTGCAAGCGCTGATTGCGGTGTGGCTAATCACCGCATTGGCTTTCCATTTGGCCGCGGTCGGTTTAATTGGCCTAAGTATTATTATCCTTGCCACCGCGTTTACGGGCGTTGTTGATGAACACCATATCGGCAAAGCCTTTGAGGAAGCGCTACCGTTTACTGCGCTATTGGCGGTCTTTTTCTCTGTGGTGGCAGTGATCATCGACCAACACCTGTTTGCACCTGTCATCGACATGGTGTTGTCGCTGGAAGGTCACCTGCAACTGACCATGTTTTATATCGCCAATGGTCTGCTTTCCATGGTGTCAGACAACGTGTTTGTCGGCACCGTGTATATCAACGAGGTGAAAACCGCCCTGCTCAATGGCGTGATTGGCCGCGAGCAGTTCGATATGTTAGCGGTTGCGATTAACACAGGCACCAACTTACCCTCGGTCGCCACGCCCAATGGCCAAGCGGCTTTCTTATTCTTACTGACTTCCACACTCGCGCCGCTGCTGCGCCTTTCTTACGGGCGCATGGTATATATGGCGTTGCCTTATACCATTGTCATGGGGGTACTGGGGGTGATTGGCATTGAGTTTTTCTTGGTGCCTGCGACCGAGTGGATGCTACACCAAGGTTGGATTTCCGAAACCATCCATATGACTCAGCAAGCCATACCGAGCGCTCACTAACGCATTTCTATCATTGACCTTAGTCTCAACAAACGATTGAATAGCAGGGCTCTCAATATAGGGCCTTGTTTTTTATCAGGAGTGAGTTATGTGGCGCGCCTTAAACCAGTTTTCTCGCAGCCGAGCGTCCTGGCTGTTGTTGCTTCTATGTGTTGTGGGGCTGGAAGCCACCGCGCTTTACTTTCAACACTATCAAGGGCTGGCACCTTGTGTGATGTGTATTTATGAACGC
Organism: Salinivibrio sp. ML323; assembly: GCF_001995745.1. NCBI lineage: Bacteria > Pseudomonadati > Pseudomonadota > Gammaproteobacteria > Vibrionales > Vibrionaceae > Salinivibrio > Salinivibrio sp. ML323. Next base: position 215,524 of record NZ_MUES01000002.1, on the reverse strand, counting down.
GTTGCCCTATTAGGGATTGGCGTGGCTGCCTTGTTGGGTTTAATCGCGCCTAACGACCCTTTTTGGCGCACACTTAGCTTGCTTGGCTATGGCGCCACAGCCGGGTGGGCGCTAAAGCTCTCGTTAGAGCACGTGAGTTATCAATTTCCTGCTCCAAACCAATTGTTTGGTGCCACCTGCGATGTGGCGGTGAACTTCCCTGCTTGGGCGCCACTCAACCAATGGCTGCCCGCCGTCTTTGAAGCCTACGGTGATTGCAGCAAGGTGGTGTGGCAATGGCTAGGCTGGTCGATGCCTCAATGGCTCGTGGGGATCTTTTCCGCGATGTTGCTTGTCTGGGTGTTAGTGGTAATTGCCCAGTTTATTGGCCGCCCCCCTCGCCGCATTTTTTCATAACGGCGGGTGACGGATCGTGCAAGATAGCGTCGGCTTTATCGGCGCTTTCGCTCCTTGCTATGCGGTTGAACCGCTCACACAGCACCTTGATTAAGGGACGATCTGCGCCACTGAAAACCCCAGCATCGAGGCGACGAGGCTCACTCCAATAGATGGCCTGATGTTGATGTAGTATGGGCGGTCCATCAAGGATGTCACACCAAAAACTGCACAATAAGATCACCTTGTCGCCGTAATCGAACTCGGTTTCTACAATCGGCGCCCCAACATGAATATCCACCCCAAATTCTTCACGCCACTCGCGCTTGAGTGCCTGCTGGTCAGTCTCGCCTTGCTCGACTTTGCCACCCGGAAATTCCCACCAGCTAATAAACTGCGTATCCGGTTGGCGTTGTGCCACCAACACTTGGTGATCTTGGGTCGCCACGCCGGCGACAACACGTATCGGAGAGGGTTGTTTTGACGGCTTCATCTGATTAACGCCCACAGCATTTTTTGAACTTGGCACCACTGCCACATGGGCAAGGATCGTTGCGGCCTATCGACTTAAATGGATTGACCTGGTGCGCACCATGCGTGCCTTGTTGCGCTTCATCCGCCGCTTTCGCCACCTCCTGGATCATTAAGTCCAGTTGTTCCATATATTGGCCCGGCTCAACATCAATGCCGACCTCTTTCATCTGCGCTAATGTGCCTGCTTCATCGTGTAGCAGCAGCATGCTGGTGACTAAGGCGGATAGCATCCGGCGACTGCCATCATTGAGCGTCACCTCGTGCCAGTGCGGCTCAACATAGGGCCACACCGCTAAAAACCCCTCGGCGAACGCTTGGGCGTGCTCACCGCGCATCGACAACATTAAGCTATCCGGCAATACATAATCATTACGCATTAGGGCGTGATATTGCTGCTCAAGGTGTGCCAGCACCACCTGCTTATCGTCTTGATTGAGGCTAACTACCTCCCCATCTTCTTCAACCCCTGCAGTCACTAGCACCGACAGCCAGGTATCAGGATCTAAAGGAGCCGGACATATATTCGCGGCCAGGAGGGCACCTTCAATAAAACTGGCGGGCATCCCCTCCCAGTGTTCAGAGAGTGTCACTAGTGTTGACATAAACTTTCCTGTGTCATGAATTCTGTTTGTTGACGTGCGTTATCGAGTGCACGGACTATTTCATCCGCGCGATTAAGAACGCGAATCACCTTAAAGCAGGCATCTGCCTGGGGGTAATATTGGCGCAAATACTTAAACCATTGCTTAATGCGGTTAGGGAAATACTGCGCCTTATCACCTTGGCGTTCTTGCTCGGTATAGCGAATCAGCAATGCGAGCACGGCAGACCAAGACATGGGCGCGACGTTATCACGGATATGCTGACCGAGATTAGGCATATTTAACGCGCCACGACACACCATTAAGGTGTCGCAACCGGTGAGGGCTTGGCAGCGCAGCGCATCCTCACGGTGCCAAATATCCCCATTGGCCGTGACGGGGATGGGCAGGTGTTGATTAATGTCAGCAATTAAATCCCAACGAATAGTGCCCGCTTTGTAGCCATCGCGCTTGGTGCGCCCATGTACCACCAGCTCATCCGCCCCTGCGTCGGCCACCGCTTCGGCAATGAGCAAGTAATCATCAAGATCATTAAAGCCAAGACGCATTTTGGCGCTCACCGTATGAGCCGGATCAACCGCCTCTCTCACTGCTTTGACCACATCAAACATATGCTCTGGCGTTTTAAGTAGCGCTGCCCCACCACGGTTGCCATTGACGGTTTTCGATGGGCAGCCAAAATTAATATCAATCCCTTGCGAGCCCAACTCGATGGCACGCACCGCGTTACCCGCCATTGCATGTGGATTTTGGCCCAATAGCTGTACGCGAACCGGGGTTCCCGCGGTGGTGAAGCCCCCGTGCGCTAACTCCGGACAAAAGCGATAAAAGACTTTTTCCGGCAAGCGTTGGTCGACCACGCGCACAAACTCGGTGACACAGAGACTGTAGTGATTAATCTCGGTGAGCAACTTGCGCATCAAGGGGTCGAGTACCCCTTCCATCGGGCCCAAGACGATACCTGGTGGTGATTGATGTATTTGACTCATGCCATACCTTCGCGATTAAGGCGCGCTATTTTGCCAGCTTTTACACCAAATCGCAGCTAAGAAAAAAGCCAGTCAAAAAGTGACTGGCTTTCAAATCGTTAGCGACGCCGGCGGGGTTAGCCGTCTGATCTCGCCGCGTCAACCATGACTTCTAGCTGCGGGTACGGTAAATAGCCAGGTGCGACCTGCTCGCCAATGATCATCGCTGGGGTACCTCTTAGCCCCAGTTCAACAAAGGCGCGATAGTTTTCTGCGACCGCTTTTCCGGTCATTTCTTTACCTTCCAGCAATGCTTCGGTACCGGTTTTCTTGGCGATTTTCTCTAACGAGCGGGCATCATGCATGCCGCGCTTTTTCATCAATAATTCATGAACTTGCGCAAAGGCCTCCGGTTTTTCCAGCCACACATTCATCGCATACACTGCAGAATTGGTGCCGAGCGATTCGATACTCTGCTGTTTGAGTGGTACGGCAATATTAATCACCTTGACATCATCATGTGCGGCCACCAGTTTCTGTAACTCTTCTTCCAGCTTTTTGCAGTATGGGCAGTTGTAGTCCATAAAGTTCACCACGGTGACTTCAGGGCTCTCTGCGCCAATCCAGCTGTGGGTGTCCGATTCAAACCAGTCACGGCGTGCGGCAAGGTTTTCCTTTAACGTCTTTTGTTGTTCAACAAACTTTTGCAAACTCTGGTTAAGGTTGGCGATCAGTTTGGGGTTCTCTTCCAACAAGCTGACTATGTCATCCAATTGCGCTTGTTCGGTATCGGACAACGCATTCGCGCTGACAGGAAGAGCCAGAAGCAGTAGAGCCCAAAGCGGGGCGATATAGCGAGATAAGGACATCGGGTTTCCTTTTGATAAATGTAAATTCATAACGCTAGCCTTAACCATAGGCCAAGCGGTGTCGTGAAGCCTGTTGTGATTGACGTGATTTCACCTTGCTCGATCACCATCACGGTAGGCGTCACTTTCACTGAAAACGCTTTAGAGAGGTTTCCATGCTGATCGTTCACCACGGGAAAATCATAACCATGATGAGCAAGGTATCCCGCAATGTGTTTATCTGAGCCTGAGCGTAACGCGATCGAGACTACCTGCGCATGACCACTTAACCAATCTACCGAGGGGGTCACAAAACGGCAAACACCGCACCAGCTTGCCCATACATAGACAAGCACTGGCTTTTGCTGCGACATGGCAACCAAGTCCTGTTGGCGACCATCGAGCAAACGCATCGACTCGACGGGCACCTGACTGGTGTCGATATCGCGGCTTCGCCACCAATCCATCGCGGTACTCGATATCAGCACAAACACGATGAGCCAGCAAATGTCACGCGCACCGCGTTTGACCCGTTGACGCCATGACAGCTTTTTTTGCTTGGCCATCATGGTGTTTTCGCCTGTTCAATCGCCGTCATCACCGCGTTATCGGTCAAAATGACGGGTAAGGCGATCCCTTCAGGCGCACCTGGGCCGTAGACAATGTTAAACGGCACGCCATAACGCTGGTGCTCTTGCAAATATTGGGTCACGGTGTCGCTCGGACGGGTCCAATCACCTTGCATCGCCACCACATTCGGCGCGGTGATTGTGTCATACACGGGGGATTGCAGAATCACACCCACTTTGTTGGCATGACAGGTAATGCACCAATCCGCCGTCACATCAACAAACACCACTTGGCCCTGATCCACCGCTTGATCGATCGCGGCTTCATCCAGACTCACCCAGTCTGGGTCCGAGTTCAATGGCGTTGCCCACCGCGGCGCTGTCAATGACGCACCAATCAGCCCAAGCACCATCACCACGAGCAGCCCAGCCGTCCCTTTAATCGCTGCCAGTTTTCCAAGGGTGCGATATGTTAGCCACACACTGGCAACCAGTAGCAGCGTTCCGACTGCGATAGCGCCAGCAACGCCAAGATAAGGCATCCACAACCAGAAGAGCCACACCGTGGTGCCAGCCAGCAATAATGCGAATACCCGTTTGACATGATTCATCCAGGGGCCAGGTTTGGGCAATGCGCGGGTCAAACCAGGAAAAGCGGCAACCAGCAGCCACGGCAGCGCCATGCCAACGGCGAGTGCGGTAAAGATAAGCCACAACGCCGTCAGCGACCCACCTAGCGCATAGGCGACCGCCGTCCCAAGGAAAGGGGCCGAACATGGTGTGGCCAGTAAGGTCGCAAACACGCCTTGAACAAAGTGGCCGCGGGTAGTGTGGCCGCCGCGTCTCGCCATCCAGGTTTGCCAACTGGGCGGTAAATCAATGCGCAGCACATCAAATAAACTCAAGGCAAACAGCCAAATCACCAGCGTCATCACCCCAATAAACAGCGGGCTTTGAAACTGGATCCCCCACCCCACGGCTTGCCCGGAAAGCTTTAATGCCATCAACAGCCCCGCAATCGCCCAAAAGGACACCAGGATCCCCGCCGCTGAGGCCAAAAACTGGCCGCGAATAGCGCCACGTGTCGCTTCTGGATTGGCAACGATACTGTTGAGCTTAAGCCCAAGTACGGGGAGCACACAGGGCATCACGTTGAGGATCAAGCCACCCAAAAGTGCAATACCGCCAATCATCCATATTGATAATCCCGCTTGCGAAACCACATTGCCCGCCTGCACGGTGGTGGCGTGCTCAGCCAGCAGTTGCTTATCCATGACCGTCACTTGAATCGGTTTATCGGTCAGGTTGGGCGTTTCAATCCAATTGGTTACGTCAAACGTGGCGGTCAGGGTGTCGCCATCACGGTGGATACTCGGCGCGCCAAAGGTATCATCGATCACCGCCTCCCCATCCACCAGCATATCGGGTTGCTGCCACGCTTGGTTGCCGGTTACGGTGACCGCGAGCTGTTGTTGATTGGTATCCCACACCGCGGATTCAATCTGCACACTGGGTAGCGGCTTAGGCACTTGGCTCATCGCTTGGTTGAACTGATACATCCGCTCACCATCCACCTCAAGCGTACTCGGAGTAAAATCGAGAGAGATGGGATAATCAGTGATCACACACACACTGGTGCATGAAGACAAGCGCAAGGTGGCATCGAGCGACACCGGCTGTTGCCAGGTTTCAACCTTGAAGGTTAGTGGGAAGGTCACTTGCCCTTTGTAGCCCAACATGGTCAGGCCAAGTAGCTCGTGGCGCTTCGGTGCTGGCCAATGCCAGGTAATATCGTCCAGGTTTTGGCTGTCATTGATAATCAGCTCTGGAGCGACCCCGCCCTCGCCTGGCGAGCGCCAATAGGTTTTCCAATCGCCTTGCAAACGGATAGAAAGTAACCCATCGAGGCGTAGAGTGTCTGGACTCCCTTGCCCCGTTAACGCTATACGCGCCGTGACCGGCGGGTGGTCAGGATTAGTGAGCCAGCCGGTATCTGGGGCATTGGCGCGAGCAGTCGGAGTGAGTAACAATAAGCACAATAACAGCAGCGGTAGCAAGACCCAAGCTTGCCAAGCGCGCCCTTGTTTAACAGTGTGCCAATAGTGATTGAGTCGATTCATAAGTCTGTTCCTTGTTAAGAATAAATACGCTATTTAGGAAGCAGGCGCTTTATTCTCGGAACACACAAAAGCAAAGATGCCGTCGTCGATAGGTCGGTGGATCGTGAGTGGGTAAGGTGATCGATACACTAACGGTCGCCATCACCGCCAGTAGCACAATCAGCCACCAAAGTGGTGACGGTAGCCAGTCTAATGCCAACGCAGACGGATGCATCAATTGCTCGGAAAGCGAACATTTTTTACCCAGTGCGCTTTTTGCGTCCTCGGCGTCACCAATACTGACTGCTTGGCAAACCGCTTGCGCCCCTGATTGCCAGCTCAGTTGGTTTTGTAAGGCACACACTGCTAGAACCCATAACGCAATCGCGAGGGCCCAGCCAGCTTTTGAACGATGCGTGTACCTTTGCATTCCACCTCCTGTCGAGTTGGCGATCATTATGCCCAACAACAGAAATTAAACAATGAGTGAGTCTACACCACAGGGTGACAAGGCGCTGGAGTTATCGCGGTTGTTGAGTTAATTGGATATGATCTTCCCAATCAATCACATCAATTTCGTACACCACGCTGTCTTTGACCGAGATCCCCGCTTTGTGCATCGCCGCTTTTGATCCTGTGATCAAAGGATGCCACTCGGGCAAGGGTTTATTTTCGGCCAGCAAGCGATAGGCGCAGGTTTCCGGCAACCAATAAAACTCATCAATTTTATCGCGGGTAAGCTTCAGGCATGACTCTTCATACGAAAAGCGGTTGGGATAATCTTTGCACGAGCAGGTTTGATCATCGAGCAAACTACACGCCACATTGGTGTAGTAAAGCTCATCGGTCTCTTCATCAATTAATTTGTGTAGGCAGCAGCGGCCACAGCCGTCACAGAGTGATTCCCACTCCTCATCACTCATTTGTGCCAAGGTTTTTTGTTGCCAAAAAGGCGTGCTCATGATGCTTCATCTCTTTTTTATTGCCGTCTATTCACGGCAACGACATTGCGCGCTTGTTATAACCATCATCGGCCTAAAGTGCAAGCAAGCCTTTGTATGGCTTGGATAGTGCAAAAGTGAGTGATAGAGTGCCCGACTTTGCACCTTGACGGAGGCCATGATTATGCCCACTGCATCGCCATTTTCGTGCCGCCTTGGCTGTGGCGCGTGCTGTATCGCTCCTAGCATTTCGTCACCGATCCCTGGTATGCCAAACGGTAAGCCCGCTCACACTCGTTGTGTGCAGCTAGATGATCGCAACCTCTGCAAGCTGTTTGGATCGGAGGCCCGCCCCGAGGTGTGTACCGCATTCGATGCGGATCCCGAGGTATGTGGCAACTCATACCAGCAAGCGCTCGACAACCTGATTTATCTGGAAGCGGCGACATAAAAAACGCTGGCTTGTCTCAGCCAGCGCTATATCTATCAGCGTATTATCACCGCGAGCTTGTTAGCTTTGAATGCCTACAATTAGCCAAGGCGCATTGGGCTGGCGTAGGTCACGCTCTAGGTGCCAGATATCGGTAATATCTTCTTCGACCCCCTCCACGCGATCACAATAACGGCCGGTGAATTTTAAGCTCAATTGTGCCATGCGGCTGTCATAATCGGCGCGAACAATCTCGGCATCCACATACATGACTTCAGTATGTTGTTCACTCCCCAATCGTGCACGCTCGGCAGCCAGATCGTTATAAAGCTCAGGCGTCACATATTCTTGGATTTTATCCAACTCGTTATGGTTCCACGCACCTTGCAAAATCCGATAGTGCTCACGGGCACCGCTCAAGAAACTTTGCATATCGAACTGAGGCGGGAAGTTAAATGGCACATCATTGTTTGTGGCACCAAACCCACTCGAAGATCCACCAGCAGCTGTCGGCGCCTCTTGTCTAAACGCATGAGGCTGCTCATGGTAATAGCCTTTATTTTGCCCCGCGTACGCTGGCCCTTGCGCTTGTGCGCCCGCTTTGGCTTGGGTCAGTCCGCGGAGAAACTTCATCGCAAAGTAAGCAATGACACCCAAAATCAAGATGTCCATAAATTGGATACCTTCAAAGGCACCGCCGAAGAAAGCGGCCAGTAAACCACCGGCGAGCAAACCGCCGAGTAGCCCCCCCGCGAGTCCTTTTTTACTGGTTTTCGAGGTGTTCTGTTTAAGGGTATTAGTATTAGTGGTGTTATTTTTTGGCGCAGGCGCGGTTTTAAAGCTCTTACCAAAAGACTTACCACCGCCGAAGCGTTTCGCTTCTGCATAGGGCGCTGTCACAACAAAGACAAACATCAAGGCGGCAACAGAGAATAATTTTTTCATTATCGCATCATCTGTGGTTTTAGACCGCTATCATGCTAGAGTCTCTGGTGATGAAGTCAATTGGCAAAATGGGAATAATTGTTACCAAACGTCATCTAGACACCCCTGTTTTGTCGTCAGTAGGAACCATTTGCCGCACTGGGACTCCAAGCCATTAGTATTCTTTCACTGCAATAGGACCAAGCCATGAATGATACCCACAGTAAATTTGTTGGTTACTTACTCTGGATCTTTGGTTTTCTCGGATCCCATCGATTTTACTATGGTAAACCGGTAACTGGCACCCTCTGGTTTTTCACCCTAGGCCTGTTCTTTGTCGGCTGGATTGTGGATTTATTCTTGATTCCCGCCATGGACAATGAAGCCGATCTCCGTTTTCGCAGTGGCCCTACGGATTTTACCATTGCCTGGCTATTACTGACCTTTCTGGGTGTGTTTGGCATTCACCGTATGTACATGGGTAAATGGATCACTGGCTTTATTTACCTATTTACCGGTGGCTTTTTCTTAATTGGTGTGCTGTATGATTTTTGGACACTCAATGAGCAAGTGTCGATTAAAAACATGCAAAAATTCTCTTAGTCTGCCTTTTTGTCAACTCACTAAATGATGCGCAACGCATTCAAGGTTGCGCACACCTCGCTCGCTGCTAGTATAAGTCGCTTACTGCAACGCGAAATGGATCTGCCTAAATGAGCCAACAGTTTCAGCTTTTACGCGAGCGACGTTTTTTGCCTTATTTTATTACCCAGGCATTAGGCGCGTTTAACGATAACGTCTATAAGAATGTGTTGGTGATCATGGTCGCGTTCGCCTCGGCCGATCAACTGCCGATGGATGCTACGCTGTTTATCAACGCCGCTGCTGGTCTGTTTATTCTGCCTTTTTTCCTATTTTCTGCCTTTGCGGGCGAGCTTGCGGACAAATACGACAAAGCGCTGATCATGCGGCGGGTGAAATGGTTGGAAGTGGTGATCATGTCGAGTGCCGCTGTCGCGCTGTATTTCCACGCTTGGAATGTGTTACTCGGATTACTGTTTTTGATGGGCACCCAATCGGCTTTTTTTGGCCCGGTGAAATACGCATTACTGCCACAAACGCTCAATGACAAAGAGCTTGTTTCAGGCAATGCCTTGGTGGAAACCGGCACCTTCTTATCGATTCTGCTCGGTACCTTGCTGGCGGGCTTTATTGCCCATCACCCTGACTCTAACCTGATCTCAGGGATAGCCGTATTAAGTTTTGCGTTGCTTGGCGTCATGTCTGCCCATGCCATCCCACCTGCGCCTGCCGGGAACCCTGGGCTCAATTTACGTTACCGGCCGGTTGCTTTAATGCGACAAACCCTGCGTTTCGCGCGTAAAGACAAGGTCACCTTGCAAGCGATTCTCGGGATCAGCTGGTTTTGGTTTCTAGGTGCCAGCTATTTAACCCAGTTTCCCAAATTCACCGCCTCGATCGGTGGCGGTGAAATCGGCGTGTCGTTTCTGCTCACCTTGTTTTCTGTTGGCATCGCTGTGGGCGCATTGCTGTGCGATAAGCTTTCTGGTCATCGTATCGAGCCCGGCATTGTCCCCTTGGGCAGTTTAGGATTAACCGGCTTTGGCTTACATTTGTTTTTTGCCACGCCAGCCGATCCAACGCTCCACACCAGCCTGCTTGCTTTTATCACTGATCCAGCTCTGACCTGGGTATTTATCGACCTATTGATGATTGGCGTGTGTGGCGGGGTTTTTATTGTGCCGCTGTATAGTCTGATGCAACAACGCGCCGATAAAGCCGCACGTGCGCGTGTGATTGCCGCCAACAATATTTTCAATGCCTTATTTATGGTGGGCAGTGCGATACTCGGTATCACCCTCTTGGTGGTGGTGGAGTTATCTATCGCGGAATTCTTCTTGGTCTTGGCGGTGCTCAACTTCTTGGTGGCTATCTATGTCAGCAAGCTGGTTCCCATTTTCGCCTTGCGCTTTTTTACCTGGATGGTCACCCATACCTTGTATCGGGTAAAACACCAAGACTTACACCATATTCCTGAAAAAGGCGGTGCCTTACTGATTTGTAACCATGTCAGTTATATGGATGCGCTCTTGTTAGCCGGGGCGTGTCACCGTCCTATCCGTTTTGTGATGTTTGAAGATTTGTATCAATTACCGGTGCTGCATTGGTTTTTCCGAACGTCAAAAGTGATCCCCATTAGCCACCGCAGCCGCACGATCCGGGCCGCCATGAACGAGATTCAAAAGGCGCTTGATAATGGCGAAGTGGTACTGATTTTCCCGGAAGGGCATCTCAGCTATGACGGCGAAATCGACCAGTTCCGCCGCGGGATGGATATGATTTTGCAACGCTCGCCGGTGCCTGTGGTGCCGATGGCGTTACAAGGCCTGTGGGGCAGCTACTTTAGCCGTCATGGCGGCAAAGCCATGTTAAAACTGCCCAAGCGTTTTTGGTCTAAAGTCACGGTCGTCGCCGGTCCAGCCGTTGAACCAGAGCAAGCGACTTCAGAGCATATGCGCAATGAAGTCATTCGTCTGCGCGCCGATCGGCCTTAGTCAATCGCTTGGCGTTGCGCCCATTGGGTTAATAGCGCTCGAGACGGCTTAATCCCCGCCTCGGGCGACAAAGATGGCCAAGGTAAAAACGCGACTGGGCGTTGATAAGCGGGCAAGCGCCGACAATAGTCAGCCAGCTGCTGGGCGTTGAGGTGGCCCCGACTCTGGATAATCGCCAACGGGCGCGCCCCGAATTCGCGATCGTCAATCGGAACGACCATGGCCTGACGGATCTCGGCACACTGTTGCAAATGTGCCTCAATCACCTCGGGCTGAACGTTCTCCCCACCGCAGATAAATTGATTATCCTTCCGCCCGATGATGCGCAGTGTCGGCGGCTGAACGTCCGTACACCAGCTGGCTACATCACGCGAAGCCAGTCCTGTAGAAGCATCAATTTGATGCAGGGCACCCGCTTGCCAAACCCCTAAAGCTAACGTCTCCCCGCGATGGATGACCTCACCGTCATCCGCCACCATCAGATCGCGATAAGGCAATATAGTGCCCACGTCATCCTGTCCATCGGCTCGCTTTAAGGTGACCGTCGATGCCGTTTCCGTCATCCCATACCCACACCAACAGCTTACCCCTTGTTGTTCTGCCTGCTCCGTCAGTGCACTGGAAATCGCAGCGCCACCGAGCAACACGTGAGATAAGGTGGAAGTATCTGGGCATTGTCTCAGTGAGGGCAACACGCGATAGAGCTGCGTGGGCACTAACGAGGCGTGGCTAACATGTGTGAGCGCCGATGCCATGCTTTCCCCACGACATGGATAGATAGCCAGCTGTGCGCCTTTATATAACCAACGCCATACAATGGCTAAGCCGGAGATATGAAATAGTGGCAACGATAAGAGCCAACGATCGACGCGGTTTTCTAGAGAGGTCGTCTTATCCGCCAAGCCCAAAAAAGGCAGCATTTGGGTTAAACCGGCAGCACTGGCGAGGTGCTGATGAGCCGCGTGAGCAATCACCTTAGGCGTACCGGTTGACCCCGAGGTTAAAGTTAACGTCAAAGGCTGATCGGGTTGCCAATGGCTCATCGTTGGCAGCACATTGACATCCGGTTCACGCGAGCGGTCAGGCAAAAATTGATAGACACCAAGTTGACTCAGCACTGTGGCTTGCACCTCGTCACTTAAAGCTTGATTCAATACTAGCGTTTTTTTTCCTGCCTGCCATGCCGCGAGCATCCCCACGATCAGCGCCCTTTGCGACAATGCGCTGTCGAGTACCACAATGGGCGCCTCACCCAGTCGCGCTTGCTGGCCATCCACGAGAGCGGCGAGTTCACCCCATGTAAGTGGCGTATCGCCATCAATCGCTTTCGCGTTCGGTGCCATGGCCGCCCACTGCCGCCATGGCCAAGTATCAAACCCAAACATGCCCTCACTCACAAGGTGTTTATCCACACGAGTGGTTGATCGTGGAGTGGGATCAAGGGCTGCGATGCCCCTGGCCAGGTGCGATCGAGTTGATGCTGATAAATCCCCAATGTATCGAGTCCTGGCACAGTACCCGGGGTTAACCAATTTGCCAACCGAGATAATTGGGTTAAGCCCAAACTGGTCTCCAATGCCGAGCTAATCACCGCTGTTTTCCCTTGCGCGTGCGCTCGGCTCACCCATTGTTCAATGGTGGCCAGATCGCCGAGCAAGCTGGGCTTAATCACCCAGGCAGATGCCAAATCGTGTTCAAGCAACGCACTGTCGCGACTCTCTGTTAAGCTTTCGTCCCACGCCAAAGGAAAGCCTAAGGCCTGCGCTTGGACGAGCGACTGGTGAGGATCGGGGCAAGGCTCTTCAATCCAGTGAATTCGCGCTTGGTGTGCTTCACTCAGGCCATTCCAAAAACTGGCAAGTTGCTCGGGCTGCCAGCGACGATTCGCATCAAGACGCAACCTCAAGTCCGGTAATGCCTCTAACAAGGTCGCGATCATTAACCGATCGCGGGCGACCTCATAGTCCCCCACTTTGATTTTTGCCTCATAAGGCTGACCCGCCGGTTGTTGTCCCAGCGTCATTAACAGCGCATCCGGATCCCCTGTGCACACAGGCACATGACGAAACCCTGACTGAGTGGGCAAATATTTATCTAACTCGGCTTGCGCAATGCTTAATCCCCATGCCACCGAAGGCGGCAGTTGTGGCATGGCAATATTACGATGATCACACCAAACCGCGGTGGCAGCAATTAACGCATGACGTGCCTCGGCGAAGGTTTCTTGGCTAAAGCCGGGTAATGGCGCAATTTCTCCCCAGCCACGTTGTGCCCCCTCGCTTAATTCAACCACCAAGCCCTCTCGCTCCGTTAACGGCTGATCACGGACAAATAAACCGGCATTGACTGGCAAGGTGTAGTGATAGATCCGTGCCTGTCTCATAGTGACCTCTATGGATTACGTGGGAAACGATCAAATTCAGGGCGGCGTTTTTCATTAAAGGCATTGCGCCCCTCTTGCCCTTCATCGGTCATGTAAAACATCATGGTGGCGTTACCGGCGAGTTCTTGCAGCCCCGCCTGCCCATCGCAGTCTGCATTCAACGCCGCTTTTAAGCAGCGCAGCGCCATGGGACTGTGTTGGAGCACTTCCCGGCACCAACGCACTGTCTCTCGCTCAAGCTCATCCAATGGCACGACTGTGTTCACTAATCCCATGTCTACGGCTTCTTGCGCATTGTAGAAACGGCACAAGAACCAGATTTCACGGGCTTTTTTCTGGCCCACAATCCGTGCCATATAAGACGCCCCCCAGCCGCCGTCAAAGCTGCCGACCTTGGGACCTGTTTGGCCAAATTGGGCGTTATCAGCGGCGATGGTTAGATCGCACATCATATGCAGCACATGGCCACCACCGACGGCATAGCCTGCAACAGCGGCGATGACGGGTTTAGGACAGGTGCGGATCTGACGCTGAAAGTCCAACACATTCAAATGATGCGTGCCTTCATCATCTTGATACCCGCCGTAGTCACCCCGCACGGACTGATCGCCGCCAGAGCAAAACGCCTTCTCTCCCAACCCGGTGAGAATAATCACGCCCACTCGGCTGTCATAGCGCGCATCAGCCAAGGCTTGCATCATTTCTTTTACCGTTTGTGGCCGGAATGCATTGCGCACCTGCGGGCGGTTAATCGTGATCCGAGCGATGCCGTCGGCAGATTTATGGTACAGGATATCGCTAAACGTATGCTCGGTGGGTACCCACTCAATCGGCGCGTAAAGCTCTTGTTCGGTGATCCCTGGCGTGACAGCCATAGTGTCTCCCTTTTCTCGGTTGCTTGGGACAAGGCCCGTCATAAAGATAAAAAGTCAAGCGAGTGCGTGACTTTGCGTCAGTACCTGCACAAATCTATCTGGGTTTTCAACATGGCTGTTGTGCCCCGCCCCTTCTATCGGCGTGGCGGGGATCCCTGTGTGTTGCCATAGTGAGTGTGCAAGTGAGGTAAATTTGTTGTCGTGCTCTCCACAAAGGTAGTCAATCGTGACGCCTTGTCGAAAGGCTTCACCCAACCCCGCGCGTAAATTCGCCTGGCGACCCAAGGAGGTCGCCATCAGCATTTTCGCCACAGCAGGGCCATGATTATTACGACGCGCCGCGATAAGGTCGGCCCGCTGCGCATCGGTCAGTGAATGAAAAACCGGTTGTCGATACCATTCAGCCAATACCCCATCGATAGCTTGATGCGCGAAGCGTTCCGCCCACTGGCTATCCTGTGCCAGCCGCTTGCGCCGTTGGTGGCTGTCCGTCAACCCAGGATGACCCGCTTCCAAGAAGACCGCGTGCCAGAGACTAGGTTGAGTGCAGACAAGATGCATAGCAAGACGCGCGCCGAGCGAGTATCCCACCAAGCATGCTCTTTGGTGCCCCCATACCTGATGGCACGTTTGCCGTATTGCTGCCACAGTCGTGGTAAAGTCAACGGCTTGACAGCTCAAGCTGCCACCATGACCGGGCAGATCAATACACAGCCAATGACAATGGTGCATTTTATCGGTCACCGTGCGCCAATCTGCTCCGCTACCTAAAAAACCATGGAGAAACACCACTTTCTTTCCATGCCGATCGCCGCCTTGCTGGTAACTAAGCATATGTCCCCCTTGCGGCCATGGCAGCTAAGCACTCGCTAAGCACCTGCCCGGCTTCTCCGGCTGGCGTCACCACCTCAATCACATCAGCACCAGGGGTAGTGAGCGCCTGATCCACGCTTCGCACGAGATCATCTGGGCTAGCGGGTTGATGGAAACCCAAAGAGAATTGCGCCGCGATATGTTCAAACCCGAGGTCATGCGACATCCGGTAGTAGGTATCACACAGGGTTTGATCAACCGGCAGCGCATCAAAAATACCACCGCCATTGTTATTGAGGATAAGGATGGCGGCTGGCGCGGATGTCTCTCGCCATAATGCAAAACTATTAAGATCGTAAAGGGCACTGGTATCACCCAACACCACTAACATAGGTTGAGCGCGGTATCGCTGCACCCCAGCGGCACAGGCCAGTAAACCATCAATGCCAGACGCGCCGCGATTAGCAAACACCCGATGGCCGGAAAGATCAGACCATATATCGGCTAAGCGGATCGCTAGGCTATTACCGATAAAAATATCTGCCCACTTGGGAAGCAAAGCGGGGAGCTGTTGAAACACGCTATGTTCCGATAATGCCGTGTGGGACAAGGTTGTGGCAGCCTGCTGCATCTGATGCTTGGCTTCTCGTATCAACGTCTGCTGCCATGTCTTGACGCTACCGATATTCTGTCCAGGTGCAGAGTACGTGTTAGCCACTGACTCAGCCAACGCCTGGAGCCAAAACGACCAATGAGGGGGCGGCACAACAAATTGCTCTAAAGACTGATGGTTAGGATCAAGCGCTTGCGTGTGTTCGCTGATCAGCCAGTAGTGAGCTTGCGTTTGCGCCAGCCATTGGCCTAGGCGTTTAGACACCAACCGCCCACCGAGCTGAATCACCCATTGGGCTTGGTTCAATTGCTGGAAAAGCTCGGGGTGGTTAAGCCAAAGATCGTAGCCTGGCGCGCTGCTCGCCACCCCTGACTGCGGATCGGCCAAGATAATGGCATGAAGCGCACTCGCTAACGACTCCACCGCATCGGACAACCCCGCCGGCACGGCACCAAGTACAATCACTGTTCGCGGGCTCCCACTAGACGGCCTAAACCAAGGCGACCATTCAGACATCGCACAACAGCGAGCTTGATGATAGCGGGTATAACACTGGCCGCTTTGCCACCAGTGGGCAACAGACTCGCGAAGCTTTTTCTCCTCTGTCTCATCGCGTTCGCCATAAAAAGGCTCACGAAACGGACAGTTAATATGGACGCTCCCCCCTTGCTCAGCCTGACGTGCAAGTAGCTGATCCACCTTGGTGAGTAACGCCGGCAAAGGGATCTCAGCGGTCGGTGCCGGAAGCGCTAATTCAGCGGTCACATGGGACGAAAACAAGCCTGATTGGGTAATCGCTTGGTTGGCGCCACAATCGATTAATTCAAATGGGCGGTCAGCAGAAAGAATCACTAACGGTTCACCGGTTAAGCCACTTTCCACCACGGCAGGCAACAAGTTTGCCACCGCGGTGCCTGAGGTCACAATCACCGCGACAGGCTCACGGGCACTCTTTGCCAAGCCAAGGGCAAGGTAACCCAGCCCGCGCTCATCAAAATGACGGTGGATTGTCACCGGACGTTGGGGGTGTTGACTTTGTTTCACCGCGGCCAACGTCAAGGGTGTGGAACGTGAACCGGGCGCGATACAAATATGCCTAATGCCTAGGCGCGATAGCTCTTCTATCATCACCTCTGCCCAAGTGTGTGTGAGAGAAAGCGACATTAGCAGGCTCCGAGTCTGATGGCGTCTTTTTCCGGCATGGTGCAAGCAGGCAAACACTGACGGAGAGTCGTGAGCTTATTGTCCAGCTCTTGCCACTCAGCATCCGGATCCGACCCTGGGACAATCCCGGCGCCGGCGTATAGATCCACGGTATGTTCGGTCACTTGGGCACTGCGTATCGCCACACAAAACTGGCTTTCACGCTGAGACAGATAACCGACTGCACCGCTATAACGGCCACGTGCGATGCCTTGCTCGGCTAAAAAGGTGCGCGCGTTTTCACGCGGCAACCCGGCCACCGCGGCGGTGGGCTGTAAGGCACTGAGCAACACAGCATCATCGACACCAGGTCCGATGATGGCGCTGATACGACGACGTAAATGCTGAAGATGGCGAAGTACAATCAGATGCGGTTCAGGGTCAACCGTAATGGTTAACGCATGACGGCGTAGTCCGGCGAAAATGTCATCCACCACCAGCTGATTCTCGTGCACGTTTTTGGTGTCACGCAATAACCACTCACCAAGGCGGTGATCGTCACTAAAGCTTGCACCACGACGCACCGTCCCTGCCACCGCTTCTGTGGTGACACGACAATCGCGACGACGATATAGCCGCTCCGGGGTTGAGCCAACAAAAGCGTCATCAGGTCCGGTAGCAAAAAGGAAGTGAAAACTCTCGACGTTATGCTGCTGGCTATGCTGTAACAGCTGGCCGGCACTGATCGGTGCATTGAGCGAGAGACGCGTTTGACGCGCCAGCACCACTTTTTGTAGTGCGGTCTGCTCCATGTGTGTCAACGCACAACGGACAGATTGACGCCATTGAGCGCGGCTGGGTGTATGTGTTTCCTCACGGACGACGGCATGTTGTGCCGCCAATGGACGGCCTTGCCAAATGATCTGATTCAGTACAGCTTGACTGTCGCACGCTTCAGTGAGGTTAACGCTCAGGTGCCACTGTTGATCGCGCCTAATTAGCTCCACCACCGGTAAGAAAAAATCACCATAACCGGGCGCATCATCAAAGGCCACACAGCCCCAAATGCGCTGGTCAGGCAACAGACTGGCTTGAGCCGCTGACAACTGAGAAAACTGGCGGCCAGCGCCCAGTACCAATACCTCTTCACGACCATCGCGTGATTGCCAGTAGGTTTTCGGGTAAACAGGCTGTGCATCCAACCAAGCAACGGGCGATAAATCACCTGGCCAAGTAAACGCCATGGTCAGTTGAACAGGCGCTTGACTGATCGCTACTTGGCTTTGTAAATGATTAGCCGCTTGAATCAAGGTAGTCACGACATCCTCCAACCGCCTAAGCGGCAGTGCTCTTTGCAAGTCAATCCGTACTCTTTTTATGTAGCACGTTATTCTTGCTTGTCAGTCTACCTGTGAGCGTCTTTTACAAATATGCGCTAGATCAGTTATCTGTCAAACTTGGTCGATTTTTTTGTTCCATTCGTGGCAGTAAAACTTTATCCGCCTAAGTCTTTCGAATTGGCAAACAAATAGTGTAAGTTATCAAAAAAGCCTAATAACAATTTTCACCTTTTTATTTACAGGAACGTTAATGCAAACCATTGGAATGTCCGCCAAGCTGGATGATGTCTGCTACGACATTCGCGGTCCAGTCATGAAAGAAGCGAAACGCCTCGAAGAAGAGGGACACCGCATTCTTAAGCTGAATATCGGTAACCCCGCTCCGTTTGGCTTTGATGCCCCTGATGAAATCTTGGTGGATGTGATCCGCAATCTCCCGACTTCGCAAGGATATTGCGATTCAAAAGGGCTCTATTCCGCCCGTAAAGCGGTGGTACAGCACTACCAAAAACGCGGCTTGATGGACTTAGACGTGGAAGACGTCTATTTGGGCAACGGTGCCTCCGAGCTTATCGTGATGGCCATGCAAGCGCTGCTTAACAATGGCGACGAGTTACTGGTGCCCTCACCCGACTATCCACTCTGGACGGCAGCAGCATCTTTATCAGGGGGCAGGCCTGTCCATTACCTTTGCGATGAAGAGTCGGACTGGTATCCAGACTTAGAGGATATCAAACGTAAGATCACGCCCAGCACCCGGGGGATTGTCCTGATTAACCCCAATAATCCGACAGGGGCGGTCTATAGCCGCGACTTTTTATTGAAAGTGGTGGAGATCGCGCGCCAGCATAACCTGATCATTTTTGCCGACGAAATATACGATAAAATTCTCTATGATGGCGCGCAACATTACTCCATCGCCACCTTGGCGCCGGATGTACTGTGCCTGACCTTCAACGGTTTATCCAAAGCCTACCGAGTTTGCGGGTTTCGCGCTGGTTGGATGCTGGTAACCGGCCCCAAACAACACGCGCGCGGGTACATTGAAGGCCTTGAAATGCTGGCATCAATGCGGCTTTGTGCCAATGTGCCCATGCAACATGCGATTCAAACCGCGTTGGGGGGATACCAGAGCATTAATGAGCTTATCTTACCCGGCGGTCGATTGCTGGAGCAGCGCGACAAAGCCTACGAGCTTATCAACCAAATTCCTGGGGTGAGCTGTAAAAAGCCGAAAGGCGCGCTCTATCTCTTCCCGAAAATCGACACCAAGCGGTATAACATCCATAACGATGAAAAGTTGATGCTGGACTTTTTACTCCAAGAGAAAGTGCTTATGGTGCATGGTACGGGGTTTAATTGGCATCAACCCGATCATTTCCGGCTTGTAACCCTTCCCCGTGTGGATGACTTGGAGATGGCGATCAGTCGCTTTGAACGCTTTCTGAGCGGGTACAGCCAAAAAGCCTGATCACGCGAAGCCATTGATAACGCAAGTACGTGCGACACGGCTTGCGTTGTGTTATTGATCGCCATATTCCATTTATAGCGCCCTGATTCGTATGTCTCGATACTGCTCTCGCTGCCATAAAGCCCACGCCATTTGCATTTGCGATGCCATTACCAAGATTGATAACCCCAATCCCGTGATCCTACTTCAGCACCCTGATGAAGTCTCGCATCCAAAGAATAGTGCCTGCCTACTGAGCCTTTCGCTACAACATTGCGTTACCTTAGTCGGAGAAGATTTTAGCCAGCATCCCCAACTGAATGGGTTGTTGGCGGATCCAGACATCAATTATGTCGTGCTCTACCCCGGTGAAAACGCACTGCCACTCAGTGAGATGATGGCCGAAGGGGCGAGTGCCAAACAAGGGATTATTCTACTGGATGGGACCTGGAAGAAAGCCTATAAAATGTATCAGTTGTCGACCAATTTACAGGCACTTCCCAGTGTCAGTATTGCCGCAAAGATGCCCAGCCACTATCAGATTCGTAAAAGTCGCAAGCCAGGGGCGCTTTCCACGCTCGAGGCCGGGTACATGGCGCTGAGTCAGTTGGAGGATAATGCCAAACGCTACCAGCCTTTGCTCGATAGCTTCGACACCATGATTGCACGCCAACTCGCTTTTCTACCCAATGCGAGTAAACGCCGCGACTGAGCACGCAAGGTGCTTGTTGTCTTACTCGTGGGGCTAAACCATCAACCTTTTCGCTCTGCCCATGGCTAACGAATCGCGTATAGCGGGCCGTTACTGGCGGCGGTAAACATGGTGCTGTGAAGCTTTTGCGCAAAGCTATCAGTCATCGACGACAGGTAATCAGCAATCACCCGCATCCCTGATTCTCCCCGCTCTCTGGCGGCCAGCCAATCGCGTCGATAGTCGGTTGGCAACAAACGCTCGGGATCAGACGCAAAGGCATCAAACAGCTCCATCACCAACTGCTGGCCTTTGTACTCCACCACCTGAAGCTCTGGCTGTTTAACCACAAACTCACTGACAAAGCGCTTTAACACCTCCAAAACACCGGCCATGACCTCAGTCAAATAGGCATTCCACGCCAATAGCGGCGAGGTGAAACTGTGGGTGCCATCTTGATTGGTCGGTGCCACTTCCACCGAGGTCAATAAGGTATTCACCAAGGCACCAATGGCGTCTTTACGCTCGTACGGTGGGCCAAACATTTGCTCGCTCAACTCGCCAATGTTGGCCTCTAGCCAAGGGTCACCGCATTCTGCCAAATGACTGGCGACCGCCTCTTGCCATTGCTCTCGGGTCACCAAGCCCATCACGATGGCATCTTCCAAGTCATGGACGCCATAAGCGATGTCATCGGCCAGCTCCATAATAGAGCAATCGAGTGATTTATAGCGTGTTTTGCGGTGTTGATCCGTGGCCGTATGATCACGAAACGCTAAAAATAACGCGCGATCCGCCTCATTAAGCGGCGCAAGCACCCAATCTCGCCGCGCTTTATCATCATCATAAATGCCCTTGGCAGGTTGCCACTCCCGCGCTTTGAGATGGCGAAAGTCGTTAACGGGCGCAGGCTGATTGCCATTGTGAGCGGCACTGATTAACGCAGGGTACTTCATCACTCCCAGTAAAGTGCGACGCGCCAAGTTCATCCCGTGAGCTTGTGTATAGGGCTCAAGCAGCGTGACAATGCGAAAGGTTTGCGCATTGCCCTCAAAACCACCGTCATTTCGCATCATGTAATTCAGTGCGATTTCACCGCCATGACCATAAGGCGGATGGCCGATATCGTGAGCCAAACAGAGGCTTTCCATCAAACCCGTCGATGGCAGCAGAGGGCGAAATGCGGGTTGTTTCTCTTTGAGCTGCGCGACAATACCGGTACCAATTTGCGAGACCTCAAGTGAATGGGTTAACCGAGTCCGATAAAAGTCGCTGTGCTCGGCACCGAGCACCTGGGTTTTAGCTTGCAAGCGTCGAAAGGCCGCTGAGTGCAGAATTCGCGCACGATCGCGCTGATAGGCCGTGCGCTTATCATGACGGCGCTTTTTTTTCTCATTCGCCATCTGGCGAGTTTGCCAGGCGTCAGACAGGTCAAAATCCATCATCACTGATCTCATCCAACGAGAGTGTAAAACTATCCACAAAGGTAGCCATAAAGTAATCGCTCGCCGGGGAGCGCCTTTTTTCTAACGAGGCTTCCAGCCGCTTCTTCGCTTGCTCAAACTCATGGTTCCCCGCGGCAATTTCTTCTAGGCACTTTAAATACGCACATAAGGTGTCGGCTTGTTTAACCAGCTGGTAATCATCCGGCGCGATGTGATCTGAGTCTATCAGCCCGCTATATTCCTCTTGCAACTCAGGCGGCAACATCGCGATAAGCTTTTTCTCAGCCATTTTCTCTATTTTTTTATACTCCCCCGCAATCGAAGGGTTGAAGTACTTGACTGGGGTAGGTAAGTCACCGGTGATCACTTCGCTGCAATCATGGAACATCGCCAATACCGCAACACGCTCGGGTTGATAGTGGCCATTAAAGCGTTTGTTATTGATTAACGCTAGCGCATGCGCCACAAAGGCAACTTGTAAGCTATGTTCAGAGATATTTTCGGCGGAAACATTGCGCATCAGAGGCCAACGATAAATCAGCTTCATTCGCGCAAGGTGGGCAAAAAAGTGGCTTTGTTTTTGAGTCATCGCATCCTGCTACCATGCTACACATCGCTGTCATTGTGTGCATTCAGGCCAACAGACACAAGTATTATTCGCGCAAAGCGGCAAACACCACTTTGCGCGAGTGTGGTTACACCTTTATGAGGTCTCGGTTTTTATCCAATGTTGAAGGACCAATGCCTTTGACCTCCATCAGTGCGTCTGGCGAGCTAAATTCACCGTGGGCTTGGCGATACTCAATAATGGCCTTAGCCTTCGCCGGACCAATCCCCTTGAGTTGATCTGATAACTGCTGCTCACTCGCCGTATTGATGTTAACGGAAAGACGCTCAACTTGCTCAGTCGCTTGAGCGGCGTTTTCATCAGCACTCCAACTCACCGGCGCCGTCACCAACGCAAGGGCAAAGAACAGACAGGATAAAAGGTGTTTCATGATTTCACTCCTTGTAGAAATGTCAGCCTTACCCTAAGTCCGCGCTCGCCTATTTGCATGTGAGCGATAAAAGAAAAACGACGCAGGACAAAGTCCTAGCGCCGTTTTTCTTACTCAAGCAAAGAGGGTGCGAGAGAGATCGAACTCCTGCTGCCCACTCGCTTACTGGGTATCTGACTCCGCGTAAGTCACATCGACGTCTTCACGCAATGCTTGTAAGGTCGCAGACAATGACGTATTACTCATCGCGCGTTGAACACGCGCCGCCATTTGACTTTGCGGGCTGATAGCCGGCACCTCAGGGGTCACCACCTTGTCCAGTGCGACAACCACGACGTCACCTTGGCGGTTTTGTGTGACACCATAACTCGCCGTCTCTGATGCAGGCTGTGGCAGAGAAAACGCCAGTTCCGCGACGGCTTGTTGTTGCGACACACGGTTAAGTGTCATCGGTGCGCTAAAGGTGTAATCGCTTTCCGTTAACTCACCGCTTTCTTCGAGCTGGGTAATCAAGTCTCCAGCCGTTTCTTTCGCCTGCTCTTGCCCTTTCTCGGCAGCAAGCGTTTCGCGAACTTGCTCTTTCACGTCAGCAAAGCTGAGCTGCTTTTCCGGCTTCACATCATCAAGACGCACGACAATGGCATGCTCGCCAGACAATTCAATCAACTCTGAGTTGAGCCCGTTTTCACGTACATCATAGCTGTCAAGTGCTTGCTGGATTTGAGGGCGAGCCATCAAGCCAGTCGCCGCGTCTAACGCAAAGTAATCAGTATACTGCACCTTGCCATTCACCGCGTCAGCCGCTGGCTCCAAACCGTTCGCTTCTTCAAACGCGACTTCCGCTAGTGTGGTAGACTGCGCGTAGAAACGATCCGCCGCACGCGCTTGTTGCAATTCGCTACGAATATCGTCTTTTACCTCTGCAAGCGGAGTGACATCCGCCGGATCAATATCATCTAAACGGATAATATGATAACCAAAGTCAGATTGAACCAGCCCAGAGGTATCGCCTTTCTCTGACAACGCATACGCCGCTTTCTCGAACGCCGGATCCATCACACCAGGTTCAATCCAATCCAGTGACCCACCCTGCTCAGCACTGAAGGTGTCATCAGACATTTCCTTTGCCAGCGCGGAAAATGCGTCGCCTTGGTTCAGGCGCTCTAACGCTTGCTCAGCTTTGGCTTTGGCCTCATCACCTGTTCCTTCAATTAGGATGTGGCTGACTTTACGACGTTCTTGTGAGCCATACTGAGACTGGTTCTCTTGGTAATAAGTCGCGATGGCTTCATCCGAGATCTGAACCTCATTAGCCAGTCCCTCTCCCGTTAGCTCTACATAAGCGACTTTGACCATGCGAGGTTGGATATAATCGTCTCGGTGAGCTTGATAGTATGCTTCTAGCTCATCGTCCGTGAGCGTTACCTGCTCCGCAAAATCATCCACCGGGAGCGTGATGGTGCGCACTTGCCGACTCTGTGCTTCTAGGCGATACAGGCTTTCCAGCTCACTCGGTAACACAAACCCCGAACTTTGTAAGCCATTTACCAGTTGCTGACGCATTAAATCCGTGCGCATGTAATTAGCAAACTCATCGGCACTCATGCCCGTTTGGCGCAGAGCGGCCTGGTAGCGGTCGTTATTAAACTGCCCGCCTTGACGGAACTGTGGCATCTCACGGATCGCGGCTTTGACTTGTGCATCACTCACACGCAGGCCAAGGTCGCTGGCTGCCTGCTCTAACAGCAAGTCATTGATCATTCGATCTAAGATGTTTTGACGAAAACGCTTCACATACTCTGGGTTACCCAGCAGTTGATTAAACTGCTCTCCCGCCTGTTGCTGCATACGAGCACGTTCGTTTTGATAAGCTCGATCGAGCTCTGCACGGCTGATTTCTTTATCGCCGACGGTTGCAGCGGGCGGGTTGGAACCGCCTGCCAGATAGCTGCCGACACCGGCAAAAGCAAAGGAAAAGATAATAAGGCTTAAAATGATCTTCACCGCAAGACTATTGGTGCCTTCGCGTATACGTTCCATCATAACTGGCCGGTACTCCAACTGGTTTGGGCTGGTTGGTTTTCAACTAAAAAGGCGCATCATGTGATGCGCCTTTACGCTCTTGTGTGCAGAATTATACGCGGTTGTTAGTGGCTTTGCAGCTCCAACGCCCCGTCAAACGCGAATAATTCGGCAGCGAGTCACGTGATTATTACTCGTTAACGGCGTCTTTTAAGGCTTTACCCGCTTTAAAGCCAGGTACTTTGGCCGCTGCGATATCAATTTCAGCGCCAGTCTGCGGGTTACGGCCCTTGCGTGCGGCGCGTTCGCGTACAGAGAAGGTGCCAAAGCCCACTAGCGCGACTTGGTCGCCTGACTTCAATGTGTCAGACACCGCCTCGACGAAGGCATCCAATGCACGGTTTGCTGAGGCCTTAGAAATATCCGCACCTTCTGCAATATGATCAATCAGTTCCGACTTATTCACTTTTTCATCCCCTTAGATTACATCTCCGCAAACCTATCAATGTTGCGGTGTTCAATAACAGACGCTTTGTCGACGAAAGACGTTGAAAGCGCGCTTGCCCGCCCCATGCAGGCAATGCGTCAGAGCAACGTTAGCGAGCAAAAAAAACGCTGACAAGCCTTTTACTGCCTGTCAGCGTTTTACGTTGCTTAATTTTGCTGCATGTCACTCTTTTCGGCGTTAACCAACTCAATGCCGAGTGGGTTATTCTCTAACGCAATGGTTAAAACCTCGTCAATCCAGCGCACTGGATGGATAGATAAATCCTCTTTGACGTTAGCAGGAATGTCCTCCAGATCGCGCTCGTTCTCTTTTGGAATGACAACGGTTTTGATACCCCCGCGACGTGCAGCCAATAGTTTTTCTTTCAAGCCACCAATCGGGAGCACTTCACCACGTAAGGTGATCTCGCCGGTCATTGCCACATCGGAACGCACGGAGTTACCGGTTAAGCTTGAAACTAACGCGGTACACATCGCGATACCTGCGCTCGGTCCGTCTTTCGGGGTAGCGCCTTCAGGGACGTGGACATGAATATCACGCTTCTCGTAAAAGTCGCTATTGATACCCAGTTTGTCAGCACGGCTACGCACCACGGTCATCGCCGCTTGCACCGACTCTTGCATCACATCGCCCAGCGAGCCTGTGTGCGTCAGTTTGCCTTTACCTGGCATCGCTTCGGTCTCGATAGTGAGCAAGTCGCCACCCACTTCAGTCCAAGCAAGCCCAGTTACTTGACCCACGCGATTTTGCTCATCCGCTTTACCGTAATCAAAGCGGCGGACGCCTAAGTAATCTGGCAAGTTCTCATCCGTCACCGTCACTTGCTTAAGTTCGCTATTAAGCAGGATTTCTTTTACCGTCTTGCGGCATAGCTTAGAAATCTCTCGCTCAAGGCTACGTACGCCCGCTTCGCGTGTGTAGTAACGAATAATGCCGATGATTGCCGAGTCTTCAATGGTGATCTCATGCGCTTTCAAGCCATTGCGCGCCACTTGCTTGTCAATCAAATGCTGTTTAGCAATGTTGAGCTTCTCGTCCTCGGTGTAACCTGAAAGCCGGATCACTTCCATCCGATCCAGCAGCGGGCCGGGGATATTCATCGAGTTAGACGTCGCCACGAACATCACATCCGAGAGATCATAGTCGACCTCTAGATAATGGTCGTTAAACGCGTTGTTTTGCTCAGGATCGAGCACTTCAAGTAACGCTGATGATGGATCGCCGCGCATGTCAGACGATACCTTATCGATTTCATCAAGCAGGAACAGCGGGTTACGGACGCCCACTTTAGACATCTTCTGAATCAGCTTGCCGGGTAATGAGCCGATGTAGGTCCGGCGATGACCACGGATTTCCGCTTCATCACGCACACCACCCAAGGCCATACGGGTATATTTACGCCCGGTGGCACGCGCAATAGACTGCCCTAGCGAGGTTTTACCCACCCCTGGCGGTCCCACTAAGCAAAGAATCGGACCTTTCAGCTTCTTCATCCGGTTCTGTACCGCGAGGTATTCCAAGATGCGGTCTTTGACACGCTCAAGCCCGTAGTGATCGGCGTTCAATACTTCTTCCGCCCGGGCTAAGTTTTTCTTCACTTTTGAGCGCTTCGCCCATGGCACACTAATCATCCAATCGATATAGCTGCGTACCACAGTCGCTTCCGCCGACATCGGAGACATCATTTTCAGCTTTTGCAGTTCTTGCTCGGTTTTTTCCCGCGCCTCCTGCGGCATTTTTGACTCTTCGATTTTTTGCTTCAGCGCTTCAAACTCATCCGGCGCATCATCCAGCTCACCCAGCTCTTTCTGAATGGCTTTCATTTGCTCATTGAGATAGTACTCGCGCTGGCTCTTTTCCATTTGCTTTTTAACGCGGCCACGGATGCGCTTCTCAACCTGAAGCAAGTCAATCTCAGACTCCATCATGGTCATCAGGTATTCGAGACGCTCGGAAATATCAACGATTTCCAACACGTTTTGCTTGTCTTCAAGCTTAAGCGGCATGTGGGCAGCAATGGTATCAGCGAGACGCGCCGCCTCTTCAATACCATTTAAGGATGTCAGTACTTCTGGCGGGATCTTCTTGTTGAGCTTAATAAAGCCTTCAAACTGGCTGATCGCCGTGCGAACCAACACTTCTTGCTCACGCTCATCCAAGCTTGGCGTGGTCAAATACTCGGCCTGCGCAGTGAAGAAATCATCTTCACTAAACTGCTCGATGCGCGCACGCTGCATCCCTTCAACCAGCACTTTCACCGTGCCATCTGGAAGTTTAAGAAGCTGGAGAATGGTTGCCACCGTACCAACGGTGTATAAATCTGAGATACTTGGATCATCAGTGGCGGCATCTTTTTGCGCAACCAGTAGAATCTGTTTGTCGTTGTCCATCGCCGCTTCAAGGCAGCGTATCGACTTTTCCCTTCCCACAAAAAGCGGGATCACCATGTGAGGATAAACCACCACATCCCGAAGTGGCAGCACCGGAATGTCAATGCGCTCGGAACGCTCCAAGTTCATATGCTTCTCTCTTCCGTTCAATCTGATTATGAGTATATGGGGTCTATTGGACAGGTTTCAACGGCTCAACCGTCAGAAAATAAAAAAGGGAGTTGTCACTCCCTTTTTCTATATCACTGATAACCTTATGTAACGATATTACTCGCCACCCGCCGCTTGGTTATCCGCGTGTTCATACATCAGTAGAGGTGCAGATTCACCTCGGATCACTGAATCGTCAATCACCACTTTGCTCACGTCTTTCATTGACGGTAAGTCGTACATGGTATCCAACAACACAGCTTCGACAATCGAGCGCAGGCCACGTGCACCTGTTTTACGCTCCATCGCTTTTTTAGCGATAGCACGCAGTGCGTCGTCCCGGAACTCAAGCTCGACACCGTCTAGCTCAAGCAAGGCACCATACTGCTTCGTGAGTGCGTTCTTAGGTTCACGTAGAATTTGCACCAAGGCATCTTCATCGAGCTCTCTCAATACCGCGGTAACAGGCAGACGCCCGATAAATTCAGGGATCAGACCGTATTTCACCATGTCTTCAGGTTCAACTTTGCCAAAGAACTCGTCGGCTGAACGATCCGTGGCACCTTTGACCTGTGCACCAAAGCCAATGCCAGAGCCTGTGTCGACACGTTGCTCCACCACTTTATCGAGGCCCGCAAACGCACCGCCACAGATAAACAGGATTTTCGACGTGTCTACTTGCAAAAATTCCTGCTGTGGATGCTTACGTCCTCCCTGAGGAGGAATCGAGGCGACTGTTCCTTCTACCAATTTAAGCAGTGCCTGTTGCACCCCTTCCCCAGAAACGTCTCGGGTAATAGATGGGTTGTCGGATTTACGAGAGACCTTGTCAATCTCATCGATATAAACGATTCCACGCTCCGCTTTGGCGACATCGTAATCGCACTTTTGCAACAGCTTCTGGATAATGTTTTCTACGTCTTCACCCACATAACCGGCCTCGGTCAATGTGGTGGCGTCTGCCATGGTAAATGGCACATCCAAAAAGCGCGCAAGCGTCTCGGCCAGTAATGTTTTACCACTACCGGTAGGGCCGATCAGCAAGATGTTACTCTTGCCCAGCTCCACGCCATCTGCGCTTTTGTCACCGTTTCGCAAGCGTTTGTAGTGGTTGTATACTGCAACCGAGAGCACTTTTTTCGCTTGCTCTTGACCAATGACATAATCGTCAAGGTGTGCACGAATTTCACTCGGCGCGGGCAAGGTATCTCCCTCGCGCTTCGGCATCACTTCTTTGATTTCTTCGCGGATAATGTCATTACACAGGTCAACACACTCATCACATATGTAGACCGATGGCCCGGCAATTAACTTACGAACTTCGTGTTGGCTCTTACCACAGAATGAGCAGTAAAGCAGCTTTCCGCTTCCACCGTCTTTTCGCTTGTCTGTCATTCGCTAACCTCTTTGGGGCATTTGCCCGTCGTTGCCTTATGTTGAGTTTACAACAAATCGGCCACTTTTTCCGACCCAACCACTGACAAGCTTTGCACTTGTTCACGCAGCTTGCTTGATTTCAACGCCCTAAGGCATGTTGGGTTTAGTCTCGTTGACTTAATACGGCGTCAACCAAGCCATAGTCCACCGCTTCTTGTGCCGCCATGAAGTTATCACGGTCGGTGTCACGCTCAATCACTTCCATCGGCTGGCCTGTATGCTCAGCTAACAAGGTGTTGAGGCGGTGCTTGGTTTTGATCATTTCTTGGGCATGAATTTCAATGTCAGACGCTTGGCCTTGGAAGCCTCCTAGCGGCTGGTGAATCATCACCCGTGAATTCGGTAGGCAATACCGTTTGCCTTTCGCCCCCCCAGCCAACAGGAACGACCCCATTGAGCAGGCTTGGCCAGTACACAGAGTGCTCACATCTGGTTTAATAAACTGCATGGTGTCATAAATCGCCATCCCCGCCGTGACCACGCCACCTGGTGAGTTGATGTACAAATAAATGTCTTTTTCTGGATTCTCTGACTCTAAGAACAGCATCTGCGCCACAATCAAATTTGCCATTTGATCTTCCACTTGCCCAGTGAGGAAGATGATGCGTTCTTTAAGCAGGCGAGAGTATATATCGTAAGAGCGCTCGCCGCGCGAGGTTTGTTCCACCACCATAGGGACAAGGGCGTCCATAATTGGCGGCATGGCATTATTGTGTTGTTGGCTCATAGCGTAATATCCCTAATCGAATTCGTTATAACTCTTGCCTTAACCAAGGTTTAGCACAAAACGCTGTAACAGGTCACTAAAATCTTAAATCGATGAACGCAGCTTAATGATCCAACAAGATTTTTTGTGGCTAAAACGTCTCGCACTCTCAACGGCTAAGCGGCCCGTATAGCGACTCAGTAGATGGAAAAAATGGCCCAAATGACAAGTCATTAGGGCCATTGTAAGCAAATCCATTTACGCAGTGTCAATGCGACACAAACGTTTTTTAACCTTGATTAAGCTTGCTGCGAAGCGTTCATCAAGTCACTAAAGCCGACTTCAGCTTCGGTGACAGTGGCTTTTGCTAGCAGTGCATCAATCGCTTGCTCTTCTAGCGCGACGTTACGCATGTTTTCCATCAGCTTTTCGTCTTTCTCATAGTAAGCGACAACTTCTGATGGATCTTCATACGCCGATGCCATTTCTTCGATCAGTGCTTTAACGCGCTCATCATCCGCTTCAAGCTCTTCCGACTTGATCACTTCACCAAGCAGCAGGCCAACGCTTACACGGCGTTTGGCTTGCTCTTCAAATAGCTCACGGGGTAGCTGAGACGCGCTGTCCATGTTGCCACCAAAGCGCTGTGCCGCTTGCTGGCGCAAGGTGCCAATTTCTTGCTCAATCAGCGCAGACGGTACATCGATTTGGTTTTGCTCAACCAAGCCGTCTAGTACCTGCTCTTTTACCTTGTTTTTGATCGCTTGCTTGAGCTCGCGATCCATGTTTTTACGCACTTCTGCTTTCAGGCCTTCTACGCTGCCATCAGCAATGCCAAAGCGCTGTACGAACTCTTCAGTCAGCTCAGGCAGCTCTTGTTCTTCCACTGTATGCAGTTTAATCGCAAACCGTGCTGCTTTACCTTTTAGGTTCTCAGCGTGGTAGTCGTCTGGGAAGTTCACATCGATAGTGAATTCTTCACCCGCTTTTTTACCCACTAGGCCGTCTTCAAAGCCTGGGATCATACGACCTTGGCCCATTTCTAGTTGGAAGCCTTCAGCTTTACCGCCTTCAAACTCTTCACCGTCGATGGTACCCACAAAGTCTAAGGTGACACGGCTGTTCTCTTTCGCTTCACCGTCTGCTTCTACCCAGCTTGCTTGTTGCTTGCGTAGCGTATCAAGCATTTCATCCACATCGCTTTCCTGCACTTCGGCTTTTGGCTTTTCAACGCTAATCGCGTCTAGACCTTGCAGCTCCACTTCTGGGTACACTTCAAAGTCAGCTTTAAAGACCAAATCTTGACCCGCTTCGTTTTCAACGGGTGTAAAGCTTGGCGCCCCTGCTGGGTTCACTTTTTCTTGGATCATCGCTTCAATGAAGTGACGCTGCATCACTTCGCCCAGCACGTCTTGGCGTACTGTGTCACCGTACATGCGTGACACCATCTTCAATGGAACTTTACCTTTACGGAAACCATCAAAACGACGATTCTTAGCGATATTGCGTAGCTCTTTAGTGACTGCATCATCGATGTTGGCAGCAGGCACTGTGATGGTCATTTGGCGCTTAAGGCCTTCGGTGGTTTCAACGGTAACTTGCATTATAAATTTAACCTCAAATTTACTCAGGGGTACTGAGTGATGTTTACCAGTTTTACTGGTGGCATCATCTGAGCTATGAATCCGTCATAGCCCCTGCGAATCCGGATACACGCGATTGGCGTATCGAGCTATCTCATCCGAGACTGAAAATTAAGACGCGCTATTATAGCGGCACCCGTCAACTGAGTCGAGACAAGGGGCGACCGATGGCGTTTCAATATCGAAATTGGGGTGATATCTCACAATTCAACCGCGTAAGATCACAGTTTTTACGGTTTTATGCGCGTTTGGTTATTTTCAGAGCAATTGGGAGAGAAAACGGGGGAGAAAGTAAAATGGCGCGCCCTACAGGATTCGAACCTGTGACCCACGGCTTAGAAGGCCGTTGCTCTATCCAACTGAGCTAAGGGCGCACTGTCTTTACGCAGCGTGGATTATAAAGCGACGTTAGGCGTCGTCAACGCTTTTCCCTAAAATCTTGACGCGGTTGCTCAAAACCACATCGTTTACTGGTTATCCATTGATGCGACGCAGGGAGGCGAGAGCGCTAAGCCTGTTCTTTTCGTGTTTCCGTCTAACAAAGCATCGTGCCGCCATGGACGGCTTATTATTTTTCCTTCATCCTCACTAAAGTGCAAAAGCAAACGTTTGCGCAATAGCTTTTAGGCGCGTTTTTTGTCACACTATTGCCAACATTGCTTTAGCCGAAGGATAGTTATGGCCGCACAACTCATTGATGGAAAGCTGATCGCGCAAACCGTGCGCCGAGAGGTTGCCGCTCGCGTCTCTGCTCGCACGCAAGCGGGACGTAGGGCCCCCGGATTGGCGGTAATTCTGGTTGGAGACGATCCTGCGTCACAGGTTTACGTTGGCAGTAAACGCCGTGTTTGTGATGAAGTGGGGTTTGTATCACGGTCCTATGACCTCCCCACGTCTTGCTCTCAACAAGAGTTACTCTCACTCATCGACACCTTGAATGCAGATGACAGCATTGATGGCATTCTCGTCCAACTGCCCTTACCTGCAGGGATTGATGCCACGTCCGTGTTGGAGCGCATCCGCCCAGACAAAGATGTCGACGGCTTTCATCCCTATAATGTCGGCCGCCTGTGCCAACGCATGCCAACGCTGCGTTCTTGCACACCAAAAGGGATCATTACCCTCCTAGACCGCTACAATGTGCCTCTTCGTGGTAAACATGCTGTGGTCGTCGGCGCCTCCAATATTGTTGGTCGCCCGATGACATTGGAGCTGCTGTTGGCTGGCTGCACAACTACAACGTGCCACCGTTTTACTCAAGACTTAGAGGGGCATGTTCGCCAGGCCGACGTCCTGGTGGTGGCGGTCGGTAAGCCTAAGTTTATTCCTGGCGAATGGATTAAACCCGGCGCAATTGTGATTGATGTGGGCATTAACCGCATGGAAAACGGCAAACTGATTGGCGACATCGAATACGATCTCGCTTATGAAAAAGCCAGTCATATTACCCCTGTCCCCGGTGGTGTGGGCCCCATGACTGTCGCAACCTTGATTGAAAACACGCTCATGGCCTGTGAGCAATACCACGATGGTCACTAGCAGGCAAGAGGGTCAAAATGGCCCTCTTTTTTTTCAGGATACTAAATCTGTTTTGAGCTGGTTTCGTCCCCCTGCCTTGGCTTGGTACAAACACCAATCGGCACGCTGAACAAGTTCATCAATATGCGCATCGGCATGGACCATCCCAATACTAATGGTGATTGAAAACGTCTTGTCGTAGGGTGACCAAACGGTCTTTTCCAATTCTTCTCGCATCGCCTCAAGTCGGCGCACAAAGCCCAGCTCGTCATTGCCGTAGAGGATACAAAACTCTTCCCCACCAAAGCGAGCGACCATGCCTTCTGGAAAATAACGTTTCATCATTTTTGCCAGCTCAATCAGCGTAATATCACCAATATGATGGCCAAATTGATCATTGATCTTTTTAAAATGGTCGATGTCAATCAGCGCCAAACTCCGCGGCCCTTTGTGTGAGCGAGTGTGGGGGTGTTCGAAAAAATAACGTCGATTCCACACCTGGGTTAAATAATCCGTGTTGGCCATATTAAATAAACGACGTTCAGTATCGAGCGCATTCAATGTGCTATGCAAACGACAATAAAACTCCTCTTGGTTAAACGGTTTGGCCAAAAAATCATTCGCCCCTGCCTTCAAAAACCGTGCCGTTAAGCTGGAATCCTCCTCACCCGATAAGCCAATAATCGCCAACTGGCCGTCTGTCTTCAGCTTGCGTAGTGCCTTGACCACGCTCACGCCATCCATTTCTGGCATGGTGTAATCAGTAATCACCAAAGAAATTCGCTTATCACGCCGCACCATAGCTAAGGCCTCTTGGCCATTTTGTGCTTCGAGGACATTAAGGTATTGCCGTTCCAATAAGCTACGCACGTAACGGCGTGCCGTCAGTGAATCATCCACGACTAACACATGGTGCTGATGGTTCTTTTCCAAGCGGTTAAGTAAAGGCGCTATCGACGACACGCACGAAGGACTATCTTTGGGGATGTAATCAATAACGGTTTTGGCTAGCACACGCTCCCGAGTCCGGGCGTCCATCATCGCAGTGAGCACAATCACTTTTATATTCAGCGACAAACAAACATCGATGATTTCACCGTCCTGCCCGTCGGGCAGGCAGTAATCGAGGATAGCGCAAAGAAAGTCGGTCTCTTGGTTGAGGATCTTCTCTGCTTGCTCGATTGAGTCTGCTATACATGGGATGTAACCGGCCTTTCGTATCTCGGCTTCAAGTAACCGCCTGAAAGGTCGACTATCCTCCACAACCAACACTTTATATTCCATCTGCAACGCACCACGTCTTCACGTTAATTTTGCGCGACAATACACGCAATGGGGCAAGAAGCGATACAGGGTAAGGGCAATTCAGTGCGTGTAGACAGAAATTGCGCAAATTTCTCAACAATGACACATATCTCGCAGAAATTTGACGCAACACCTACAACTGAGCGTACACTTTATGCGTTATTTCGTATCATTTTTTAGGCAATGCAGCCATTTACCCTTGATATACCACCATTTGATTTCTACCAGACGCTTTTGCCTGATACAAGGCTTTATCAGCCATGTGTAAAAGGCGTGAAAGAGAAGCAGCTTGCGAGTCCACGCCAATACTCACCGTAACTTTCAGCGTCTGATCTAACACCTGTATGGGGCGATCAGCCACCGATTGGCGGTACGTGTCTAACGATTGCTGAAACACCGCCAAATCACCAAGTGATAACACACAAAACTCTTCTCCCCCCAAGCGGGCGACCGTGTCCTCCGGGAAAGCGTCTGCCAGCATTTGCGCGATCTCAACCAACACATCGTCACCGATATGATGACCAAACTCATCATTAATGCGTTTAAAATAATCAATATCAATAATCGCTAGATGCTTACGCGCCTCAGTCGCCAGCTGGTCACCTCGCTCAAAGAAATAGCGTCGATTACAAAGCCGCGTGAGAAAATCTGTATTGGCTAAAAGAAATAACCGCCATTCGATATCAATCGCATTCAAGCAGCTATGAACGCGACAGAAAAACTCTTCCTGATTAAACGGTTTGGGCAGGTAATCGTTGGCCCCTGCTTTGAGAAAGCGTGCCGTTAGCGCACTATCATGATGTCCAGACAAGCCAATGATCGCCTGGGAACACTCGGTATCTCTCTTGCGAAGTGCAGATACAAGCTGAAGACCATTCATTTTAGGCATATCGTAATCAGTGATAACCAGCGATATATCTGGCGTTTTTTCCACCACGTCAAGTGCCTGTTCACCATTTTCTGCTTCCAATACGGTTAAATACTGGCGCGCCAACAACGCAGAGATACGTTGACGTATCGAGGCTGAGTCATCCACCACCAGCACACGATGGCCTTGATTGTCAGCTAAACGCTTAATGAGTCGGCAAACCGCATCAATACAATGACTACTGTCTTTGGGGATATAATCAATAATGGGCTTTGATAGGATCTCATCACGCGTTTTCTCGCTTTGCGAGGCGGTGAGGACAACCACTTTAAGCCCTGCGGATAAACATAAATCGATGACTTCGCCGTGGTGAGCGTCTGGCAGATTATAATCGAGGATCGCACAGAGAAAGGGGGTGTTGTGAGCTAGCACATCCCGTGTTTCGGCTAGGCAGGTACAGGTCACGGGGGCAAAACCCGCTTTTTTCACCTGCTGTTCAGCCAGCATGCGAAACGACCGGCTGTCTTCAACGATAAGTACCGACTCCAACGACTGCCTCCCCTACTTTAAACTGTCCCCTTGAAGAGTGTAGCAGCCAAACCAGGAGAGCGGGTTATCTGGAAGCACTGATATCGGCGTTATCGATATGTAGTTCAGTTTGCTTGCTAAGCATATTTATCAGCAAAATACAGCGCTTCTCGCCGTCTTTTTCTTTGAAGATCGCTTCCGTGCCTGCAAACTGCCCCTTTTCAATCATCACCGACTGTCCGGGCTTGAAGCCTTGGTAGAGCGCGTCGCGTTGTTCGTCACAGTCTTCTATCGTCATCAGTTGTTGAATCAATGCCAAGTCGACCTTGATGGGATACGCACCTTGGCGAACGAAATCAACTACACCACGCGTGGAGCGAACACTCGTATACTGCACAAGGTCGGGATCAAAACCGACAAAAATATAGTTGGGAAAGAGCGGCTCCTCAACGTGCTGACACTTACCACGACGCAGCTTTTCCACCGTCACTATCGGGTAGTAACAATCAACGCCTTGGCGCTTCAAATTTTGCTCTGCGCGTTGCTGTTCCGCGCGCTTACAATAAAGTAGATACCAATGTTTCATGTCGTTCTGTCCCTGATGTCTATCGCCAGTAGCAGCCTGTCCAGAGCGACGAAAGTATACGGATGTTAAGCCCACACAGCAACAAAGGCGAGCACCCACCACGGCCACTCACCTTTACATAGGGTTGACTATTCGACATTGCATCGCTGGGTCGTTAAGCGATTTTTTGAATATCGACACTGAAACTGTTCAAGCCCACTTCACTCAATGACACACGTGCATCACCTGATTGAAGATCAACGCTTTGAAACTGGCTCGAGAACGCGTCGCGCCCCAACCAGTGATCATTGTGAACCAGGCTTGTCGACCCGCAGCTATCCACCGTGGCTTTTATCCCCGCCGGTAAAATATCAAGCTGATTATCGGCGGTGTTTAGCACACCGAACATCGCACGAACCGGCGACGTATAGGCTGAGGCGCGAATCGCATCCTCGATCCGTTTTACCAGGGTGAGAAACCCTCTTTCATTAACATCACCTGAGCGGACAAAATCATTAAAAAACGCACGGATCATCAAGGTGGTCGCGGTACCGTCTTCCTCTGCCGAGGCAGAGTCGACCACATAAAATGCCATTTTCCCGCCCATCAACCATGCATAATCCAGCACAATGGGGTTGGTATCTGCCGATTGCAGTGAGTGATAGGAAAGACGCCAAGCACCTTGTTGCGAGTCGGGTTCTGGCATCAACCCCATTAATAGTTCACGTGCGCTACCTGGGTTGTGGCGTAAGGCATCAAGGTGCCATTTCAGTTCCGTCTCTGATGCGCCGCGATCCGCGTCCTCGCTCACCTTAAACCATTGTTGACTAAAATCATCGCTGGCGTGTACATCGTCGTTGGCATCATCAACCACCGCTTCGATGGCTTTTTTGACCACATTGATATCTTCGATCGGTTTGATCAAAAAGTCCTTCACCCCAAAGCGAAGCGCTTGAGCTACATCTGCCATCCCCCCGGTGCCAGAGATCACGATTATAGGTAGCATTGGGTATTCAAGGCTCACCTCCTCAACGAATTCTAAGCCTGTCATTACCGGCATCGATAGATCACTGATCAATAAGTCAGGAATCGATTGCCTCAGCGCTTGCAACCCTTCTAAACCATTTTCGACCTCACGTACTACCGCTCCCTCTCTTTCGAGAAAAGACGCAATCATCCGACTGAAGACGGGATCATCTTCGACGATTAAGATCTCTTTATTATGCAACACGACGCTCTCCTCCAGGACTGCAAAGCAGCGGCTGTTTTCTTTCTCACTGCACTAATCGTAGTTGAATTCAGGCACACCTGTGATCGCTAATGAGATTTAATTCAGAAGCGCTCTATAAACAGCTGTTTAAAATAATAATTTTCTTAGCATTCAAGCAGGTGAGCCGTCAAAGCCATTTATCGGCAGCATAAAAAAGGCTTGAAAATCAATGACACTATAAGAGTACGCTACTCTGTATTAAAAGTAAGACTTGTAACAATTAATACATGATGTCTATCACAAGAATGTATATCGGCATTATCTCAATATCGCGCCAGTGAGCCATGCGCAGAAAGGCGATTTTTGTCGAGAAGAAAACTTGCCAATTCAGGTACCAACAACTATTCGTTACTAAAGAAGAGTGTACACGGCATCTATCCTCCGCATACGAGCAGAGAAGAAGCAGTTACTTGAGGCGTCGTGCGCCAACCGTTGCACCTGACTTCACTGAGGGAATAACGAGCGGGGTTACTATGATTTTGAGTCATTTATTAGGGTTATATACCCATCCCAAAAAGGAATGGAAAGCGATTGGCGAGCGCCACGAGGCCGCTTCAAACAGCATTGGTCACGCGTTGTTACTCGCGTTAATCCCGCCTGTTTGTGCCTACTACGCGAGCGTCCACATTGGTTGGCAAATCGGCGCGGGGGATCCCATCTTTATGACCCCGCAAAGCGCCCTGTTCATCGCCAGTGCCATGTATCTTGCTTTGTTGGGCGGTGTCGCGGCGTTGGCCTATCTCACATTATGGATGAGTCGTACGTTCGGTTCCGCTCCGACTTACACCCAGTGTCTTGAACTGGCAGCCTATACCGCAACGCCCATCTTTATGGTGGGACTCGCCACGCTTTATCCAGTGGTGTGGTTTGTGATGATCGTCGGCTTGATTGGCATTGCCTACTCTGTCTACCTCCTCTACACGGGGGTTCCCATATTGATGGAGATCCCTGAAGAGCGAGGATTCATCTATGCCAGCTCTGTCGTCACTTGCGGGTTAGTATTGCTGGTCGCGATTCTGGCTGCCTCGGTCATCCTATGGAATGTCGGCATGGGGCCTGTCTTTACCCATTAGTCAACATGGGCGTAGCAGGATACCAGTGAAGAGCGCCGCGATAACTGTCGCGGCGTTTTCAGTTAGTCCTCGTTATGTATCTCTAAGTTCGCTAGCTCTTGCTGCTGCTCGCGTACCGTTTTCGCATCGTCGTTACGCAAGCTTTGTATATACTCGAGATAAGCTTGATCGACATCTTGAGTGACATATTCACCACTGAATACGGATGTCTCAAAGCGCTCAATAGCTGGGTTCGCTTCGCCAACCGCCGCCACCAAGTCAGACAGATCTTGGTAGACCAAACCATCTGCACCAATCAGTTGACCAATTTCATCAACTTCACGGCCATGGGCGATCAGCTCGTTGACACTGGGCATGTCGATGCCATAGACGTTAGGAAAGCGCACTTCGGGAGCGGCTGATGCCATATACACTTCTTTTGCTCCCGCCTCGCGCGCCATTTCGATAATTTGCTCCGAGGTGGTGCCGCGGACTATCGAGTCATCGACCAACAAAACGCGCTTGTCTTTAAATTCAGAACCAATGGCATTGAGTTTACGGCGCACCGATTTCCGACGCATTTGTTGCCCAGGCATAATAAAGGTCCGCCCGACGTAACGGTTTTTGACAAAGCCTTGGCGGTAAGGCTTACCCAGCACTTGGGCAATCTCCAAAGCGATGTCACAGGAGGTCTCTGGAATTGGGATCACCACATCAATGTCAGCGTCATCCCACTCACGTTGAATTTTAGCCCCCAGTTTTTGGCCCATACGAATACGCGCGCCGTATACGGAAACCTTATCGATAAAGGAGTCAGGGCGAGAGAAGTAGACAAATTCAAAGATACAGGGGTTTAAACTCGGCGTATCCGCACATTGACTGGTATGCAGTTGCCCATCCAGCGTGATATAGATAGCTTCACCGGGTGCCACATCACGGACAAAATCAAACCCGACCGCATCCAACGCCACTGTCTCCGACGCCACCATGTATTCAGTGCCCGCCTCCGTATCGCGCTTACCTAAACAGAGTGGCCGAATGCCTTTAGGGTCACGGAACGCGATCACACCATGACCAATGACCATGGCCACGACCGCATAAGCCCCCGACACTTGGCGATGCACCGACGCCACCGCGGCAAACATATCGTCAACCGTTAATGGATGCGATGTCGCGGTTGATAACTGGTGGGCAAGGACGTTAAGCAGGATTTCAGAATCAGAGGTGGTATTAAGGTGACGACGATCTTTCTCGAATAGCGACTGACGCAAGTCTTGGGCATTGGTGAGGTTACCATTGTGCGCCAGGGTAATACCGTAAGGCGAGTTGACATAAAACGGCTGCGCTTCTGACGCACTCGAACTCCCCGCGGTTGGATAACGCACATGCCCAATACCCACTTGGCCTTGTAAGCGCTGCATATGCTTAAGTTGAAACACATCCTTTACCAGACCATTGGCTTTTCTAAGCCGGAAACGATTGTCGTCAATAGTGACAATCCCGGCTGCATCCTGTCCCCGGTGTTGTAGCACCGTCAGTGCATCATAAATGGACTGATTGACCGGGGTGTTACCAACGATTCCAACTATACCACACATGTCAGCGATTCCTTGTTACGCGAATATCATCCTAAGATCCGGCGATCTCAGGTAAGAAACTGGAACTGTTCTCGAGATAGTGGAAAAACCATTCAATCACTACCGCAAAGTTAGGAATAAGTTGCGACTGCCCCCATGCTTGGGTGTGAGCGACCGACGTGAAGGCATCCAGGAAGAAGAGCATCGCGGCAATAATGAGTACACCACGCACACTTCCAAACACCATACCCAGCACCCTATCGGTACCAGACAACCCGGTTTTCTCTACCAACTGAGCAATCACATAATTGACCACCGCCCCCACTATTAAGGTGGCAATGAACAATAAGGCTATTGCGCTACCATTACGAATAACGGCATCTTCAATATTGGTCAGGTAAACCGCCAGTTGCGTATAAAACTGACTGGCGATAAAAAACGCACCAAACCATATCACCAATGACAATGCTTCTTTAACAAAGCCTCGAATAACACTAACTAGCGCCGAAAAACCAATGACGCCAATAATGAGGTAATCAATCCAATTCATCGTATTCACTTGCTCGAGACGTGCGCATTCTAACAGAAAAAATGCTCACGCAAACGTTTTCTTATTGGGTGAGTGGGTCAAATTTACGCAATTGACCCTTCAATCCTGTCAAAGATTGCAAATCAGTCAGTTGCGATTCCAACGCCGATTTGGAGACGTGAGGCCCCACGACCACCTTGGCTAAATCACCCGGTTGGATGGCTTTGGGTAAGATATGTGCTTGGTAGCCTTTTTCGCGTAATTGCTTGACCAAACGTCGGGCGTTGTCTTGGTTGCGAAAGGTGCCAAGCCGAATCATCCACGCCCCTTCTTGAGCACTGGCTGACGAAGAGGCGGTGTCGCTAGCCGCCGGTTTAGGCGCAGGCTCGTTGTCCAATTCGTTTGTCTGACGCTCTTTTACCTTGGTGTCTGGCGCGTCCACCTCAACCACTTGTGGGGCTTTAATCGGTGCTTGGCTCACCTCACTATCAAAATCATCCCTTAGTGGGATACTTTCATAGCTCTCTTGATAATGCTCTTTTTTGCCATCAAGCACATCTGGCAGCACTATCACCCCGATAGACACCAACACCAAGGTACCCACGATTCTTTTTTGTAACTTACTGGCCACAATGACTCCGTTTTAGTTAAGCGCGCTTATTACCTGCCCAACAGTATGAAACGACCCAAATACGACCACACAGTCTCGCGCAGGTTCAGCCTGTTTTAATGCCTGCTGATAAGCCTCACTGGGTGATGCAAACTGTTGTGGTGCCGGCACAGGCAAGCTGTCGGCGGGTGCACCTCGAGGCACAGATAACGATGCCGGATACCAGTGATCCACGATTCCGTCCAAGCAGGCTAAGGTACCCGCCATGTCTTTATCGGATAGCATGGCCACCACCGCATGCACGTGTCCGCCGCGTTCCGCTTTGCACTCAGCCAACTTCTCTGCCAAATAAGCGGCCGCGTGCGGATTATGAGCAACGTCAAACACAGTGTAAGGCGCATTGGCAACAACCTGCATTCGCCCGGGTACCGACACCGAGGCTAACCCGTCAGAGATGTGTGTGTCTGCGATCTCCAGCTCGGCAACCCCCAAAGCCATCAAGGCAGTGGCGGCATTTTGTAACGGTATTGCCGGGATAGGCAACGCCGTCAGCTCAAACGCCCCTGCCGCCCAACACCAGGTATTATCCGTGAGCGTATATTGATATTGATAGCCCAGCTGGTGTAGCTCGGCGCCAATGCTGTCAGCATGTGCAGCCACGCTCGCCGGTGGGGAGGGCTGACCGCAAACAGCGGGTTTACCTGCTCGGAAAATCCCTGCTTTTTCGTAGCCGATTTGGTTAATGTCATCCCCTAACCAATCACAGTGATCGAGCGCGAGGCTGGTGATCACCGATACGTCATGCTCCACTACGTTGGTGGCATCGAGGCGTCCACCTAGCCCCACTTCTAAAATAACCACGTCCAGCGAATGCTGCTTGAACAAGTGCAATGCGGCCAAGGTGCCGAACTCGAAAAAGCTCAGGCTCGTGTCACCACGCGCTTGTTCAATCGTCGCGAACGCTTCGCTGTGCGCGGCATCGTCTAGCCGTTCGCCATTAATGCGCACGCGCTCACTATAGTGAGTTAGATGCGGGGAGCTATAGACACCGGTGCGATAACCCGCATGCTGCAAAATCGATTCTAGCAGCGCACAGGTTGTGCCTTTACCATTGGTTCCCGCGACGGTAATCACTGTCGGCGCTGGCTTAGTCAGTTGCGCTTTTTCGGCCACTGCCGCGACGCGTTCAAGGCCAAGATCGATGGCACGGGTATGGATGCTTTCGAGATAAGACAGCCACGTCGTTAAAGAGGACGTGGCTGTTGGGTGTTGTTGTTCAGACATTGGCTTGGTCAGTTACTCCATGATGGGTAAATGATACCAAGGATAGCGCCGTGGGACACGGTCAATTATTGCTCTTGAGAAGGCGGTGCCGCTTCAGGCTCAAGATCAGGCTTGCCTTGTTCTACATCGACCACCAGTGGTGAGTGACGATTATTCAATTTGGCAAGCAGACCCGCTAAGCGTTGACGCATTTCTCGGCGATCGACAATCATGTCAATCGCACCATGCTCAAGCAAAAACTCACTGGTTTGGAAATCTTCAGGAAGATTCTCACGCACGGTCTGTTCAATCACTCGGCGCCCCGCGAAACCGATAATCGCTCTAGGCTCGGCCACATTGATATCACCTAACATGGCAAAACTGGCCGTCACGCCACCGTAAGTCGGGTCGGTTAATACTGAGATAAACGGCAGGTTATGGCGGGAAAGGCGTTCCAATGCGGCACTTGTTTTGGCCATTTGCATCAGTGACATGAGCGCTTCTTGCATACGCGCACCGCCACTGGCAGAAAAACACACCAAACCGCAGTTATTGTCAATCGCCGCATCCACGGCTTTAACAAAGCGAGCGCCCACAACGGCTCCCATCGAGCCACCCATAAATTTAAACTCAAAGGCGCAGGCCACCACGGGCACATCAAACACGCGGCCTTTCATAACCACCAGGGCGTCTTTTTCGCCACTTGCTTTTTGCGCCGACGCTAAACGGTCTTTGTACTTTTTCGAATCGCGAAACTTCAACACATCTTTGGGTTCAAGCTCACTGGCAATCTCTTCACGCCCGTCTTTATCCAAAAACACGTCGAGCCGGCGGCGTGCTGGCATGCGCATATGGTGTTCACACTTTGGACAGACTTCCAAGTTACGCTCGACATCCGCGTGATAGAGAACTTGATCACACGACGTGCACTTGGTCCACACGCCCTCTGGAATCGACGCCTTGCGTGATGAACCAATATTACTTTTGGTTAATATTTTTTCTAGCCAGCTCATGGACAACCTTTACTTAGTGATAGCTCTCGCGGACGGACAACTATCTTGGATTCGTAACAAATTAGACCGAATTAAATCACAAGTCTGTCAGACTTGGGATAAAAAACTGGTACTACCTATTCTTTCTCCGTGCTTTATGAGTACAGCGTACTTGCCGCCACAATCACCTAATCCGGCAAAAACAGGGGGCCAATGGGTGAACGAGGCAACCCAAATGTTTCGGGGTAGTCTACGTCAACCAGATACAAGCCTTCAGCTTTCGCGGTCGCAGCCGCCTGGGTACGATCTTTTTGTGCCAGCAACCAAGCCATCCACTCAGGCGGCTGCTCTTGACGACCGACCGTCATTAAGCTCCCCACAATATTGCGAACCATATGATGCACAAACGCATTGGCTTTAATATCAATCACGATAAAGCGTCCTTGACGGTTGACCGATAAATGCATCACATTCCGCCAAGGGGATTTCGATTGACACTGAGCGGCACGGAATGAGGAAAAATCATTCTCCCCAAGGAGATACTGACCCGCTCGATGCATTAAGGTTTCATCAAGTTCAGCGTGATAGTGACTGACTCCCTTGGCTAAGATCGCCGGGCGCAAGGGATGATTATAAATCACATAACGATAGCGTCGCGCGGTCGCACTAAAACGGGCATGAAACTCGTCTGTCACAGGCTTCGCCCATCGCACCGCAATCGGATCCGGCAAGTTCGCATTGACACCCATGGTCCAAGCTTTTAATGGACGCTGATTATCAGTGTCAAAGTGCACTACCTGTCCTGTTCCATGCACGCCAGAGTCGGTACGTCCCGCACACTGTACGGCGACAGGATGATTGGCAACCGTCGATAAAGCACGCTCGAGGTGTTCCTGTACACTGGTGACTTCTCGTTGCCTCTGCCAACCGTAAAACTGAGCGCCATCATACTCAATGCCTAACGCGAATCTCATGCCCTGCCTTCTCGTTACTCGTCAATAAGGCGCCGCATTATACCCATAAAGCCCTCGAGTTGCAGGTGAAAAGCGCGTGCTTGGCCATCACTGCCGCCATAAAGAAACAGGCAGCATTCGCTACCTGTTTTTTCACTACCTCAGCTGTTCTAGCAACTGACGTGCTTCTTGCTGCAAGGCCTTGTTGCCCGACTGCATCACTTTTTCGAGCAAAGAAATCGCCCCATCGATATCGTTCATTTCCAAGTACGCTTTGGCAAGGTCAAGATTCGTCGATGCTTCAGTACTCGCGGTATCACCATCCACATCAATGGCACTGATATCTTCTAACACATCAGGAAACTCATCTAAACCCACATTCAGATTCATTTCCGCTTTATCAGGATCAATATCTGGCGTAGAACCATCATCTCGCATGAGCTCCTCAATGCTGATGTAGTCATCTTCTTCTTGCTCTTCACCAA
This sequence comes from Salinivibrio sp. ML323, assembly GCF_001995745.1. Lineage (NCBI taxonomy): Bacteria > Pseudomonadati > Pseudomonadota > Gammaproteobacteria > Vibrionales > Vibrionaceae > Salinivibrio > Salinivibrio sp. ML323. The sequence goes on along the minus strand of NZ_MUES01000002.1, from coordinate 170,536 downwards.
TCAGCTCACTCTCTGCTTCTCCCTCACTCAGAAGATCCTCATCTAAGGCTTCCTCGAGTTCAAAGGTTTCCAATGACGCCGGATCGATGGCGGGCTGTTGACTCCAGTCTTCACTCTCTGCTTCAGGCTCAGGTTCATTATCAGCCTGCCAAACCGCCGCTTCTTCATCGGACAGTGAGGAAAGATCCAGTGGCGTGTCATCGTCTGACTCGGAGAGCAATGCCTCCATGTTTAAGCCACCCACTTGGTGATCGTCATCGTCGAGATCGCTGATATCTCGCTCATCACGCTCAGGCGTTTCCTTGGCGACGTCACCCTCTTGCTGCTCATCTAAATAAGATTCTAGCTCTCGCTGCTCTTCGGGCTCTGGCTCTGGCTCTGGCTCTGGCTCTGGCTCTGGCTCTGGCTCTGGCTCTGGCTCTGGCTCTGGCTCTGGCTCTGGCTCTGGCTCTGGCTCTGGCACGCTATCTAAATCCGCTTGTTCTTGCTCGTCAACCGGTTCAGCGTCTGCCAATGCCGCTTCTTCGTCGTACTCTGGTAGGCTGGTTAAATCAAGTAAGTCTTCTTCGCTAATGTCGTCGAGATTATCGCCGTCATCATCAACCGCTTCATCTTCGTCGCGGGTAGCTTCTGGCTCAGCCGATTCGTCCTCTTCAGCATCGTCTTCGTTTAATGCTGCTTGCGACTCGTCTTCCGCGTGATCGTCAGCTGCGGGTGCTTCATCGGCCCCGCTAGTGGCTTCTGGCTCAGCCGATTCGTCCACCTCTGCATCGTCTTCACTTAACGCTGCTTGCGGCTCGTCTTCCGCGTCATCGTCAGCTGCGGGTGCGTCATCGGCCTCGCTCGTGGCTTCTGGCTCAGCCGATTCATCCGCCGGTGCATCGTCTTCACTTAACGCTGCTTGCGGCTCGTCTTCCGCGTGATCGTCCGCTGCGGGTGCATCATCGGCTTCGCTAGTGGCTTCTGGCTCAGCCGATTCGTCCGCTTCTGCGTCGTCTTCACTTAACGCTGCTTGCGACTCATCCTCCGCGTGATCGTCCGCTGCGGGTGCATCATCGGCTTCGCTAGTGGCTTCTGGCTCAACCGATTCGTCCGCTTCTGCATTGTCTTCACTTAACGCTGCTTGCGGCTCATCCTCCGCGTCATCGTCCGCCGCGGGTTCTTCATCGGCCCCGCTCGTGGCTTCTGGCTCAGCCGCTTCGTCCACCTCTGCATCGTCTTCACTTAACGCTGCTTGCGGCTCATCCTCCGCGTGATCGTCCGTCGCGGGTTCTTCATCGGCCTCGCTCGTGGCTTCTGGCTCAGCCGATTCGTCCGCCTCTGCATCGTCTTCACTTAACGCTGCTTGCGGCTCGTCTTCCGCGTCATCGTCAGCCGCGGGTGCGTCATCGGCCTCGCTCGTGGCTTCTGGCTCAGCCGATTTGTCCGCCGGTGCATCGTCTTCACTTAACGCTGCTTGCGGCTCGTCTTCCGCGTCATCGTCCGCCGCGGGTGCGTCACCGACCCCGCTCGTAGCTTCTGACTCAGCCGATTCATCCGCCGGTGCATCGTCTTCACTTAACGCTGCTTGCGGCTCGTCTTCCGCGTGATCGTCAGCTGCGGGTGCGTCATCGGCCTCGCTCGTGGCTTCTGGCTCAGCCGATTCATCCGCCGGTGCATCGTCTTCACTTAACGCTGCTTGCGGCTCGTCTTCCGCGTGATCGTCCGCTGCGGATGCTTCATCGGCCTCGCTAGACTCTGCCGCGGCGGGAGTGTCCGCTGGTGCGTCAGCGTCGCTGTCTTGCTCAGCACCTGTCTCTGATCCTGGATCAGTGTCAGGTGTTTCTTCTGTTTGCGTATCCGACGCGTAAAGAAGTTGCTCTAACTCCGCTTCGTTCGGATCACTGTCGTCTTCTTCTCCCCACAATGCTGGATCATCATCAGCGAGTGGGTCGGGTTCATCGTCATCCCCCAACACTTCTTCGAGTAAAGCGTCAGAATCTTCTAAATGAGGGTCATCATCTTTGTCTAAGACTTCATCCAGTAAGGCGTCACTACTTTCATCGAATTCGCCCTCGGTATCATCCCCTTCATTGAGCCAGCTATCTTCGTCCTCTTCATCACCGACAAGTTCATCAAGCAACTCGGTTGTGTTATCAAGAGAAACGTTGTCATCGTTATCATCATCAGATAAATCAATGTCTTGGCTTAAATCCAGCTCAGGTTCATCGTCGAGCACCGAGTCAAATAGCGCGTCATTTGGCGCTTGCTCGTCATTGTCTTCGCGCTCTTCTGACGTTTGCGCTTTCGTCTCGGCGCTTTCGCTCTCAGGCTCTTCCGCTGGGGCTTCAGCGGCGTTTCCATCAGCTTCACCTGCTAACAAGGCATCGATATCGTCGACATCACTGTCATTGCCTTCCTCGAGCGCTTTAGCCCACTCGGCGGCAAGCGCTTCATCAGCACTCATTTCCTCTTCAGGTTGCTCTGTGTCGCCCGTTTCCGATTCGTCCCCCTCGTCGGATGATGTGTCATCGGCAGCGCTATCCTTATCAGCCGGCGGCGTATCGGCCAGCTCATCCAGCGCGCGCTCCATGTCTTCAAGACCGATAGCATCATCGCTGGTAGGCGCGACACTCGATTCATTGCCTGCCATATCATCGAGTTCGTCATCCAGATCGAGATCGTCCAGGTCGGTATCATCGCCAAACGCGATATCCTCACTCGCCGTCTCATCATCGGTGATCTCTAACTCATCGTCATCTTGCGGATCGTCAACATCGTCTTCATCCGGATCGGGCACCATGACCACGGGCATATCGTCTATATCATCATGATCCAGTGCCGCAGGCTCTTCCGCGTCTTCCTCTTGCTTTCTGCGACGCGCGAGGAAGAAGAAAATGGCCCCTGTAATCAAGGCCCCCGGGATGATGGCCAACATGGCAAGCAATAATGGGCTATCAAGTAAAGATTCAACCACTGAGGGAGGTTGAGTGTCCTCAGCCACCTGTTGCTGACGCTGCTTTTCTAAAAATGCCCGGATCTCTTTATTGATTTCAGCATCACCGCTCATCTGCTCTTTTAGGGCGCTCAGCTCGTGCTGAACCTCAGACAAACGAACCTTGAGCACATGATTGCTCTCAACCAAACGCGTCATTTCTTGGTCTGACGCTTGCAGCTGAGACTGTAAGTTTTGTACCACTTGAGGTTCAGGCGCACTGGCTTGCTGAGTCTCTTCACTGGATTGGGAAGTGTCTTGGCTTGTTTGCTCAGGTTGCGATTGTTCCGGCTGGGTGTTCGTTGAAGGCGCTGGCGACGGTTGCGGACTCGGTTGCTCAACCTGTTCGCTGAGTGGCGTGGTATTTTGGGCTTGCTTACGCGCTTCATCAATTTCAAGCCGATTGACCACATCTTGGGTGCTTTCTCGCTCAATTTGCGCCAGCGTCGGCATCACTAAAGTGCTACCCGGCTGCAAACTATGAATATTGTTGTTGGTGAATGCGTCGGTATTCAGACGAAAAATCGCGCCGAGCGTCTGATACACACTCACTTGCGTATTAGGGCGCATTTGAGTCGCAATCGACCACAAGGTTTCATTGGCCCCGGTTGGACCATATTGTTGTGCCGATGCAACCGCTGGCGTTGGTTGGGGCGAAGCGGTTTCAGCCGCCATTTCATCTTGCGGACCAAGAATGCGTATTGCCGCTTCGACCGGCACCGTTGAAACACTGACAAGCGCAACCGCCAATACCCCTGCGACGGCAATAAGATGCCGCTTAACGCGATGCGAGGTTATGGTCAATCGAGTTTGAGAAGAAGACTGTTCACTTTGCTGTGCGTTGGACACACCCGCACTCCCTTATGGCAAAAATGGCCTCACTAAATATCTAACTATATCGGAAGCCATGCTAAAAACTGTAGTTTGGTGATATAAAAGTGTGTTGCGCGATCAAACTGTGGGCGCTCTGCCTCAGTTTTGACTCGATGATAGCATCGTCACACGTCGCGTATCGCCCACCTTTGCAAAATTAATGCCTAAAAAAATACCCCATCAACGGATGGGGTATCAATCAACCTAGTGTGGTGATGGGCGGGCTATCACGCTCTTTTATGGGTGCGACGCTTGTTGCTTAAAGGTAATCGCGAACCAATACTTCCGCAATTTGTACCGAGTTAGTCGCGGCCCCTTTACGCACATTGTCTGCTACCACCCAGAGGTTGAGCCCATTAGGGTGACTAATATCGTTGCGAATACGCCCCACCAGCACCTTATCTGAGCCAGTGCCTTCTTTCACCTGAGTGGGGTAATCTTCCCCTTCAAAGACGTCAATGTGTTCATGCTGACTCAAGATCGCTACCGCTTCCGTTGCGTCAATCGGTTGACGGCACTCAAGGTGCACGGCTTCAGCATGACCGTAAAACACGGGCACGCGCACACAGGTAGGGTTAACCCCTATCATCTCATCGGCAAGAATTTTCTGGGTTTCCCACACCATTTTCATTTCTTCTTTGGTGTAGCCATTTTCCATAAACTGGTCGATGTGTGGTAGGCAATTAAAGGCAATTTGCTTGCTGTATAACGCAGGCTCCGCATCTTGGCTGTTAAGCAATTTAACCGTCTGCCCGGCAAGCTCATCAACGCCTGCTTTCCCTGATCCTGAGACCGATTGGTAGGTAGACACATTTAAACGTTCGATACCGACGGCATCGTAAATAGGTTTTAATGCCACCAGCATTTGGATCGTCGAGCAATTTGGGTTGGCAATAATATTACGATTACGGAAGTCACCAATCGCGGCTGCGTTCACTTCAGGGACCACCAAGGGCACGTCGAAGTCATAGCGGAATTGCGACGTGTTATCGATAACGACGACGCCCGCTTCCGCTGCAATCGGCGCCCAATGCGCAGAAGCCTGTGCGCCCGCCGAGAACAAGCCAAGCTGAACCTGTGTCCAATCAAATTTGTCGACATTTTGCACACGCAGGCTCTCGCCTTTAAAGGTGATGGTTTCACCTGCACTCCGCTCACTGGCGAGGAGGTGTAGCGTGCCAATGGGGAAATCGCGCTCTTCTAAAATCTCGATCATGGTGCGTCCTACCGCACCGGTTGCGCCCAAAATGGCAACGTCAAATGCTTGTGTCATGCATGCTCCTCAATACTAAAGCCCAGCTTAGCCAGCGACTGTAACCCGAAATCAGCCTGTCCGGCTACCGTGATCGCACTGTACTCGCGTCGATCCCAGTAATTTTTCCGTAATTGGTCAAAGGCTGCACGCTGAGCGAGTTTGTCATCACCGGCCGCATGCATGGCCCGACGAAAATCACTGTCATCTCGGCGAATATCGTAGACCAATTGCGTCAGTGCCATCAGATCACTTTGTTGCCACGGCTGTGCCAAGGCAACCTGTGGAATCGGCGCGGAGGGCAGCAGCTCACAGGCATGGGCACGATGAGGCAGGCCCAGGTGTTCACACAGTGCGTTAAAGACCATGGTAGTACCACGGGCTTTGCCTTCCAGACCATAGCCTGCAATATGAGGCGTAGCAAACGTAAGCTGGTCCATCAGGGCAAGGTCAACCTCGGGCTCATGTTTATAAACATCCAACACCGCATCAATATCGCCTCGCGCTAACCGCGCTTTAAGTGCCTGATTATCAACAATCGGCCCCCGAGCGGCGTTTATCAAAATGCTTCCTGACGCAAGCGCATCTAACCGAGCTTGATTCATGAGGTGATAAGTGGGGTGCGCTCCGGTCGTGGTCAAAGGGGTATGGAAAGTGACCACATCCGATTGTGCGATCAGGGTGTCAATGTCCACCATGTCAGCCAGGTTTTCTTGCTCCTGACGAGGGGGATCGCAAAGTAAGGTTTTAATCCCAAGTGCCGCAAGCCGCTCGGCCAAGTAGTGCCCCACATGACCCACGCCCACGATACCGACCGTTCGGTCGGTCAACTTAAAGCCTTGCTGTTGCGCTAATACTAGCAAGGCGCTAATCACGTATTCCGCCACCCCAACCTTGTTACAGCCAGGCGCCGCCGTACCGTGGATGCCTTGTGCGTGCAAGGCGTTAAAATCAAGATGATCTTCACCCGCGGTGGCTGAACCGACAAAACGCAGACGAGTTGCACCGTCAATCAGAGCATGGCTCACTTGCGTGACGCTTCTCACCATTAATGCGTCAGCATCAATCAAATCCGTCGCACGGATTGCGCGCCCGGGTAATGCAACCACCTCACCCAATTGACTAAACAAGGTTTGGGCATAAGGCATGTTTTCGTCTACAACAATTTTCACGTTCAACGTCCTGTGTGAGTCGGTGCATCGCTTATCGGATGCTCAATGCAAGAAAATCATTGTATCTATCTCACGGTAAGAAAACACCCTTGAACTGAGTGGATAACCCGCTCACCGGGTGGCCTCAGGCAGAAAAAAACCCGGCCGAAGCCGGGTAAATCCAGGACCTGAAAAGACCATTAACGGCTCTCAACGATAATGGTCCGTGTCTGATGGCAGAGCCTCTCTGCATACCTGGAAAAAGGGGCGATTGTATTAACCGCGATATTTTTCAATTACCAAGGTGGCGTTGGTACCGCCAAAGCCAAAGCTGTTGGACATCACGCGCGTCAGTGCTTGCTCTCGCGGTTGCGTCACAATATCTAACCCTTCAGCCGCGGGATCCAAGTTCTCCACGTTGATACTTGGCGCGACAAAACCTTGCTCAAGCATCAGGGTTGAATAGATGGCTTCGTGCACCCCCGCCGCGCCGAGCGCGTGACCTGTCATTGACTTAGTCGCAGAAATCGCTGGGCTCTTGCCGCCAAACACTTCCTGAATCGCGCCAAGCTCTTTTACATCTCCTACTGGGGTTGAGGTGCCGTGAGTGTTGATGTAATCAACCTCACCCTCTACATCTTGCATCGCCATATTCATACAGCGCACCGCGCCTTCACCCGACGGCGCCACCATGTCATAGCCGTCAGACGTTGCACCGTAACCGACAATTTCACCGTAGATGGTCGCACCACGCGCCAGCGCATGCTCCAGCTCTTCCACGACTAGCATGCCGCCACCACCAGAGATCACAAAACCGTCTCGTTCCGCGTCATAGGTACGAGAGGCCTTCTGCGGGTCGTCGTTGTATTTGGTTGAAAGGGCCCCCATGGCGTCAAACATCATGGTCAGTGACCAATCCAGCTCTTCACCGCCACCGGCAAACACCACATCCTGTTTGCCTAGCTGAATCAGCTCAAGGGCGTGACCAATACAATGCGCCGAGGTCGCGCACGCAGAACTCATGGTGTAGTTCACCCCTTTAATTTGGAACGGGGTAGCCAAACAGGCTGAAACAGTCGATGACATGGTCCGTGGCACCATGTAAGGGCCAACACGCTTCACGCCTTTTTCGCGTAATGTATCAACCGCGGTGACTTGGTTCACCGATGACGCACCACCTGAACCGGCCACTAAACCAGTTCGTGGGTTAGAAACTTGCTCAGGAGCCAGGCCCGAGTCTTCAATGGCTTGCTCCATTGCCAAGTAGGCAAAACCCGCCGCGTCACCCATAAAGCGCATTCTTTTGCGATCAATATGGTCGGCTGGGTTGAGTTTGAGATCCCCCCAAACATTGCTACGCAGCTTCATATCTGCAAACTGCTGAGAAAAGTTAATGCCAGATTTCCCCGCTTTGAGCGACTCCAGCACTTCTTTGACGTTGTTACCAATACTGGAAACAATCCCCATGCCTGTAATGACAGCTCGTTTCATGATTCTTTCCTAGACGTTAATTTCGCAGTGGATGATAGCGTTTTTGAAGCTGATAAGTGGTCAGCTTTCCTTTGAGCCAGTACAATTTGCTTTTTCCTTTCCTGTGTAAGAGGCATTTGTGAGCACTCCCTCGATCGACCACGCAAAAATCAGCTGGAATGACACGGGCACCCCCGTCGCGGAACAGTTTGATGACGTCTACTTTTCCAATCACGACGGTTTGGCCGAGACCCGCTACGTGTTCATCGAACAAAACCAACTTCCCGCACGTTGGCAAACCGCCACATCATCTCGGTTCGTGATTGCGGAAACCGGCTTTGGCACTGGGCTCAACTTCCTGGCCACTTGGGCGGCTTTCGAGCAGTTCCGTCGAACCCATCCAAACGCGCCCGTGACCCAGCTTCACTTTATCAGTTTTGAGAAGTACCCCCTGACAGTAGAGGATCTCGCCCGTGCACATCAAGCTTGGCCAGAGCTGGCACACTATGCTGAACGGCTACGCGCCGACTACCCTGTGCCGTTAGCCGGTTGTCAACGGATCGTGTTGGCTCAAGGTCAGATTACACTCGATTTGTGGTTTGGTGATATTAAAGATTGGTTACCACAAGTGCCAACAGGCCCTGAAGGGGTGGTGGATGCTTGGTATTTAGACGGCTTTGCCCCAAGCAAAAACCCAGAGATGTGGAACCAAGATTTGTTTAATGGCATGGCACGACTTGCACGCGAGCAATGCACCTGCGCCACCTTTACCGCCGCTGGCTTTGTGCGTCGTGGCCTTATCGAGGCCGGTTTTGAAATGAAAAAGGTGAAAGGTTTTGGCCACAAGCGAGACATGTTGGCAGGCGCACTGCCTGCTCGCCAAGCCCATGCCAGCTACTCACCATGGTATGCCCGCACACCCGCTTCAACAGCGGACGACATCGCCATTATTGGCGGCGGTATTGCCAGTGCCGCCTTGATCACCGCATTATTGCAACGGGGCAAGCAAGTCACGCTGTATTGCCAAGACCCGCGCCCGGCTGCTGGCGCATCAGGGAACCATCAAGGCGCCATTTATCCGCTTTTAAATGGCAATAACGATAATTTAAGTCAGTTTTTTGCCCCCGCCTTTTTGTTTTCACGACAGTTTGTTCAACAACAAAACGTCCAAGGCATCGCCTTTGAGCACGACTGGTGTGGGGTGACACAGCTGGGTTACAACGACAAGAGTGCCGCTAAACTTGCTAAGATGGCCGATGGCGCCTTTCCTGAGGCATTGGTCACGCCGTTAGACGCCGATGGCGTGAGCGATAAGGTCGGCTTAGAAACCGGGCATGCCGGCGTGTTTTATCCGCTTGGCGGTTGGATAAGCCCGCAACAGTTTACTGCGGGTGTAATAGATAAAGCCATTGCCAGCGGACAGCTACGTGCCCATTTTGATTGTCCCGTGAGAGCGCTAACACAATCGAACAATGGTTGGACACTCGAGACCAGCATGGGTGAGGTTCACCACCCAAATGTGGTGATCGCCAACGGCCACCAAGCAGATAGCTTCAGCCAAACACAGCCTATTCCCGTTTATCCGGTGCGCGGCCAAGTCAGCCATGTGCCCACCAATACCGAACTCAGTAAGCTCAACACTGTATTGTGTTTCGAGGGCTATTTAACCCCGGCTAATCAGGCGGGCGAGCATTGTCTAGGGGCCAGCTATTGTCGCAATAATGCGGACGTAGCGTTCCAAGCCGCCGATCAGCTTGAAAATCAACAGCGCTTAACCGATTGTGTCGATACAGACTGGGCACACGCGGTGCCTCTGGCGGAAGACGGACGCGTTGGCGTGCGCTGTGCCAGTCGCGACCATTTACCTTTTGTGGGCAACGTGTGTGATTACGACGCCTTGGTGTCTGCCTACCAAACCTTGCAAAAAGACAAAGAAAAAGCGGACGCCGTTCCCGTTTATCCCGGGTTATTTTGCTTGCTGGGGCTCGGCTCTCGCGGCCTCACTTCAGCGCCATTGGCGGCAGAAGTGCTAGCAGCTCAGCTTTGTGACGAGCCTTTACCTTTACCTCAGTCGGTCCTAGACACGCTGCACCCAGGGCGGATGTGGGTTCGTAAGCTGCTAAAAGGTAAAACACTATAGCGCGTCACGGCCAACAAAGAAGCCATCACCGAGGCGATGGCTTTCTTTTGCTACGCGGTACCGTTTTCGATACCGCTTAGTGTCTCATTTAAAACAGTGTGTTACGCGTCTTTTTCCACTTGCTGTTGCAATAAATCCCACAGCGCCCCGACGAGACGTTGGTCGCCGGGTGACAGCTCACTGGCATTGTCATTGAGACTAGCATCGACGCGCGCTTTCAATGCTGACACCTCATCAACCCCCTCCAACTCACAGTCCGCTGCCGCTAAAGAAACGTGGCCACGTAAATAGCCACTGGCAAACAATTCATCGTCTGAGGCGGTTTCCACCATCTCATCGATTAACGCTAAAATGCGTGCTTCATAGTCTTGAACTTTCATCTTTTTAACCTTGGCTTGGCAACGTAAAGGTATCTGGCGTCAACGGCGCAACACCATAAAAGTCTCGCAAGGTATCAGAAAACTGCTTGGCGCGCACGGGCAAAGCGGTGCTTGTCGATGCATCCGAGACATACTGTACGACTTGTTGCCGAACTTTCTCAGTAAACGCGTGGCGATCGGGCTCAACACCACTTAAATTGTCACAGCTCACTTGAAAGCGAAACCCACAGCTTGCCGAGAGGATCCATTCAATCGCCTGTGGCTTCACCTCGACGGCCTCAAAGGCGGCTTGCGTGTTAGCATCACGGCCATCCGGATGATACCAATAGCCATAATCTTCCCATTGACGACGCTGCTCACCGGCAATGGTCCAGTGTGCAATTTCGTGCAATGCCGAGGCAAAAAAGCCGCGCGCAAAAATCACACGATGATGAGGATGATCGGCATCAGCAGGTAAGTAAATAGGCTCATCCCCGCCACGCACCAGCTCAGTATTGAAAGAAGCAAGAAAGGATTGGTTAAAAAGTTGGATCAAGTCGTGATAATTGTGGGTCATAATCTTAAACAATAACGACACCCCACCTATCCAAAACGACAGATGGGGTTAAAGAAGATGAAACGTTTGGGATATCGCTATGCGCCCATTTGGCCGCGGTGACGAAGCAAATGGTCCATCAGCACAATCGCCACCATAGCTTCGGCAATCGGCACGGCGCGGATCCCTACACACGGGTCATGACGACCACGTGTCACCACATCCGCAGATTCACCGTGAACATCAATACTCTTACCCGGCACGGTAATGCTGGAGGTGGGTTTGAGCGCTAAATGTGCCACTAGTGGCTGGCCTGATGAGATCCCACCAAGAATGCCTCCCGCATGGTTTGAGGCAAAGCCGTCAGGGTGAATTTCATCACGATGCTCACTGCCACGCTGATTCACCACGTCAAACCCATCTCCGATTTCGACCCCTTTCACCGCGTTAATTCCCATCAACGCATGGGCAATGTCCGCATCTAAGCGATCAAACACTGGCTCGCCAAGGCCGACAGGAAGGTTTTCTGCCACCACGGTGAGCTTGGCACCGATTGAATCTCCGTCTTTTTTCAGTTGACGGATCAGCGCATCCAATTCCTCTAGTTTGTTCACATCCGGGCAAAAGAAAGGGTTTTGCTCAACTTGCGCCCAATCCACCGTATCGATGGTCACCTCGCCCATTTGCGCCAAGTAAGCACGCACTTGAATACCATGCACTTGCGCGAGGTATTTTTTAGCCACCGCGCCTGCGGCGACACGCATCGCCGTCTCTCGTGCCGATGAACGGCCGCCCCCGCGGTAATCGCGGATGCCATATTTATGGTGATAGGTATAGTCTGCATGCCCAGGGCGAAACACATCTTTGATTTTGGAATAATCTTTGGAGCGCTGATCGGTGTTTTCGATCATCAAGCCAATCGATGTCCCCGTGGTTTGGCCCTCAAAGACCCCAGAAAGGATTTTCACCGCATCCGGTTCACGGCGCTGAGTGGTGTATTTCGACGTCCCAGGACGACGGCGATCGAGATCATGCTGCATGTCCGCTTCAGTCAATGCTAACCCCGGTGGGCAGCCGTCAATAATCGCCCCCAATGCAACGCCGTGGCTTTCTCCAAAGGTCGTGACGCGAAATATCTGTCCTATCGTGTTGCCTGCCATGCCTTCCTCTACTTGCCTGATGGGCATTGTTGTATTTTTGCGTACTTTGTTAGCAATTAACCATAAAGCAATCAAATACGCAAAGAAAATCCAGGTGAGCAACGGAGCGACTGCAAGTGTTAGAGACTAAAAAGCCAGCACGAGGCTGGCTTTATATCATGATCGGTGGGTACTGCCTCTAGTCGCGATAAAGGGCAAATTCATCCGCACACGCAACGAGATCTTGGCGACTGATCATAAACACACCATGACCGCCGTTTTCGAACTCAATCCACTGCAAAGGCAAATGACCGTATTGCTCTTGCATGTGCACAATCGAATTACCAACCTCACACACCAACACGCCATCGTCTGTCAGATAATCGGGGGCATTGGCAAGCATCCGACGCACCAGTTTCAACCCATCCGTGCCGGCGGCAAGCCCCAGCTCAGGTTCATGGCGAAACTCGTCCGGTAAGTCGTCCATATCTTCCGCATCGACGTAGGGAGGGTTGCTTACGATTAAATCGTATTTATCTTGCGGGACATCTTTAAGCAAATCCGACCGCATCGGGATCACTTGCTCTTCCAAGCCATGATCCTGAATATTGATTTCAGCGACATCCAGCGCATCGGTGGAAATATCCACCGCATCGATCTCTGCCTCTGGGAACGCATAGGCACAAGCAATAGCGATACAGCCACTGCCCGTACATAAATCCATAATCCGGCGAGGAGGGTGAGGCAAGATGCCAGCGAATTCTTGCTGGATAAGCTCACCTATCGGTGAACGTGGCACAAGTACACGCTCGTCGACAAAAAACTCTAAGCCACAGAAATACGCTTTGTTGGTTAAATATGCGACTGGGGTTTTATCGTTGATACGTGCAATGACACGCTCAACGATACGATGTTTTTCACTGGTGGTCAGTCGCGAAAAGCGCGTCTCTGAGGGTACATCTATCGGCAAGTAGAGTGTCGGTAACACCAGCTGTACCGCCTCATCCCACGCGTTGTCGGTGCCGTGGCCATAAAACAAGCCTGCCGCATTGAAACGACTGACTGTCCAGCGCAGCATGTCTTGCAGCGTATGTAACTCACTGACCACTTCTTCAGTAAAAATCGTATCCACATTGGCCTCCATCGGCTTCATGCAATTTGGGGTCGCCCTTTGACGCGAGGTCAGTACAATAAGCAGCATTTTGAGCTAGCTGAATGTACAATTCAGGTCATCACCTCGGGGACAGTTTTTTATGAGCAAAAAACCATCGATGACGGAAGAGGACTTGGCGCTATTCCGTGATGCCGTCAAAGGCGCAAAAAAGTTGAAGCAGGATACCATAAACCCACCACAACGCCAGACGACCAAGACGCGCAAACAACGTCAGTTTGAACGACAGAGTAGCGATCATGCATTTTACTTTTCCGATGAGTTCGAGCCGCTGCTCAATGAATCGGGTCCAATGCAGTACGCCCGTCAGGATGTCTCTAAATACGAGGTCAAGCGGCTTCGTCGTGGTGTGTATGTGCCCGATATCTATCTCGATTTACACGGAATGACCCAAACAGAAGCCAAGCGAGAGCTGGGGGCGATGCTCGCGGCCTGTGTGAAAGACGGCACTCGTTGCGCCAGTGTGATGCACGGGATTGGTAAACGGGTACTCAAAGACAAAATTCCACTGTGGCTGGCACAGCACCCCAATGTGATGGCGTTTCACCAAGCGCCAAGGGAGTTTGGGGGGGATGGCGCCTTGTTGGTGCTGATAGAAGTGCCCGAGCGCTAGTAACCTATCGCTAAAGAGACAGATGCGCGTCAAGCACTTTTTACCGATTACGATTTTAGAAGCTGTCGTGGCGACATATGCGCACTCAGCGACGCTTGTTGGTTGGTGATATCGACCTCAATCAACGCCATGGCTGACGTGGCAAACATCGGCGGTTGCCCTTCTTGCACCCACTCGTTGGTAAGGTATCCGACTAAAGGCAGATGAGAGACGACCAAGACCACGTCAAGTTTCTCAACCTCTATCATTGCATTCAGGTAATCATAGACACGATCACTTTGCCCAAAAGGGGTGATCTCTTGTTCTGTGATCACCTCTTTTGCATCGGATAACAAAGGCGCACACACCTGCCAGGTTTGCTGCGCACGTAAGTAAGGGCTCACCAGCACTTTATCAATCCCTTGCCCATCTAATTGCTGGTTCAGCCACGTCGCCATCTGTTTGCTCTGTTGCTCACCATTGGCCGTGAGCGCGCGGTCGCTATCACTGGCTGCAAATGCTTGCGCTTCGCCATGACGCATTATGATTAATTTCATCGCCTTAATACCCACATTCATATGCCAAGATTGGCTGCATGCTATCAAGATGATCCGCAAAAGACCAAATAAGTGGTTTGCGACTCTGGTCACTGGTAGTCATACTTACTACTAACTTATTTACTCTGATAGTGAGATGCTTGTGCACGTCAGCCCTAACGACCATAAACACTACCGTTATATCACGCTTCCTAACGCATTACGTGTCTTATTGGTGAATGACCCACATGCGCATCGCAGTGCCGCGGCATTGTCGGTGAATGTCGGTCACTTTCACGACCCAGTCGAGCGACAAGGGCTGGCGCATTTTCTCGAGCATATGCTTTTTTTGGGGACGGATCAGTACCCCGTCATCGGTGACTTTCAGCGCTTTATTAGCCAGCATGGTGGCCACAATAATGCGTGGACAGGCACCGAGCACACCACCTTCTTTTTCGATATTCGCCCCAGCCAGTTCGCGGCAAGCTTAGATCGCTTCAGCGCCTTTTTCATTTCACCCCGTTTTGATGCCGATGCCGTAGATAAAGAACGCCAATCGGTCGACGCCGAGTATCGCATGAAGCTCAATGACGACGTGCGACGTATCTATCAAGTTCATAAAGAAACCATCAATCCTAACCATCCGTTTGCCAAGTTCTCCGTTGGCAGTGTCGAGACGCTCGCGGATCGTGATGATTCCAATGTACGTGATGATCTCATCGCCTTTTACCGAGCTAACTATAGCGCCAATCTCATGACACTGGCATTGACCGGGCCACAGTCATTGGATGAGCTTGAGCGCTTCGCGAAACAGTATTTTTCCACCATTGCCAACCATCACTACCCTGAACTTGCCATCAATGCGCCCCTGACCACCAAGAATGAGCAGCATCAATGGGTGACGATTGAACCTTTAAAAGAGGTTCGTAAGCTCACCTTGGCGTTTTCTGTCCCTGAAAGCCCCGAGCAATACCGCACTAAGCCTTTGTCTTACATTGCCCACTTACTGGGTTATGAGGGGCCTGGGAGTTTGATGTCATTATTAAAAAACAAAGGCTATATCAACACCTTGTCTGCAGGTGGTGGGATCAGCGGGCGAGATTTTCGTGAATTTACCCTCGGCTTTTCGTTGACGCCATTAGGGCTGAGCCATCTCGACGATATTATTACCTATGTTTTTCAAACCATTGCCCTCATTCGGCGCGATGGATTACAACCTTGGCGCTATCAAGAAAAACGGCAAGTCCAAGAGCTGGCATTTCATTACCAAGACCCACAGCGCCCTATTGATACCGTCAGTCATTTGGTAATGAACATGCAGCATTATGCGCCAACCGATCTTCTGTACGGCGACTACATGATGGCAGGGTTCGATCGCCTCCAGATTCAAGCCATGCTGCAACATATGAGCGTCGATAACCTTCGCGTGATGCTGGTTGCCAAAGGGCAACATTACGATCAGCGTGCCGATTGGTATCACACGCCTTACGCGGTGAAACGGTTTTCTGCGCAACAAATTGCCAAATGGAAAACGGATTACATTTCACCGGCACTGACACTGCCTGACCCCAACCCGTATATTGCTGATGCCTTGCACCCAATAGCTATCGAGCAAGACGCCAGTGAGGAACCAAGCTTAATTGAAGAGCTGCCTGGCTTTCGCCTCTGGCATGGCCAAGAGTCACACTTTCGCGTGCCCAAAGGCCATATCTATATCGCCATCGATAGCCCACATGCCGTGGCGACGGTGAAAAACATTGTCATGACCCGCTTAAGTGTCGAAATGTTACTCGAAGCCCTGAATGAGCAAGCCTATCAGGCTGAAATTGCGGGAATAAATTACAATTTATACGCGCACCAAGGTGGGGTGACGCTGACACTTAGTGGCTTCAATGACAAACAGCCGCTATTGCTCGAACTTATCTTGAAAACCTTCTCTCAGCGCAGTTTCAACCCTGAGCGCTTCGAGACCATAAAAGCGCAGCTGCAACGCAGCTGGGAAAACGCAGAAAAGAATAAGCCGCTGAGCCAATTATATAACAGCATGACCGGGCTACTTCAGCCTAATAACCCACCGTACCACGCCCTTTTAGCGGCATTGGACACGGTGACCCTGAGTGACTTACCTGACTTTGTCGATGCCATGCTCGCCACCTTGCATGTCGATATGTTTGTGTATGGTAATTGGCACCGCCATCATGCCAAAGCCTTAGCGGAAACAGTGAAAGATAGCCTGCGTGTTAAGAACCAAGTGTATCAAGAATCTGTGCGCCCACTGATGTTGCTCAAAGATGTTGGCACCGTGAGTGTGGAACGAGCACTCTCCCACCCCGAATCGGCACTGTTGGTCTATTACCAAAGTCCATCCACCGATCCTCAGGCAGTGGCAACCTACACATTGGCCAACCACCTGATGTCCGCAACCTTTTTTAACGAGTTGCGCACCAAGCAGCAACTAGGTTACATGGTCGGTGCCAACAACTTACCGCTAAACCGCCACCCTGGACTCATTTTTTATGTCCAGTCCCCCATGGCAGGTCCTAACCAGTTAATGGCAGCGATTGATGATTTTCTGAATGCCTTTTTCATGGTGCTGTTGGAAATGACAGAAGCGCGCTGGCAAAGCAGTAAACAAAGCTTATTAGCACAAGTGAGAGAGCCGGATAATAATCTGCGCGCCCGCGCTCAACGTTACTGGATCAGTATTGGCAACAAAGACTATCAATACCAACGTCGCGAGCAGGTTGCGGAGGCGATGGCGACACTCAGCCGCGCGGATATGGTGCGGTTTGTGGTCAACACACTCAAACCGAGAACCGCAGATAGGTTAGTGATGCACAGTTGCGGGACCGACCATCAACAAGACGCGCACCTAGATGGGACCTATCCGATTGCGGACATCGCAGCCTTCCGCGCGTTATGTCAGCGTAGTGAAGACTGATCGCCCAGCAAACAGAAAGGGCAGCCACTGGCTGCCCTCGTATCTTCCACTTGCGTTGCCTTACCCCTCGGGATAAAACACCTGTCCCTCTTTGGCCATCACGGTTAAACGCTCACAGGGTGCAAAGCGCTCACCATAACGATTTTGATGCTCGTTGAGCAAGTTGACCACACGATCGATGCCGATATGGTCCATATAGCGGAAAGGTCCACCCAAGAACGGCGGGAAGCCGATACCAAAAATCGCACCGATATCACCGTCACGCGCAGAGCGAATCACGCCCTCATCGAGGCAACGAGCCGCTTCATTGAGCATCATTAACGCACAACGTTGCGCCACCTCATGACCGGACAACTGGGCGTTTAGGGTGATATTCAGCAAGCTATAAACTTTCTTATCCACCTGCTTGGCCTTGCTGCCTTTTTTGCTGGCATCGTAGCGATAGAAGCCCTTACCTGTTTTACGTCCTTTGCGGTCATCATTCAGCAGCACATCGAAGACATCCGGCGCTTCAAAACGCTCACCCAGCTCTTGCGTCAGGATAGGCGCTATCTTAGCGCCAATATCAATGCCCACCTCATCAAGCAAAGTGATTGGCCCAACAGGGAAACCAAAGTCCAATAGCGCGGTATCGATATGTTCAATCGTTTCGCCTGCCAACAACACACGCGCGGCCTCATTCATATAAGGGGCAAGGATCCGGTTAACGTAAAAGCCTGCGCTATCACCGACCACAATCGGCGTTTTACCTTGCTGACGCGCCAGCTTAACCACAGTCGAAATCGTCTGATCACTGATGTTTTTATGGGGGATCACCTCCACCAGCGGCATTTTTTCTACCGGGCTAAAATAGTGCAAGCCCACAATGTTTTCTGGGCGCTGGCTACCCTCAGCGATTTGATGAATCGGTAATGACGAGGTATTGGTAGCAAAAATAGCGTCGTTACCTGTGATTGACTCCATCTCCTCGACCATGCGGTGTTTAAGCGATAAATCTTCAAATACCGCTTCGATCACCACATCCGAGTTAGAGAGGGTTGTCGCCTGTGTATCACCCGATAGCTGCATCATGGTGGCTTGCAACTCGGCTTTGCTAAGCTGTTTGCGCTTGCGCTTTTTGTTCAGCAATTTGTAGCTGTAGCGTAGCGCATTCAATATGCCATCTTCGCTCACATCTTTCACGCGTACCGGGTAACCGGCCTTCGCGACCGAAACATGCGCGATCCCGGCGCCCATCAAGCCACCGCCAAGCACACCAATACGACTAATATCACCCGGCTCAGCATCAGCCCCGTTTTCTTTTTTCATCGCGGTGGTGGCGAAGAAGATGCTACGTAGCGCTTTAGACTCCGACGTCATCACCAGCTCACCAAACTGGCGTGCTTCTTCCTCAAATCCGGCTTTCAAGCCTTTATCGAGCCCCTTTTTCACCACAGATAAAATGGCATCAGCGGCGGGATAATTACCACGGGTTTTCGCTCGCGCTTTTTTGCCCGCTTGATCAAAGACGATATTACGCCCGACCGCATTGCCATTCAGCATCCAGCTTTGCCAGCTACGGTGGCGTTTTGGTTTCGATTTCTGCGCCAGCTGCTCGGCCACGTCGAGCAAAACGGTATCCGGCACACAATCATCCACCACACCCAGCTTTTTCGCTTTTTTGGCACGTAACTGTTTGCCGGTTAGCATCATATCCAGAGCGTCTGGCACACCGATAAGACGTGGCAGTCGCTGTGTACCGCCCGACCCTGGCAATAAGCCTAATTGTACTTCTGGCAGACCAAGGCGGGTTTTATCCCAGTCTGTAGCCACACGGCTGTGACAGGCCAGCGCGAGTTCAAGCCCACCACCTAAGCAAGGGCCATGAATCGCCGCCACCACGTGAAATGGCAGCGTCTCAATGCGTGAAAATAGAGCTTGACCTTGCGCGGCAATATCGCGGGCTTGCTCGGCGCTGTCACAGGCTTCGAGCATGCGCACATCCGCACCAGCCACAAAGTTATCGGGTTTACCCGAGTGAATCACTAGCCCTTTGACGTTTTTATCATTTTCGAGTTGGTCTAATACCGCGGAAACGCCCTCGACAAAGCTTGCCTGCAGTGTATTCATGCTCTCACCCGGCACATCTATGGTCAGCCAGGCGATTTGGTTTTCAGCAACCGTTAAATGAAAGGCTTGTTGGGTTTCTGTGGTCATTATTCTGCCTCCAAGATCATTGCTGCGCCTAGGCCACCTGCTGCACAGGCTGTGTTCAGTGCTAAACCGCCGCCACGACGTTTTAATTCACGTAAGGTTTGGGTGATCATCCGTGCACCTGTCGCGGCAAAGGGGTGACCATAGGCGATTGATCCCCCTAACACGTTGAATTTATCCATATCGATGTCACCAATCGCACGGTCACGGTTTAAATGCTCACGAGCAAAGGTATCAGAGGCGAACATTTTCACATTAGACAAGGTTTGCGCGGCGAACGCCTCGTGCATATCAATCAAGGTTAAATCCGCGAGAGAAATACCCGCGCGGTCAAGCGCAATGGGTGTCGCATAAGAAGGGCCCATCAGCATGTCTTTTTCCACCCCGATGGCGGAGAACGCATACGAGCGAATGTAACCGAGCACCTCAAGCCCTAATGCTTTCGCACGACTTTCTGGCATCATCAATACCGCAGCTGCACCGTCGGTAAGCGGCGTACTATTCGCTGCCGTGACCGAGCCATGCTTGCGGTCGAACGCAGGCCGCAGCTTGGCGTAGTCTTCTAGCGTGGAGTCAGGACGCAGGTTATTATCTTGTGCAATCCAGGCTTTGTAGGGCTCGGGATAGGCAGTGATCACTTCATCACTGAGCAGGCCTTCATCCCAGGCTTTGCTCGCCAGTTGGTGCGAGCGCAGCGCCAGCGCATCTTGCTCTTCCCGTGGGATCTGATGCGACTTTGCCATTTGCTCGGCCGTTTGCCCCATGCTCAGCCCCGTCGAATATTCAGCCACCGCAGGCGGAACCGGTGCCAGATCTTTCACTGAAAGCTTACTGAGCAGCTTTAATCGCTTGCTCATGGTTTTCGCTTTGCTTAAATCCAATAATGTCCGCGCCAGTTTTTTGCTAACGCCGATGGGTAATACAGATGATGAATCCGCGCCACCAGCAATCCCCACCTGGATATTGCCTGCGACCATGCTCTCTGCCACATTGGCGACCGCTTGAAAGCTGGTCGCACAGGCACGTGTGACACTGTAGGCATCGGTGTGGATATCCATGCCGGTACCCAGCACGATTTCGCGAGCGATGTTTGGCGCTTCAGGCATTTGCACTACCTGTCCAAACACCACTTGATCAATCTCTTTCGGGGAAATACTGCTTCGGTTGAGCATCTCTTGTACCACCATTTTGCCGAGATCGACCGCCGGCACATCAGTATAAGCGGTTGATTGGCGGGCAAAGGGTGTGCGTAGCCCAGACACAATAGCAATGCGATCACCATTGCTGGTTTTGAGGTGTTGCTGAGACGTCATCACTGCTCCTTAGGATGTTCTACAGGTCTGACCACGAGTGTAACCAAATTGTTACCAGCTTAAAACATCCGTTTTAATTGATTGGTAAGATTGCCAACAGGCGCACAGATCCGCTCCCCGCGTCACCATAATGGTTCATGGTAAACAAACGAAGAAGCAAAAAGAAAAATAAAAAAAGGGGCCTTGCGCGAACGCAGGCCCCAAAATATTGGAAAGCAAAACGATAATCTGGGAAGTGTGCAGTGCTTTTCCCGCACCCAGATCCGAACAGAAAGTCATATCATTCAAAAAGGAAACGCCGTTCACTCAACCTCACGAGTGTCGACACATGGCCGATAACGACAGGAGTCACTTTACCGACTTGCGGTGTTTTAATATTGAAACAGATCAAACTTGTGCCGATTTTTCACCTAAGATGAAATAAAATAACAAATCACTCGGTCTCTATAGACTGATGCAACCCATGGACAAAGGCTCATCCGGTATGACCCGACAAGCACGATACGAGGCATTGGTGCGCGCATGGCACCGTGACCTCTACCGCTATGCCTACTGGTTAGCAAAAGATCCGCATATCGCGGAAGATTTGGTGCAAGAAACCTGCTTACGCGCTTGGCGCTCGTTAGACAGCTTGCAAGATGACAAGGCAGCCAAAGCCTGGCTCATCACCATTTTGCGCAGAGAGAATGCAAGACGCTTCGAACGGAAGCAGTTTGACCATGTGGACGTTGACGATGGCGAACTAGAAGACAAAACCCGCCCCAGCGAAGAAGCGTCCATGGAGCAGCGCTGGCTACACCGACAAATTGCCGCGTTATCACCGGAATATCGTGAGCCCTTGGTCTTACAGGTGATTGCCGGCTTTAGTGGCGACGAAATCGCCCAAATCTTGGACTTAAACAAAAACACGGTGATGACTCGCCTCTTTCGCGCTCGCGCTCAACTTAAAGAAGCACTGGACACCACCGCAACTTCAGGAGGCCAACAGTATGGACGATCTTGAATTTCGCCGCCGCCTACTTGCAGACCCTTATGATACCGATCCTGAGTTGCAAGCCGCCAAGGCCGAGTCTGAACGTCACCAAGGCTATGCGGACGATATCGCCGAGTTGGACAGCAAAATCGACCAGGCGCTTCGCGTGGAGGTACCGGAGGATTTGCCCGATAAAATTTTGTTTTCGCAAACCACCGATGTGGAACAAGGAGTCAAACGCCCACGCTGGCATCTCGCCATTGCCGCCTCGATTGCCTTTGTGTTTGGTATTGCACTTGGTCAGTTTAACTGGGGCAGTGCCACGCTCGACCTTAATCAAACGGCATTAGCGCACTATTATCACGAACATGCCTTTATAGAAGGCATTAACGAAGGGGCAACCATTGAGCAAGTCAATGCCAAACTACAGCCGTTTGGCAAAGCTTTTAATGCGCTCCCGGGCGAGGTCACTTACATCAACCATTGTAGTTTTGGGGGTCAACATGCGTTGCACATGGTCATGGAGAGTGATGGTCAAGCATATACAGTGTTTGTGGTCCCGTCTGCCAGTCAGTCGCCCGCGCAGAAAAGTGACGGAAAAATGCAAGCCGTCAGCCGCCCCGTGCAATCGGCGAGCGTGATTGTGGTCGGCGAGGCAACAAGCGCTGCCGCCCCCATTGCTGAGCAACTGCAACAGCAACTCACGCCCCAAGCGATCTAGCCACTCATTGTGCGCCCTCTCGGTAGACAGAGAGGGCGCGCTGCGATTTTTCCTTCCGTACCAATGACTTTTCGCCTAGTAATGTGTAACAGCTGTTCGCTGAATTCATCCCTCGTCGCTTAAATGCTCGCCAACCCAATAGATAAAAATACTAATAATTCTATTTTTATTGTTTCATTATTTTGTTTTTACCCTTTATCGTAGCGATAAATTGATTTACGCACGCGAGCTTTTACTCTAGGCCTCCCTTTATACAGCGAACAAGTAAGCAGATGAAAAATAATAAGATCCTTTATCTTGCCGTCGCTACCGCGCTCGGCTCTCTTTCCACCACCGCACACAGTGCCGGTTTTCAGCTCGCAGAAACCTCAGCAACCGGCCTTGGCCGCGCTTTCGCAGGAGAAGCGGCAATGGCGGATAACGCCAGTGCGCAATTTCGTAACCCTGCGCTATTAAGCTACCTTGCCGATACGCAAGTATCAGCCGGTGGCATCTACGTGAACCCTAACGTTGATATTGATGGGACAAACACCTCGAATGGTAAAAAGACTGCGACATCAACCGATGATGTTGCCCATGATGCCGTGATCCCTAACTTTTACTTTTCGCATCAAATCGACGATCGCTTGACCGCAGGCCTGGCTCTCGCGACCAACTTTGGCATGGAAACCGAGTTAGGCAATGACTTTACCGGTACCCAGTTTGGTAACGAAGCGGCGGTGACGACCTTTGAAATCAACCCTAATATCGCTTGGAAAGCCACCGAGCAATTACGCCTCGGTGCCGGTATCCGCTATGTGTTGGGGGAAGGGAGTATTGGCGCCAAGAGTAGCGCACAGTACGGCCCCTACCCAAAAGGAACTACCCTTAAATACATGGAAGGCGATGACCGTGCCTGGGGTTGGCAGTTAGGTGCCGTGTACGACCTTAATGACAAGCACCGTGTCGGTTTTAATTACCGCTCCGAAGTGAACCTAACGCTGGATGGGCATGCCGAAGGACTAAGCTTTAATCAAGTTGCAGAAGACAAACTGACGCAACCAAAAAAGTCGACCTATGGCGGAAGCATGGATCTCACTCTACCCGCAACGGCTGAGCTATCATCCCTGCATCAACTCACTGAGCAGTGGGCGGTACACACCAGCATTAACTGGACCGAATGGAGCAGCTTTGACAAGTTAGAAGCCGATATCCCCTACCTCAATGGCGCTCAAGAGGTGAAAGTAGAAAACTGGGAAGATAACTATCGCTTGGCCATCGGCACCACTTATCAGTGGGATCAAAAACTGACGTTGCGCTCAGGCGTTGCCTATGACACCTCGGCAGTAAGCGATAAAAACCGTACCCTGACCATCCCAGAAACTGACCGTACCTGGTTAAGCGTGGGTGCCGGCTATGAGGTAACCCCCAAACTCACCCTAGATGCGGCTTTTACCTATGTGTTTGCCAAAGATGCCCCGGTGAAAGAGCCGCGTGATGGCATCAACTCTGAGTCAGAGCAAAATGCAGAGGCTCGATTTGGTAAATTTGAAGGCGAAACCACAGGTAATGTGTGGTTAGTTGGCGTACAAGCCAGCTATCGTTTCTAAGCATCACGCCTTGTCTAACAAAAACACCACGGCTTTGGCCGTGGTGTTTTTTTATCGCGTTTTACCCGACCCGTTTACGCTGATTTACGGGGCGGCATCGATATCATCGATAAAGTCATCGAGAAACGCATCATCCAAAGCGGGTTGTTGCTCCAATGCCTCGTCCCCTTTAGCGCGATAACGGCGATTTTGCAGGTAAGCGTCGCGGGCAAACGCATAAGGGTCTGGCGAATTGTCCAATTGCGACTCCTGAGACACTAACGCGGCGCGCGACTCCATCCCATCAAACATCCATTTTAAAACCGACTGCGGCAGGGTAAGTAACGCCAGCGGCGGGTACAGGCCATCAACGACTTCGCCCGCGCCTTCTCGCACTGAGGTAGGCCCATAACCAGGCAGCATAATATACGCGCCCGTGCCCACATCATAGTGACCGATGGCATCACCAAATTCGCGCTGATCATATTTTTGAATATCAGCCGCTGACGCGATGTCAATCAAGCCACCCAACCCAAACAAGGTGTTGATCCAAAAGCGGTTAAAATGGGTCGCGGCTTTCTCGCCTTCCAGCATGATCAAACTATTCAACATGCTGGCGGGCTCTTCGAGGTTGCCCAAAAAATTAGAAATCCCAGTGCGCATGGGGCTTGGCACGTAATCAACATAAGCGATTGAAACAGGACGCGCCACATAGGGATCCAGATAGTCGTAGTTGACCGTCCACATTGCACGGTTAAAGCCTTCTAGCGGGTCTTCTGGGTGCGGCTCGGCACCTGGCGGACGTGATACACAACCAGATAACAGGCCGAGTACCGCCACCATCAAACACAGACGTTTCCACATCAAATGGGATTCCTCTATACAATGAAAGGCTGGGAATGCCCAGCCTTGTTAACAATGATAACTATTTTGTCTTGGTTATTGCTGTTTGTCGATAACCAGTTCTGCGTGGCTGCCTAGACGCACCGCATCACTTTGCCCGACCCAGTCACCTTCTTTGGTGCCCACGTCGCCATCTTGGTCAATCCGCGCCCGAATCACTACCTTATCGTGCGAGGATAACGCCTGGTTAGGATTCAAGCTGTCAGTGTCTGCCAAGTCCACAGATAAGGGAAACTTAGATAACGGTAGGCGCTTAGCCGCGATTGGCATCGGTGAGTCGGCCGAGGCATGCGCGGAAATAATCACCACACCATCCTCGGGTAACTGCACTTGCTGATCCAATACCACTGTTACCGCGACTTTCGCGCCATCGGCGCTGTTGAGGGCTAGGTTGGCGCGCGCAATCGACTGATCTAACGTTTGATTACGCGGATCGTCACTGCCTATCAAAGTTTTCATCGCCTTCCACGTGGCAATAGCATCTTGATATCGCCCTTGCTCGAACGCTTGATAAGCGAGCAAAGACATCGCCTGTAGATTAAAGGGATCCGCTTTCACCACAGATTTTAATAAATTCTGCGCCCGGGCACTGTCTGCTTCATCACCGGCAAACAACAAGGCTTGCGCCAGCCCGACTTGAATATCAGGCTGTGAAGGTGCCAAGGCATAGGCTTTCTCCATCGCCCCTTTTGCGGTCTCTCCGTCTCGGTTTGCTAGCCCAATTCGTCCCAGCAACAACCAACCGGTGCTGTCTTGCGGCTCATGCTGCAACCGGGTCCGCAACGCCAAGGTAAGATCTTGCATCTCTTGTTTGGTTAATGGCTTCTCACCCTCGAGTAGCCGCTTTGATAGCTCAGGCAACTGTTTGGCGGTTTGCTGCCACTGCGCCACTTGATTGGCACTGCCCTCAATGCCATACAAGCCAAAGCTGACCACGGCTAACACAACCAAACCTGGCACCCACTGCATCGGGGTCAGACGCAAATGACGCGCTTGCTTGGCTTTCTCTTTTTCTGGGATATCATCCAGCAATGATTGCTGCAGATCCTGCCTCAAATCACGCGTATTATCGATTAAGCCTTCGGCACTTTCCGCTTCAATTTCTTCTACACGATCAAAGTAAAAGGCTTTGTTGAGTGCATCACGGCTACCTTGATGATCGTGCTCACTTTTTTGCCAAAGGGGCCACAAAAACATCACTGCGCCAAGGACAAAAAACACCAAGGTCGCGCCCCAAAACTCAATCATTTTGGCTCCTTATCTTGCTGGGTTGACGCATGCTCAGATGACGCCGGTTGTTCCGCTTGTTCATCGATGCTCGTCGCTGACGAGCCGTTTGACGACGCATCGGTTTGTTCTGGCGATGACAACAGCGCATCGAGTCGTTGCTGCTCTTCATCGCTCAGGGCGTGATTAACGGTCTGCTTAGCGCGTCGGCTGCGCACTATCACCACCCCCACGCCAGAAATCAGCACCAACGCCGGCGCAAGCCACAAAATGAGAGTTGATGCGGTGACAGGCGGGTTGTACGTTACAAAGTTACCGTAACGCGCGACCATAAAGCTGCGAATTTCCTCATCCGTCCGCCCTTGCTGCAGCATTTGGTGCACTTTTTGGCGTAAATCCTGCGCAAGCTCCGCGTTGGAGTCGGCAATGCTGTTATTTTGACACTTGGGGCAACGCAACTCACTGGTCAGGGCGCGAAAACGGGCTTCTTGCTCGGCAGAGTCGAACTTATACACGTCAATCGCGTTGGCAAATGCCAAGCTTGCGGTTAGCCACAACGCGCCAAGCAGGATCAGTCGCTTCATTTGTCAGCCCCCTTTAATGCATCAAATTTTGGCTTGAGGGTCTCTTGCCAATTACGTGCATTTACATCACCCACGTGTCGGTACTGAATCACGCCGTTGGCATCAATCAAAAAGGTTTCCGGTGCGCCATAGACACCGAGATCCAGCCCTAACATCCCATCGCCATCATACAAACTAATCTGATAAGGGTTACCCAGGTTGTTTAACCATTTGATTGCTTTTTGCCGATCATCTTTGTAATTGAGTCCGATGATTTTCACCCCTTGTGCCGCCAGTTTGTTCAAAAACTGGTGCTCTGCATAGCAGGTCGGACACCAGGTGGCCCATACGTTCAGCAGCAGTGGCTCGCCGGTGAAAATGGCTTGGTCATACTCCTTGCTCGGGGTTTGTAGATCCTCAAGGTGAAAAGCGGGCACAGGCTTGCCCACTAATACTGACTCTAACTTGGTCGGATCATCCCCTTTGGCGTTGTTGTCGAGTTGAGCGACAAAAAAGCCCGCCAGTGCCGCAAACGCCAAGAGTGGCAGAAACCAAAGTAACTTCTTCATACGCTGGCCTCCTGCTTGGGTGCCTGCTTGCGACGAAACCGGTAGCGCTTATCGCTGATCGCTAACGCACCACCCAATGCCATGACAATGGCACCGAACCAAATCCAGCGCACAAAGGGTTTGTAGTAAAGTCGCATTGCCCATGAGCCATCAGGCAGCTCTTCTCCCATGGCAATATAGAGATCACGGGTGAAGCCGCGATCAATCGTGGCTTCTGTCATCATCGAGCGCTGCACGGAATAGAACCGCTTTTCGGCATCCAAATGGTTGATAAAGGTATCACCACGGTATACATCAAACGAGGCCACGTAACCTTGGTAGTTGGGCCCTTGCTTGTCTGATAAGTCGGTAAACTCAAAGGTATACCCTTGCAAAGTCACACTGCTGCCCGGCGCCATTTTGACATCACGCTCAATGTCATAATTCTCAACCATTGCCACCCCGATAATGGTGATCGCAAGGCCGATATGACCCAGCACCATGGCCCAATGGCTGCGCCCCAGTTTTTTAATCCCTACCGTAAAGGCATGACGATGGGTAGCACGCAAGTGAAGCTCATAGCCATGCAGGAAGGTGATCCATAGCGCCATGGTTACGCCCATTGCCGCCATCGCTTTGAAACTGTCCGCTAAGATTGCGATGGCACCGACGCCTAGAGTAACAGCCGCAATCCCACTCACCAGCATCGGTTTGGCTAAGGTTGACAGCTTGTCGCGCTTCCAGCGAATCAAAGGTCCAATGCCGAGGAAAAAGGCAAACGGTAGCATCAGCCACGCAAACAGGAAGTTAAAGAAGGGCTCGCCAATCGACACTGAGCCAAGGCCCAACTGCTTGTGCACAAGCGGCAATAAGGTACCAATCAAGACAATCACAAGCGCGGTCATCAACAAGGTATTGTTAACCAACAAGGCGTTCTCACGAGAAATGAACGACACTTTGGTTCGCCCTTTGATCTCGGAGGCACGCAGTGCATAGAGCAACAGTGAGCCACCAATCACCACCACAAGAAAGCCAAGAATGAACAGGCCACGCGCCGGATCGGAGGCGAACGAATGCACCGATACCAGCACCCCGGAGCGCACCAAGAATGTCCCTAATAAGCTAAGAGAGAACGCAGAAATGGCGAGTAGTACCGTCCACGCTTTAAAGGTGCCACGCTTTTCTGTCACCGCTAAAGAGTGCATCAAAGCGGTTCCCGCCAGCCAAGGCATAAATGAGGCGTTTTCGACCGGATCCCAGAACCACCAGCCGCCCCAGCCAAGCTCGTAATAGGCCCACCAAGAGCCGAGCGCAATGCCTAAGGTTAAAAAAAGCCATGCAGCCGTGGTCCAAGGACGCGACCAACGCGCCCACGCGGTATCTAAGCGTCCCGCGAGCAATGAGCCAATGGCGAAAGCAAAGGCGACCGAAAAACCTACATACCCCATGTACAAAATAGGTGGATGCACAATGAGCCCAGGATCTTGCAACAATGGGTTCAAATCACGGCCATCAACAGGGAAGTATGGCAGAGTGCGGTCAAACGGGTTCGAAGTCAGGATAATAAACAACAAAAAGCCGACCGATATCATGCCCATCACGGCGAGCACACGCGCGACTGACGATAACGGCATACCGCGGCTAAATACCGCCACCGCCACGGTCCAAAGCGCCTGAATCAGCACCCACAGTAACAGTGAGCCCTCGTGCGCCCCCCAAACTGCGGTTAAGCGATAGTACCAAGGCAAGGCACTATTGGAATTACTGGCGACATAGGCCACCGTAAAGTCATTGGAATAAAACGCCCAACTTAACGCAATAAAAGAAAACAGCAGCATGGCAAACATCCCTAAAGAAAGAGGACGCGCCATTTTCATCATTCCTTCATGGCCCTGATTGGCACCATAAAGCGGATAAAAACTCAATAACAGCGCTAATCCCAACGCCAGGATCAACGCGTAATGCCCGAGCTCAACAATCATAACTGACTACCTTGTTTTTGCTCCTCTGTGTATTCAAGCGGCTGATGATTCTTTTCCATCGCCTCGGCAATTTCGGGCGGCATATACTCTTCATCATGCTTAGCCAGTACCTCACTGGCTTTTACCGTGCGTGAGTCAACCAATACCCCCTGAGCCACAATACCTTGCCCCTCGCGAAAAAGGTCCGGCAAAATGCCCTCGTAGGTCACGGTGACCGCTGGGCCCACATCAGCGACGTCAAACTGAATAAGCAACGACTCTTGGTCGCGTTTCACCGAGCCTTCCACCACCATGCCGCCAATTCTTAAGCGCTGACCGACTTCCGGCTTGCTTCCATCCGGCTTACCTTGCACGATTTCGGTCGGTGTGTAGAACAGATCCATATTTTGGTTTAAGGCATACAAGACCAGGCCGATAGTGGTCGAGACACCAATTAGCAACGCTAAAGTGATCCACAACCGTTTTTTGCGTCGAGGCGTCATAATGTGTTCTCCAGTGCTTGTGCATCTTTTATTCGCTGCTCACGGGCGATTTGTTGTTTGACCGCTTGCAGGCGTTTTTTATGTGTACGCCGGTAACCCATGATGAGGGCCAACATGGCCGCCGCGGTGATACCGAATGCGCTCCATACATAGGCGGCATAGCCTCCCATCGCTAAAAACGCACTAAAACTCTCAAAATGCATTAGTTACCCTCCGCCAAAGCGCGCACCCAAGGCCGATGAGACTCTCTTAAGAGAATTTGATTTCGCAGTCCCATCAAGGTCAAGGCGACAAAAAAGCACGCAAAGCCGAGTAAGCACACCAGTAGGGGCCAAAGCATGCCAGGATCGATTGAAGGTCGAGCGAATTTGGTAATAGTGGCGCCTTGATGCAAGGTGTTCCACCACTCAACAGAGAAATGGATGATAGGCAGGTTAATCACGCCCACCATCGCTAAGATCCCCGCGGCTTGTGAGGCCGTGCGCGCATCGTCAAACGCGTTATACAAAGCCATGACGCCAATATAGAGGAACAATAGAATTAACTCAGACGTGAGGCGTGCATCCCACACCCACCAAGCGCCCCACATCGGCTTACCCCAAATCGCGCCTGTCACTAGGGCAATAAAGGTAAACACCGCACCGACCGGCGCGATCGCTCCCACCGCCCAATCGGCCATCTTTAACTGCCAAACACGGCCAATAAATGCGGAGATCGCCATCGACATATAGGCGCCCATCGACCAAATGGCGGCGGGAACATGAATATAGATAATGCGAAAACTATCGCCTTGTTGGTAGTCTGCTGGCGCGAAGGCTAAGCCCCAAACCATGCCCACAACCAAGCTCAGGCCTGCTAACACAGCAAACCAAGGGAGGAGTTTTCCACACAGCCGGTAGCTCACTTCCGGCTTTGCGTAAGGGTGAAGCCACTTCCACATGACAATTGCTCTACTTCCTGATTAATTATTAGTTCACGCTCACACGCAACGCGGCGGCGATAGCAAAGGGGGCCAAGGTGACGGACCCAGCCAACATGGCACCAAGGATCGCCAGCTGTCCATTGATGTCTGCACCGAATCCCGCCATATCAATCGCTGAGGTGGCAAAAATCAGTACAGGAATATAAAGCGGGAGGATCAGCAAGCTCAGAAGAACGCCTCCCTTCCGCAGCCCTACTGTCAGAGCAACCCCAATCGCACCGACAAAACTTAATGTTGGGGTACCCAACAATAAAGTCATGACCACCGCTTGATACTGGGTGGCATCGAGTGACAGTAATAACGCCAACACCGGGCTGACTAACAATAAAGGCAAACCGGTCAGTAACCAGTGTGCGATGACTTTCGCGATCACTAACAGTGGTAAGGGGACGGGCATCAGCATCATTTGCTCAAGTGACCCATCCAGGTAATCGTCCCGGAACAAACGCTCCAATGACAGCAGCGCAGAGAGTAACGCCGCGACCCAAATAATGCCGGGAGCGATGGTCTGCAATAACTGGGGACCTGGCCCAACACCGAGCGGAAACAAGGTGATCACAATAATAAAAAACCACAAAGGATTCAGACTATCAGCCGGCTGGCGAAAAGCGACTTTTAGCTCTCGGCGAACAATCAACCACATTGCTTTGATCATTGCGCCCCCAACTGAATACGACGTAATAGCGGGTGATCCACAAACATGTCTTGGTGAGTGGTAAATAGCACCATCCCGCCTTGTTGCACATGCCGCTCAAACACAGCTTCAAGCACCTTTACCCCTTGTTTATCAATCGCTGTCAGCGGCTCATCGAGAATCCACAATCGCCGCTCACTTAACCAAAGTCGCGCGAGGGCAACGCGCCGATTTTGTCCCGCAGATAGCTGCCCCGCAGGAATATCCTCTCGCCCCGCCAAACCGACTTTGGCAAGCGCTTGCCAAATGGCATCATGATCACACCGCCCATGCATTTGCAGATAGTAAGCCAGGTTTTCGAAGGCAGTAAGCTCGCGCTTAACCCCTGTGGTGTGGCCTAAAAATAGGAGATCGCGATAAAATGCGTCGCGTTGTTGGGTGATCGCCTGCTGCTGCCAACAGACCTCGCCACTGTCCGCGAGCCCCAGACCCGCGATAATTCGCAATAACGTGGTTTTGCCTGCTCCGTTTGGGCCTTCTACCTGAACAAGATCACCGGGAGACAGAGAGAATGTCAGCGCATCAAACAACACTCGGTCATCACGAACACAGCAAAGCTGTTTCACTTCCAACATGACAAATGTTGCATCCTGCTTGTGTTACAAAAGTGGACGCATAGTACCACAATGGTCAAAATGACTGTTAGTTACTACAGGGTTGCAAAGTGTGACTCGCGTAAATAATTGTGAGAAACCATGAAGATTGCCCCAACGAATCCACAACAACTGGTGATAAAACCGGCTAGCTTAGCCTCACAGTCCCCGTCACCCATCGATGGACGTGCGCTGTTGCAGGCACAATTCACTCTGATACATACCAAGGCCAGCACGGGGTTGACCGATGTGTTAGCCCAGTTACATTTGTTGCCTGCATTGACTGCCACCATGAGACAACAACCCGCGTCGACGCAAACGTTAATGCAATCACTGCTTAGCGCTTGGACGCTCCCCACTTCCGGTCAGCAACAGGCACCCCATTCAGACACCATTACCCAATGGCTCGCGCAGCGCCCCGCCGATAAGTTGCTTACCACATTGCTCAAGCAATGGCTTTCGTCTCAGTCAGAGGGGGATAATATGACGGGTGCCTTAAGACTGATGGCCGAGCAAAGAGTCGCTGAGTCATCACGCCCCGGCGAGTGGCAATGGGTTTTACCCTTTTCTGATCCACAGCGTCCGCCCGTTCGCGTCACAGCACGCAAACAAACCGGACAATCGGCGTCTCCCTCGGCGGATAGGGTGCAGTGGCAAGTTCGACTTTACCTTCCTGTCGGCCATCAGTTTGTCCGCGCAGATTTATCGCTATCAAAGGAGGAAAGGGCGCTGACACTGACCGCACCGACCGCTAGGCTTAAACAACGGATTCATCAAACACTTGATTGGCTCAATGAACGGCTTACCCATCAAGCGATTGCCTTAGATATCGACATCAATGACGACATCGACGAAACCGGGCCCGTGTCTGAGCGTGACGTGCCAGCCGCTGGTATTTCCATGAGGGTTTAAGATGAAAGATAAAAAACGCGCGGTCGCGCTTGGGTATGACGGCTACCATGCCCCCAAAGTCAAAGCGAAAGCCACGGATCAACTGGCGCTGGAGCTGATTGAGGCCTTGAGTGAGCAAGGTGCACTGATTCATCAAGATGCCCATTTGCTCGCCTGGCTAGAGCGACTGGATAAAGATGATGAGATCCCACCTGAACTCTATCGAGTGATTGCCGAGTTAATTGCTTACGCTTGGGTATTGGAGGGAAAGACCCCACCAGGTTGGCAGGGACACACACCGATAGATACGTTGGTGTAGGATAGCTTAGCGGTTAGCGCTGCTGGTTGGCAGCTTGTCGCTTACGCAGATTAAGCAGCAATTCAGCCTCTGCTTTGGGAAGATCACACTCTTGCATTAACTCGTCAACATCCGCACCTAAATCAACCATTTTACTGGCTCGACTATAGAGGCGGCTTTCCGAATCTTGCATTTCCAGCTCAACATGCTTTTCTAACAGCTCATCCACACTGGCAGATAAATCGGCGAGCTTCTGCCCCATCCCCATGCTACCCGCTCGCAATTCATTGAATTGCTTCGCCAGACTGTCATGGCGTTGGCGCGCACTTTTGAGCACGGTTTCCATTGCTTGCAGTTTATTCTCTAGCCGCTGTCTGGCACGCTTTTCTGCGCGAAGGCACCATAAAGCAACGATGGCAAACACCACCGTCACAGCAACGGGCGACCACGTCAGCACAAGCTCCATCATTACAGCATGGCCATCTCATTCCACTCTTCGTCGGTCAACAGCTTGTTGAGATCAACCAAGATTAGCAGTTCGCCATTGCGGTTACTGACGCCTTGAATAAATTTAGCGCTTTCTTCTGTTCCCACACTTGGCGTGGTATCAATTTCCGATGTTTTTAGATACACCACTTCCGCGACGCTATCGACCATAATACCGATCACCTGCGTCTCAGCTTCGATCACTATCACGCGCGTGTTGTCAGTGACGTCGGCTGACGCCAAACCAAAACGTGAACGCGTATCAATCACAGTGACGACATTGCCACGCAAGTTAATGATACCCAATACATAGTCAGGGGCGCCCGGAACGGGTGCAATTTCGGTGTAACGCAGCACTTCACGCACCTGCATCACATTAATGCCGTAGGTCTCTTCTTCAAGCTGAAAAGTAACCCACTGCAACACCTCGTCATTGACGCCTTCTTTTTGAATTTCAGCTACCTGAGACATTGATTTTCCTCTTTACGCGCTGTGTAACTAGTTATTACGCCATCGCCTTGGCGTCAATCCCCTGATTTAACATAGCAATAAATGCTTGAACATGGATCAGAGCACACATTTTTTCTTTGACCATGCCTGCGAGCCAAGGCCGCTTTCCCGCTTGTTTTCGCCAGCGAATCGCTTTACCACTGAGCGCTTGGGTACCGAGCAATTGATCACATGCCAGTCCCCACTTACTATCGCCCAGAATCACAATATAATTATAGTCGTCCCTGTGCTGATTATCTGCCAGTTTTTCTGGCATCACCCAGCGTGCTGTATCGACGACATCAAGCTGTTGTTGCTTTTCTGTCTGTAATCCTAGATACCAATCTGGTCGACCGATAAGACGGTTGCATTCGCCAAGCTGATGGATACCGCCCAATTCGGCCAAAGGCACCGCATAGGTTACCCCCATACTCTCGAAGAATAATACCTGAAACTCTGCCTCGGTTTCAGCATTTTCCCATTGAGTGGGGGGCAGATCGTCACCGGCTTGCGTGTCGGCTTCAGCCTCGTCGTGAATCTGCTCTGCTTGTACCGTCTCTTCAACGGCCTCAGTATCAAGTTCGGGGACAGCTTGTTCTGCTTCTACCGCGACATCGACGTACGCTTCGGTCTCGGTCTCGGTCTCGGTCTCGGTCTCGGTCTCGGTCTCGGTCTCGGTCTCGGTCTCGGTCTCGGTCTCGGTAAGAGTTTCTACCTCTGGGACCGCCTCGTCTACCTCAACCTGCTCCTCAACATCCAGGCCCCAATCTGCCAGGGTATAGGTTTCAGTGGTTGGCTCCTGTGCTTGTTCCACAACCTGCTCGGCCGTCTCTTGGCCAACGTCTTCCTGGGTCTGAGTGGCTGTTTTCGCTTCCAGCTCCGCCTCTTCATCCACTTTCAGTTGCGCAAGCAACCGCTCGACTTCCGCCAAGTCACGTTCCGGCTCAGCATACGCGACCGGCTCAGGTGTTCCCGCGTCCATAACAGGCTGTGGCTGCAGCTGCGGCGCCTGCTCATCAAGATACGATGCAGACGACACCTGCGGTTTATCGTGCTCAGGCTCTCCAAGCTGCTCGCTTGGTTGTGCCACTTCGCCTAAATCATCCAGCAGAGCCTCAAAGTAATCGTCGAGCGCTTGACCACTGGATAGGGCGTTATGCTTGTTCATCCTGCTCCAGTCGCTCCAAATAGGTTAATAGAGTTTTGTAGGCAAACACACCGCGGCAATTTTTCGCGTAGAATGATGCGGGCATATGCTTTAAGCTCGCATCCCGAAACTTGGTGTCGATGGGCACGGCTGACGCCCAGACCTGGTCGCTATAGCGAATTTTAAGCTCCTGCAGCGTTTCCAACGATGCCCGCGTACGCTTGTCATACATGGTTGGAATGATAGTAAGATTAAAGTCAGCGCTACGAGACTTTTGCATGATCTGTAACGTGCGCATCATACGCTCTAACCCTTTCATCGCCAAAAACTCGGTCTGAACCGGGATCAGCACACGGTGGCTGGCCGCTAGGGCATTGACCATCATCACGCCCAAAATCGGTGGGCAGTCGATCAACACATAGTCATAATCATCGGCCAACGCATCCAGCGCTTTTTTCAATACCAGTCCCATGCCACCCCGGTTGCCCATTACACGGTCCAAGGTAGCCAGCGACATATGCGCTGGAATTAAGTCCATGTTTTCAAACTGCGTTTTGACGATAAGTGGCTGCACCGTCTCTTTATTGACGGTCTGTAATTGAAACAAATCAAATAAGCTAGCGGGTAACTGCTCTGAATCAAAGTTCAAATAGGTCGAGAGCGAGGCGTGTGGATCCGTATCCACCAGCAGGACACGTTTCTTACGCTCACTGATCAATCCTGCCAATGTCACCGTGGTGGTTGTCTTACCAACACCGCCCTTTTGGTTGGCGATACTCCAGACTATCAAGCCCCACTCCTTATTTTAAATTTAGCTCAACCAATATGCGTTCAGCGATCCTCTCCAGCGGTAAGTCTTCCGACGATATCCCCGCTTTCGCCACGGCTTGCGGCATGCCATAAACCACGCAGCTTTCCTCATCTTGCGCCCAGATGGTGGCACCGGCGCTTTTTAGCATCCGCGCCCCTTCTCGGCCATCCGCTCCCATCCCCGTTAACACCATGGACAAGACTTTATCGCCATATATTTTGGCGGCAGAGCCAAAGGTCACATCAACACAGGGTTTGTAATTCATTCGCTCGCCGCCATCTAAAATTTTTAGGCGTGCGGCCCCCGGCCTGCCATCAATCATCATCTGCATCCCACCTGGCGCCAAGTACGCGTGCCCGGGCTTGAGGGTGTCACCATCTTTCGCTTCGACGACCGTAATTTTGCTCAGCCCATTGAGGCGCTGTGCAAATGCCGATGTAAATGTCGCCGGCATGTGTTGAATCAAAATAATCGGCAGCGGAAAGTTAGCGGGCAATTTGGTGAGTACTTTTTGCAGCGCAACAGGCCCCCCAGTCGACGTGCCAATTGCCATCACTTGGTAACGTTTCCCTGTTGCGGTAAATCGCGCTGGCGCCTTGGACGACGAACTCGTCCCCACCGCGGGGCGTGACGCTGGGCGCGCGGGCGTACGTACACCGCCCGCTGGCGACGCTGTTTGCCCAGTACTGCTAGTGGACGCTGGACGTGTGGCGCGTCGAAGTACCGGCCGTTTACGCGCAATTTCGAGTACGCGCTGTTGCAGTAAACTGGTCGCTTCTTCGCGGTTACGAGCGATATCCTCGAACTTTTTAGGAAGAAAATCGAGCGCGCCGGCCTCAAGCGCATCCAACGTGGCTTTCGCCCCGTCATGCGTCAGCGATGAAAACATTAGAATCGGTGTTGGCGTTTGCGCCATGATTTGACGCACCGCCGAGATACCATCGAGTACTGGCATCTCCACATCCATAGTGACTACATCTGGCTTCAGTTGCGCGGTTTTTTCTACAGCCTCTTTACCATTTACCGCGCTATCAATGACCTCCATTCTCGGGTCGGCATTGATGATTTCACTCACGCGGCGACGGAAGAAGCTGGAGTCATCTACCACCAATACTTTTACTGCCATGGGCGTCCTTTTCTCAAATTAACCTGCGTAGTGTTTCAACAGGTTGGGCACATCCAGAATTAATGCAATGTGGCCATCACTGGTGATGGTGGCCCCTGCCATTCCGGGTGTTCCTTGAAGTAGTTCGTCAAGCGGCTTGATGACCACTTCCTCTTGACCAAACAAGGTGTCTACTACAAACGCAATGCGTTGATGCGCGATTTGCACGATCACCACGTGGCCTTTGGTTTTATCGATATCGGTTGCGCTTCTGCACAGCCAATCTTGCAAGAAGAAAATCGGGATGGCTTTGTCTCGAACAATCAAGGTAAGCTGCCCATCCACCGTGTTGGTTTTGGACATGTCCAAGCTGATAATTTCACTGACATTCGACAGCGGGAAGGCAAACGGATTTTCACCAACGCCTACCATCAAGGTTGGCAATATTGCCAGCGTCAATGGCACCTTGATTTCCAGGACTGTCCCTCGACCTAACTCAGAGTCGATATTAATGGAACCGTTGAGCTTGGTGATGCCAGTTTTAACCACATCCATTCCCACACCCCGGCCAGAGATATCAGAGACTTCTGTTTTGGTCGAGAACCCGGGCGCAAAAATCAGGTTGTAGGCTTCATTATTCGTGAGGCGTGCCGCCGCTTCTGCATCAAGTACACCGCGCTCAACCGCGATGCTCTTTAACTTCTCAGCATCCATGCCTCCCCCATCATCAGCGATGGTGAGGAGAATATGGTCCCCTTCCTGCGACGCTTTTAGGGTGATAGTACCGACTCGAGGTTTGCCTGCTTTCTCGCGTTCATCAGGCATTTCAATACCGTGATCCACCGAGTTACGCACTAAGTGGACCATAGGATCCGCTAGGGCCTCGACCAGGTTTTTATCTAGATCGGTCTCTTCACCCTGCATTTCCAAGACAATTTCTTTTTTCAAGCTACGCGATAAATCACGCACCACTCGGGGAAAGCGGCCAAATACTTTTTTGATTGGCTGCATACGCGTTTTCATCACCGCGCCTTGCAAGTCGGCGGTGACCACGTCTAGGTTGGTGACCGCTTTGGCCATGCTTTCATCATTGCTGCTTTGGCCCAGACTCACTAAGCGGTTACGCACCAATACCAATTCACCGACCATATTCATAATGCCGTCAAGCGTGGAGGTATTGACTCGCACGGTTTGCTCTTGCTGAGGCGCGGCTGGTGGCTTTTTCTCTGGCGCTTTTTCTGCCGCCGCAGGGGCTTTGCCGCCTGCGCCTGCACTTTTCGGTGTACTTTCTTTGGCTGGTTCTGGCTTGCTCGCTTTTTTAGCTGGGGCGGCAGGTTCAGGTTTAGGCTCAGGCTTAGCTTGCGCATCTACCTTGTCGGCATCCGCTTTCGCTTTATCCGCTTCTGCAGCGGGCCCTTTGCCTTTACCATGCAACTCGTCTAAAAGCTTTTCAAACTCGTCATCATCAATCAGCTCATCACTACCTGACTGTGAGGCCGACGTTGACGCATCAGACGCCGCGGGGGCCGATTCCTCTCCCTCACTTGGCGAGGCAGCAGGCCCTTTACCTGCACCGTGCAAGTCATCTAGCAGCTTTTCGAACTCATCGTCGGTAATATCGCCGCTGTCAGCCTCGGTACTTTCTACCACTTCAGGCTTTTCTGATGATTGGGTGTCAGACGCTGTGGGGGCTTTTCCCTCACCATGGAGCTGATCGAGCAGTTTGTCGAATTCATCTTGGGTGATCTCATCCACGGAGTCGCCACTGATCGCACCGTCATCCTGACTCGCTGCGTCACTGGCGGGCGTCTCAGGTTCTGGCTCGGGATCGGGTTCAGGGGCCGGTTCTGGCTCAGGATCGGGTTCAGGGGCTGACGCTTCTGCCGCCGCTTCATCTTCACTGGCAGGCTTGGCATAGCGGTGAAGAGCTTCGAGCAAGGCGCCATCGGCTGGCACAGGCTCTTCGCGGTTTTGTACCGCAGCGAATTGATCATTCACGGTATCCAGTGCCTGCAAAATGGTATCCATCACATCCGATGTCAACTCACGTCCGTGATTACGCAAGTTATCAAAGACGTTTTCAGCACCGTGGCACGTATCGACCAACGCATTTAAGCCAAGAAAGCCCGCGCCACCTTTTACGGTGTGGAAGCCGCGAAAAATACTATTTAGTAAGTCTGCGTCATCAGGGGCACGC
Source organism: Salinivibrio sp. ML323 (assembly GCF_001995745.1). NCBI lineage: Bacteria > Pseudomonadati > Pseudomonadota > Gammaproteobacteria > Vibrionales > Vibrionaceae > Salinivibrio > Salinivibrio sp. ML323. The sequence goes on along the minus strand of NZ_MUES01000002.1, from coordinate 131,216 downwards.
TCCAAATCGACCAGCTGCTCAGACATCTGCTCGAGGATCTCTCCCGCTTCAATCAAAAAGTCCTGAAGGATTTCTTCATCCATCTCAAAGCTCATAGCGCACCTCTAAAAACCCAAACTCGATAATAAATCGTCAACATCATCTTGGCTGTGAACCACGTCATCGCGCTCTTCAGGGTGAATCACAGGACCCTCAGGGGCTGACTTATCGGTGGTATCATCTACTTTTTTCGCCGATGCTGCGTCAATCGCAGCGCTCTCCATGCCAAAGGCCGTCAGTATTTCAACCAGCTGTTGCTCAACTTCTTGCACCAATTCAATCACGCGCCGAATCACTTGGCCGGTTAAGTCTTGAAAGTCTTGTGCCATGAGGATTTCAGTCAGGTGCGCGTGCAATTCCGTCGCGCCCCCTTCTACTTGGGTCAATAGTTCGTCAATGTTGTGGCACAATGACTTGAACTCATCCAAGGCAATCTCACCGCGCATCAGGCTGTTCCAGTTGGGGCGAACGGCTTGCAAGTTGTCTTGTAGCTCGCTCGCGATTGGCATGGTTCGTTCAACCGAATCCATGGTTTTGTTGGCGGCCAATTCGGTTTTCTGCATGACATACGTGAGCCTGTCGCGAGCGTCAGGGATATCCACGTTGGCCAAATCACTCACTCTTGGATCCAAACGAAAGTCAGTAATCGAGTCATGTAATTGGCGGGTGAGCTTTCCCACTTCATTAAACAGTGGGTCACGCGCTTCTTTCGCTATCTCGGTAAGAAGCGTATTAGCGTTATCTTGCTCTCCGTTTTCAAGATACGCGACCAATTGTTTCGCTTGGTCCAGATTGATCATGGCGGTTCCTTCTTACTGTGCGCTTACTGTCTACATACGCTCGAAAATTTTGTCGAGCTTCTCTTTCAACGTAGCGGCAGTAAAAGGTTTAACAATGTAACCATTCACCCCTGCTTGCGCGGCTTCTACAATCTGCTCGCGCTTCGCCTCAGCGGTGATCATCAATACAGGCAGGTGCTTAAGATCGCCGTCTTTACGGATTTCTTTAAGCAAATCGATCCCCTGCATACCAGGCATATTCCAATCGGTCACGACAAAATCAATACCGCCTTTTTTGAGGATTGGCAGCGCGGTTAAGCCGTCATCCGCTTCAACGGTATTGTTGAAACCTAAGTCACGAAGAAGATTCTTTACGATACGGCGCATTGTTGAAAAATCATCAACAACGAGAATTTTCATGTTTTTATCCAAGGTTGCCTCCGGTGAGGTCTCGTTTTATTGTCGAAACAGTTACTTACTCACTATGCCAAGCGGATAGCTTAGCTCTCAAACGTTGCGTAGCCTGACTTTGAATCTGACAGACCCGGGATTCGCTGACCCCTATCACTGCGCCTATCTCTTTGAGGTTTAATTCCTCATCATAATAAAGAGATAGCACTAGTGCCTCTCTTTCAGGAAGACTTTTGATCGCCGCCGCTAATGCAGCTTTGAAACTGTCTTCCGCAACACCCTGAAAGGGAGTGTTGTCGTTACGATGGCTCTCTGTTGTGAATGCATCTTCAGAGACGCCCAGATCATCCATCCCGATCAAACGCCCACAGTTTACATCGTTAAGCGCCTGATGATACTGCTCTAAGCTCATATCAAGCTTTTCAGCCACCTCCACGTCGGTTGGATCCCGACCTAACGCTTTTTCTAGTGATGCGATGGCATCACTGATTGAACGACTCGCCTTGTGGACAGACCGTGGCACCCAGTCACCGCGGCGCATATCATCCAGCATAGCACCGCGAATTCGAATACCGGCATAAGTTTCAAAACTCGCCCCTTTAGAAGGGTCATAATTTTGCTGTGCCTCAAGGAGGCCGACCATACCAGCTTGGATCAAATCTTCTACTTGAACACTCGGTGGCAAGCGCCCCATCAAGTGATGCGCGATGCGCTTGACCAAACTCGAATAACGCTCAAGTACCGCTTGGCGATCTGCCCCTGTGCGGCTATACGTGAGCGCTCTATTCACGAATTAACTCTCCTGCGTCATCATTTTTGATCAGCAACCGCTCAACAAAAAACTCCAGATGGCCTCCCGGATTTCGCGGCACCGGCCAAGTCAGCGCTTTGTTCGCCAACGCACTCATCGCCAATGATGCGGGCGAGCGAGGAAATGCGTCAATGACAACTTTTTGTTTTCTCACTGCTTGCCTCACCCTTTCGTCAACGGGAACACATGCTACTAATTCTAGATTAGCATTGAGAAACCTTTCAGTGACTCGCGTTAATTTTGTGAACAAGTCTCGTCCTTCACGGTAGCTTCTGACCATATTTGCAACAACTTTAAAGCGTGTCACACCATGCTCACGGCTTAGTACTTTAATCAATGCATACGCATCAGTAATTGATGTAGGTTCATCACAGACCACAATGACGACATCTTGTGCGGCGCGCGAAAAGCTCAGTACCATGTCTGAAATCCCCGCGGCAGTATCCACTAAGAGTACATCAACCTCTTCTTCGAGTGTACCAAAAGCGCGAATTAAACCAGCATGTTGCGCCGGTGTTAGCTCTGTCATACCTTGAAGGCCAGACGATGCAGGTACGATTTTCATACCGTGCGGACCTTCGAGAATGATATCTTTCAGATCACAGACGCCTTGAAGCACATGAGACAGATTCTTACCCGCTCTTAGGCCAAGTAACACATCCACATTAGCGAGACCAAGGTCGGCATCTAGCACCATGACCTTTTTACCTTGGCGGGCCATAGACGCGGCCATTCCCAGTGTGACATTGGTTTTCCCTACGCCACCTTTTCCCCCGGTTACGGTAATAACCTTGGTGCGTGACGGATTGGTTAAACGGCGCAGGCCGCTTGCTTGATCTTGCATGCTTGTCTCAATCATAAAAGTCCGCCCCATTCGACTCTGGGACATCACTGTTCCAGAAGTGACTGTGCTGATCCGCACCTGATTCCAACATGTCGCTGGCTTTTGCAACCAGGAACTGTCCCGTGGCTTGGCGGATATCTTCTGGCACACGTTGCCCGTCGGCTAAATAGGCCACAGGCAGGGCATTTTCGATGGTGACACACAACAGTTCACCGAGGCTGAGCGATTCATCGAGTTTGGTCAGAACACATCCCGATAACGGGATACGGCGAAAATGTTCAATGGTTTCTTGTAAAACGCGGCGTTGTGACGTCGCCGGTAACACCAGCAGGCTACGGATATGGGAGCCACTGTTTTGCATCAGGGTATCGAGCTGTTCCGACAAGCGAAGATCACGCTGCCCCATTCCAGCGGTATCTAGCAATATCAAGCGTCTATGACGCAGCTGATAAAGGATGTCGGCAAGTTCATCAGCATCTTTAGCCACTTTAACAGGACAGCCAAGGATACGGCCGTATGTGGCTAACTGCTCATGGGCACCGATACGGAATGTGTCTGTGGTCACCAAGGCAATATCTTCAGGGCCAAACTCCATCGCGGCTCGCGCCGCCAGCTTGGCAATCGTGGTGGTTTTTCCTACCCCAGTCGGACCCAGCAGTGCAATCACCCCGCCAGTTTCTAGCATATTCTCATCAACCGTGATCACCTGATCCGCCACTAGGTCAAGGAGCGCTTGCCACGCCTCATTCGGTGGTGTCTCTTCTGGAATATAACAGGCCAATTGATCCGCTAGCTCGGACGAGAGTCCCATACGCTCTAGGCGTTTGATGAGCATGGCGCGCAGCGGCTCTCGCCGCTCTACCTCTTGCCACATCAGCCCCGACAATTGATGCTCTAACAGGCTTCTAATGGAGGCCATTTCTTGACGCATTGCATCAATTTCTTGATGCGAAGCCTGAGATTGACGCCCCTCAAACCGAGAGGGATCAAGCTTCGGTTTTGGTGGAGAAGCGGCCCCGCCATTGGGTTTGGTGGTGGTATTTTGCCAGTCCGAGCGGTTGTTGCTTTTTAGCTGGCGACGCGGCTCATAACCGCGCCCTAGCGCGGCAGGCCGATCGTCAGCCCCTGATGGCGATGAGCGCCGTGCTGGCTGCTTTTGTTGACGTTGTAGCAAGGCGCTCAGCGAGTCAGCTTCTGTTTCTAGTTCGGCTGGCTGAGATTGTTCACGGTACTCGTCCAGCATCGCGGAAAAGCGAGGTGGGCGCTTAGTATGACTGTTTTGACGACTACCTGCCTGTTGCCGTTGACGCAGTTGCACTTGATCATCCGCCAGTTGGCGGTGCGCCTGAGAATAAGCCTGAGCAGATTGTTGCTGCGCGTTTGGGGCGGGCTTATCAGGCATTGGCTCTGTATCCGCATCAACCGCCGCGACAATTTCTACGCCGCCAGTCACTTTTTTGTTAGACATGATCACCGCATCAGCGCCAAGTTCTTCTTTCACTTGGCTTAATGCTGCTCTCATATCCTTTGCAAAAAAACGTTTTATTTTCAAAGCACTGCCCTACTCATAAACGATGTTAATTGTTGCCAACCGCATTGACGATACGAATTTGTTTTTCATCAGGCACTTCTTGATAAGACAAGACGCGTAGCGTCGGTATTGTGTTTTTGACAAATTTCGCCAATGTCGCTCTTAGCACGCCAGACGTTAGCAATACCGCCGGCTCGCCTTGCAACTCTTGCTGCTGTGTCGCGTCAGCCAATGAGGATTGCAATCGCTCAGCCAAACCCGGCTCAATCCCGGTCGACTCGCCACCCGATGCCTGCATGGTTTTATGCAACATCTGTTCCAGTTCAGGAACAAGGGTGATCACTGGCAGTTCAGGGGCGCTGCCATTGATTTCTTGAACGATCAGACGACGCAGTGCAATCCTGACCGCAGCGGTTAAAATGTCAGGATCTTGACTCTTGCCGGTGTACTCGGCCATGGTTTGCACGATGGTGCGAATATCACGGATAGGGATCGCTTCACTGAGCAGGTTCTGCAGCACTTTGACTAACACACTGAGCGGGATTTGATCCGGGATCAGTCCTTCAACCAAGCGCGGTACCTGCTTACCTAACATATCCACCAAGTTTTGCGCTTCCTCGTGACCCAATAAACGCTCGGCGTTGTTAGTCAGCATCTGGCTAAGGTGAGTGGCCAACACAGTGGCAGCGTCGACCACGGTATAACCGAGTGCTTGCGCATGCTCCCGTTGGCTAGGCTCAATCCAAACCGCCTCAAGGCCGAAAGCCGGATCTTGGGTGGGCTCACCGTCAATAGGACCGAACACTTGCCCAGGGTTAATGGCAAGTTCATGTTGAGGATGGACGTCGGCTTCTCCAACCGCGACCCCCATTAAGGTGATACGATAGTTATGGGGTGGCAGCTCAAGGTTGTCGCGAATGTGTACGGGTGGGATCAAAAAACCAAAATCTTGCGACAGTTTTTTGCGTACACCTTTGACTCGGTCGAGCAGCTCGCCGCCCTGATCACGATCGACCATGGCAATCAGACGATATCCTACCTCTAGCCCGATAACATCCACCGGCTGCACATCGTCCCACGATAGCTCTTTCGGCGTAGCGGGAGCGGCCTCAGGAAGATCGGTTTGCTCCGGTGCTTGCTGCGCTTTTTGATATTGTTTGTATTTCCAGTACGCTAGGCCACCACAAATCACTGCCAGCAGTAAGAAGGGCAAATGCGGCATGCCCGGCACCAACCCCATCACCGTCAAAATACCGGTGGCAATCATCAACGCACGCGGATTATCAAACAGCTGGAACACCACCTGCTGTCCCATGTCTTCTTCGGTGTTTTGTCGCGTCACCATAATGGCGGCGCCTATCGACAGCAGCAACGACGGTATTTGTGCAACCAGACCATCACCAATGGTCAATAAGGTATAGACTTCTAGTGCTTCGGAAAACCCTAAGTCATGCTGCCCCATCCCGATCGACAAACCACCCACAATGTTGATGAAAAGGATCAAAATACCGGCGATGGCATCGCCTTTAACGAATTTAGACGCACCATCCATCGAGCCGTAGAAATCCGCTTCTTGCGTGACTTCTTGGCGTCGTGACCGGGCTTGCTCTTGGTCGATGAGCCCCGCGTTTAAGTCGGCATCAATCGCCATTTGTTTACCCGGCAAGGCATCCAAGGTAAAACGCGCGGTCACCTCTGAAATCCGGCCCGCACCTTTAGTGACGACCATGAAGTTAATGATCATCAAAATAAGAAAGACCACCAAACCCACGGCATAGTTACCGCCAATGACCACCGAGCCAAAGGCACCAATCACTTGACCTGCTGCATCCGGGCCCTCGTGCCCATAAAGCAAAACCACACGCGTGGAAGCAACGTTAAGAGCCAGCCGCATTAACGTTGCGATCAGCAGCACCGCCGGGAAAGCCGCAAATTCAAGTGGACGCCTTGTGTAAATGGTGACCAGCAGTACCACCAGCGACAATGCAATGTTAAACGAGAACATTAAATCGAGCAGCATGGGCGGGACAGGAAGCACCACCATCGCTAAGGTCGCTAATACCAGTGCTGGCGCACCGATAGCCGGCATCGCTCCTAACCTGTGGTAAGGCACTTTGTCAGAAAATGGCAATCGCCAGTTGGCTTTTAACATGTTAAGCGTTCAAATCCATGATTGGTGAACGCGGGCCTGGTGCCGCGTATACTCAAAACGGGAATGCAGAGGAAGCAAGTTTTGCGCCAAAAAAAAGCCCGTAAAGTGTCAGCATTTTGGCACTGCGCTGACATTGTCGCGCTCGGCGACGCTTAGTCATGTTGTAAATCGGTAGGGATAGGTAAATAAGCGTCATCAGGGCGCGTGGGCCGTCGACCTCGTCCCTTTTTGTATTGCTTTAACTGGAAGACATACGCAAGAACCTGAGCGACGGCGGTAAACAAACCGTCAGGGATCTGTTGCTCAAGCTCCGTGCTAAAATACAATGCCCGCGCCAGCGGGGGAGCAGGAACGATGGCAATATCATATTCAGCGGCAATTTCTCGTATTTTCAATGCGGTAAAGTCGGACCCTTTGGCGATCACCACGGGCGCGCTATCCATATCACTGTTGTAGCGCAACGCCACGGAATAATGTTCAGGGTTAGTGACCACCACATCCGCTTGGGGCACGTCAGCCATCATTCGGCGCTGGGCCATTTCCCGCTGCAACATGCGAATTCGCCCTTTCACTTCTGGGCTACCCTCGGTTTCTTTATGCTCGTCTTTGACCTCCTGTTTGGTCATTTTGAGCTGCTCATTGTGTTGCCAAATTTGAAATGGCACATCAATGACTACCACAACCAACAGGGAGCAGCACACCAACAGAACGAAGTTAAGTAATATATCGAGCGCGTGATAGAGGTTGCTGGGGAAGGTATCAATGGTCAGCTCGAAGAAGTCCTCTAGGTTGATATAAACCAAGTATGCGGCCACACCCGCCACCAACAACACTTTGAGAATCGACTTCAATAACTCGACTAATCCCTGGGTACCAAACATGCGTTTAAAGCCAGAAAGCGGACTCATTTTCGACAGTTTAGGCCGTGCAGCCTCCCACGAGAAACTCACCCCACCGAGCCCGGCCGCCCCTACGAGGCCGGAGATAAATAGCACAATCAAGATCAGCCCAAGTGGCAGAATCAAATGCAGTAGCTCACCGACCACCACCAGCATCAGCTCTGAGCTGTCAAAGATCTCGGCGCGTGACAAAGAGAATAGGCGCGTCATTAATGCCATCAAGGCTTCGCCCAGCGCTTGTCCGAACCACATCAAACTGATGGCACCAACGACCAATACGGAAACCGAAGCCAGTTCTCTTGAGCGCGGTACTTGGCCCTTTTCCCGCGCCTGCTCCTGCCTTCGGGGCGTAGCGTCTTCTGTTCTTTCCTGACCTTCGCTCTCTGCCATGCCTCTACTCGCAATTAATTCGAATTAGCGAACAAACTTGGTTTAACCCTGTTTCCCAATGATTGTTGTAGTGCGTCAACATACCGAACAGCAGATACCAGCTGATCAGCAGCCCCATCAACAATGCAAAAGCGAAGCCAAGAGAGAAAATATTCAACTGCGGCGCGGCGCGCGTCATCACACCAAATGACAAGTTGACCACTAGCAAGGCGATAACGCCTGCTAGGGAAATACTGAGGGCAACTTTAAACATGATCCCGAACCACTGCGCCAAACTGCGGTAGTCGGCAGCGCCAATCATCTCGCCAATCGGTAAGGTATCAAAGCTCATCACCACTAGGTTAAGCATTTTTAAATGCCCATCCGTGGCGAGAAACAACATCACCGCCAAAAATAAGTAAAACTGCCCCAGCAAGGGGGTATTCTGGCCATTGGCCGGATCGACCATGGACGCAAAACCCAAGCTCGATTGCATCCCCAAAATTTGTCCCAACACCACAAAGGTTTGCGTAATAAATTGGGTGACCATCCCCATCGCCACACCAATGACCACTTGCTGCGCAAGCACGGTAAAACCGGCGAAGGAGACCAGCTCGATATTCTCGGGGACGGCCGGTAACGCGGACATCACCGCGAAGGTAATCGCCAGTGACAGGTAGAGACGGATCCTCACTGGCACAAATCGCGCGCCAAAGAAAGTCATCGCCATCATCATCGAAGAGATACGGGTAAAGGGCCAAAAGTAGTTAGCCATCCAAGACAGGAGCACTGAGGCTGGATATTCCATGGCTTGCCTCGTCAGTAAAGGATGTTGGGGATGTGATCAATCAAGCGATAGAAATACTCCATCAACATCCGCGTCATCCAGTGGCCAAAGAACATTAAGGCAATAAAGGTGGCGATCAAACGTGGCAAAAAGCTCAATGTTTGCTCGTTAATTGAGGTCGCGGCTTGAAAGATGGCCACGATAAGACCCACCAACAAGCCGGGTACTACAATGGCTGAAACCAGTAGCAACACCAGATAGAGCGCATCTTGGAAAAGCTCGACAAACGCTTCTGGGGCCATCGCTGCCTCCTTTAGCCGAAACTGGCTGCCAAGGTGGAGAGGATAAGATTCCACCCATCAACCAAGACAAAAAGCATTAACTTGAAGGGTAATGACACTATCATGGGCGATAGCATCATCATACCCATCGCCATCAAGACTGATGCCACCACCAAGTCAATCACCAAAAATGGCAAGAACAACATAAAACCAATTTGGAACGCGGTTTTCAGCTCTGACGTTACAAACGCAGGGATCAGCACCGTCATCGGAACTTGCTCAGGCTCATCCGCTTGCGCCCCCGACATATTGACGAAGGTTTCCAAATCTTTCACTCGCGTTTGCCGAAGCATAAACTCACGCAGCGGCACTTGTACCCGATCAAACGCTTCTCGCGCAGTGACTTGTTCATTGATATAGGGCTGAATCGCTTCTGTATTCATTCGGTCAATCACCGGTGACATGATAAACAAGGTCAAAAACATCGCGATGCCAATAATCACTTGGTTAGATGGCGTTTGCTGTAACCCCATGGCTTGACGCAAAATCGCCATCACCACCACAATCCGGGTAAACGACGTCATTAAAATGACAACCGCTGGCAAAAAGCCCAACGCGGTCATGATTGCCAGAATTTGTAACGTGACCGAGTAGTCTTCACTGCCATCCGGGTTGACACGCATGGTCACCGCCGGGATCCCACCGCCCGTATTACGACCCACTTCTAAACGTGCCGCTTCACCGCTCTCGCTAATCGATTCGGTGGTGATGCTTTCTTGTGCTGGCGTCGCTTCTTGTTCGGCAACAGCAAACGGCGTAAATAAGGTGGCTGCCACCCACACCCAAGCGGCCAATAACATTCGTATCGTCATTTTCGATTCATCAGTTGGCTTAGCTGATTGGCAAAGCGAGAAGACTTATCAGACGCTGGTGTCGCAGTTGGAATGGGGTTATCCAGTGTTTTTAACACGTTCACGCTGTTTGCTGTCACGCCGACAACCAACTGTTCACCGTGGATATCAACCACCAAAATGCGCTCCTTTTGACCCACAGCCAATTGGCTAACGATCGTGATGCCATCACTTTGCTGTGCCAGCCCCGGCACTTTTAACCGTCGCAGCAACCAGGCCAGAGCAAAGATAAGCCCTAGCACTAATCCTAGCGACAACAGCATTGTCACTATACTGACCTCGGGCGCCGCCGCCCAAACAGGCATGGGCACCAGGAGTAGACCCCAAATGCGTCGGTTCACCGTCATCCCTATCGTAGTTTCTTAATCCGCTCAGTTTGGCTAATCACATCTGTGAGGCGGATACCAAACTTGTCGTTTACGACCACCACTTCGCCATGAGCAATCAAGGTACCGTTCACCAGCACATCGAGCGACTCCCCAGCTAACCTATCTAACTCCACCACCGAGCCTTGGTTGAGCTGAAGCAAGTTACGGATGTTAATTTGCGTATGCCCCACTTCCATGGAAATGGTCACTGGAATATCAAGGATCGCGTCCAGTTTCCGCTGTTCATCCGCCCCCATTTTTTGCTCGCTGTCATCAGTGAGCTCTTCAAGTGGGGCCGCTTGCACATCATCTGAGCCCTCGGCGTCAGATTGCTCAGCCAGGGCTGCAGCCCAATCATCGTCTACATCATTTTGATCCATGACGTCTCACCCTTGTTTACTGGTTCTGATCACTGAGCATTACCTTGTTTATCATCGATGGGTAGATCTTCCTCGAGATCATCGAGTAGCTCAGGTTTATCCTGTAACAACGAAATATCCGATTTCGCCATTTCAGGACGCTTAAGTTTTTCTACAATTTTAAGTGCCAACTTATCGTTAGATTGCCCCATCTTCGCGCGATAGGTGGGCAAGTCTTCCACGAACACAGTACACGCATCCGGCATTTCCACCGGAATCACATCCCCTTTTTGTAGCTCCATTAAGTCGCGCAACGATAAGGTGACATCCAATAGCTTGGCACTCAATTCAACATTGACATCTAAGATCTCATCCCGTAGCGCTTTACTCCAGCGCACATCGGTATCCATCTTGTCACTTTGTACCCCGGCATCGAGCAGCTCGCGAATCGGCTCTAGCATCGAGTAAGGCATGACCATGTGAATATCGCCGCCACCACCATCAAGCTCAATGTGGAATGAACTCACCACAATCACTTCTGAGGGGCTGACAATGTTGGCCATCGCCGGGTTTACTTCCGAGTCTAAATACTCAAAAGCGACTTCCATCACGGGCGCCCAGGCGTCTTTGTAATCCTCAAACATCAACTTAAGCAGCATCTGGATCACACGTCGCTCGGTTGGCGTAAACTCTCGCCCTTCAATACGCGCATGAAAGCGCCCATCACCACCAAAAAAGTTTTCTACCAAAATGAACACCAGACGGGCTTCCATGGTGATCAAGCTGGTGCCTTTTAACGGGCGAAAACGCACCATATTCAAACTGGTCGGCACGTACAAGGTATTTTGATACTCGCCAAACTTCATCATCTGCACGCCGTTAATTGACACTTCGGCAGTTTTACGCAGCATGTTAAACAAGCTAATGCGCATATGGCGGGCAAAACGCTCATTAATAAGCTCGAGCGTCGGCATCCGCCCACGTACAATTCTGTCTTGTGACGAGAAGTCAAAGGAAACGGCCCCCTCTTGATCGGCTTCGGGCTCGTTGTCTTCCTCTTCAACGTCATCAACACCGTGAAGCAGCGCATCAATTTCGTCTTGGCTGAGTAAGTCAGTCACGTCATCACCTATTGCATCACAAATCCAGTGAAGAGCACACGCTCCACCACCGGCTCGCCCGTTACTTTGATTAAGGCCGCGCGCACATTCTCTGCCGATTGGCGGCGAATTTCGAGCTGCCCCTGCGGTGTACGCAGTTGCTCGACCGTTGCCGCACCAAACGTATTAAGAAGCGCGTGCTCAATCAGCGGCAAGTTTTCTTTGGCCAAGGCTTCCATTTCACTGCCACGCACTAACAACTGGGTATTGACTTGCACCAATCGCTGCTGCTCATCCCCAGTGACATTAAAGACAAACGGTTTAGGCAAGGTGACATAAATCGCGGGCAGGGCATTGTTTTGTTCCTCGAGGACAATGTCTTCTTGGCTGCCGTCATCACCGGACAGGAAAAAGAACGCCGCACCACCGGCCGCCGCGAGCAATACAACGGCGGCGACAATGATAATAATCAGCTTTTTTTTGCTCCCGCCTTGTTCTGGGGTTGCGTTATCATCTGCCATGGCTGTGCTTGCTCCTTGTTATCTAAGCGTAGTAATCGACGGCCCGATCACTGTGTGAGACGTTCAGCGTCTGCCCGGTTAGCATGGTATCATCACTATCATCCGGCCCTGAGGTGCCGAGTGATGCGCCACCGGCATGACCGTCGCCGGTACCGGCACCATGCTGGCCTGAGGCCATCTGTTGTGCACCACTCTCTTGTTGTTGAACCGATCCTTGGGCTAACTGTAGCCCTTGTTGCTGCAACATATCACGCAGTCTTGGCATCGCTTGCTCGACCGCATCACGCGCTTGCTGGTTGGCAACTGTTATATGCACGGAAGCTTGGTCGTTGTTGATCCCCAGCTTAATTTGCATGCGCCCAAGCTCGGGTGGATCGAGACGAATATCCACTTGCTTTAGGTTTTTAGACAACATGACATTGATTCGCTCGGTCAATGCCACACCCGCTTCGCTAGGCGTTTGCCCTAAAGGTAACGGGGCCTGCGCACTTTGAGCGACCTGGATATCTTGTCGTGCTGTCGCCGCGTTCGCGGTCGGTGTGCCTAGACTGCTTGCCAGCTGCTGGGCCAAGTTTTCGCCTCGTGAGGCACCTTCCGCTGCGCTTGCTGCGTTGCCTGCCGCCAAGGCTGCGTCAGTTTGAACCGCCTGCTCTGCCATCGCTTTTAACGCCGCTTTACTCAGGCCATCTGACTGACTGTGTTGCCCTGCCAGCAGCGAAGCGGCATTCGGGTTGCCTGCTGCGCCAGCTTTTACGTCAGGGTTTGCCATATTCTGTTGTAGGCCCGACGCCTGTCGCAGCTTATCAGCCAATTCATTCGTTTTCGTCGTCGCCCCTTCTTTGGCTAACCAATCTTTAAGCGCAGACTCTTTATTGGCTGACGCAGCATCGCCTAAGGCAGGCTCACCGGGCGCCACCTTAGCGGCGGCAGCCCCATGTTGACTCTCCTGCTGCGCCTTCATCGCCGCCCACTTTATCGCCGGCCCATCCGCTGGGAGAGATTGCCCCCCTGTAGCCGCCTCACCATTGCTATCAAGCGCAATTTGGCGTCCAGCACCTTGTTCCAAGGCACCTGTGCCACGATCTTGCGTGGCTTTAACCTGAGCGACTAATACGGCGAGTTGTTCGGGCGATAACTGTGCCAAGACCTCCTCTGCAGACACCTCATCCGGCAACGCTTTAGAAAGCTCCGCAAGCAGTGCTTGTTTGTCTACTTCACCCTCTTGAATCTGGCGGTCTACTCGCGCGTTACTGTCAGTGTCGCTTATCGCTAATACATCGGCAGACGATGCCATAGTCTCGTCATCGGCAGATAATGCCAAGGCGTCGCTATCGGCAGATAATGCCAGTGCGTCGTCATCGGCAGGCAAGGTTTTGCCAGTTAACATTTCAGCGGCTTGGTTCAACCGCATTAATAAGGATTGGCTTTCTTCCATTGCCGTCATATCGGCAATTTTTTCCATCTCAGCCTCGCTGAAAATACCGTCAGCCAACATGGCCTCCGCATCAATGGCTTGACCATCAACGAGTAAGGTTTTGCCATCACGAGTCAGCTTGATCGCCCCCGCTTGTCCTTCACTTCCATCGAGGGATTGATGCAAGGCGGACAAAAAGCCGGCACTTTTCTCTCCTTTCACCTCGCTGGACGCGCCTTCACTCGGCGCAGACAGGGTTTTACTCGAAACATTGGAAAGTGTCAGCATTGACTGCGTCATAAGTGTCTCATCATTACCTATGGTTACCTATGCGCCAACTTGGCATCAACTGGCGCGTCGGTAATGAGAAAGCAATTATCGCGCCATTTTACTATGAAGAGAAGGGTGAGGGGCGTCGACGTGCGATAATTGCTGCCATTTCATCCATTTGCCGTTGTTCTTGATAGCGAGCACGCTCTGCTTCCTCTCGTTCTCGTTTTTCTATCAGCCATTCTAATGATTGCCGGTGCTGGCGAGTTTGTTGCCATGTCTCACGGCATTGCGCTAAATGATCTTTAAATTGATGCTCTGCATCTCTTTGTTTTGCCAATGTTTCATCAAGCTGAACAATGAATTTATTCAAATGACCAAAAGCACTGGCCGATAGCCCTGACTGACCACGATCAGACATCTGACGGCAATACTCGAGCCGGTACTGTTCGATTTGCTCCAACTGGCGATAGTAATCATCAAGTGATTGCTGAGCCGCGCTCACACTAAGCTGGGCCTGCTTTTCATCCTCTTGAGCTTTTTCTAACAGCAACTGAAGCGCGTGATCGGCCATCGGTTACCCCTGCAAGGTTGAGCGCAACATATTGACACACATATCAAAAGGAACCACTTCTTTGATCCCTTGCTGCAAATAATCGTCGAGTTTGGGCTTCAAGCTAAACGCCTGATCAACCGCCGCATCACTGCCCGGTTTATAAGCGCCTATCGAGACCAGATCTTGGTTTTTTCGGCACACGGACAACACTTGCCGCACTGCTTTCGACATCAGAATTTGCTCATCGCTAGTAATATTGGGCATCACTCGACTGACCGAACGCTCAACATCAATCGCCGGGTAATGACCGCTATCCGCTAACTCGCGCGATAGCACAATATGACCATCGAGTATCGCTCGTGCTGCATCGGCAATAGGGTCTTGTAAATCATCCCCCTCGGTCAGCACGGTAAAAAAGGCAGTGATCGACCCCTGCCCAACGGCACCGTTCCCCGCGCGCTCAACCAGTGAGGGTAAGCGCGCAAACACCGAGGGCGGATACCCTTTGGTCGCCGGTGGCTCGCCCACCGACAACGCAATTTCGCGCTGAGCCTGCGCAAACCGCGTTAACGAGTCCATCAATAAGAGAACATCAAGACCGAGGTCGCGGAAATATTCGGCAATGGTTAACGCCGTTTGACAGCCTTTAAGCCTCACCAAGGGTGATGAGTCAGCTGGCGCAGCGACAACCACCGCCCGTGCACGGCCTTCTTCTCCGAGGATATCATCGATAAACTCTTTCACTTCTCGGCCACGCTCACCAATCAATCCGACGACCACCACTTGCGCAGTGGTACCGCGTGTCATCATCCCCAAGGTGACAGATTTCCCCACGCCAGAGCCAGCAAACAATCCGATGCGCTGGCCTTTCCCCACCGTCAATAGACCATTGATCGACTTGATGCCAACATCGAGCGGCTCACGGATCGGTTGGCGTGATAAGGGGTTGATCGGTATACCCTCTAGGCTTGCTTGCTTATCCGTATAGATATCGCCCTTACCATCCAGTGGATTGCCCATACCATCGATAACGCGCCCCAACAGCTCCATCCCCACCGAGAGTTGACTGCGTTCAGACAAGGGCGTGACTCTTGCCCCTGGCAACACACCTGAAACTTGCTCGTTGGGCATCAAGTACAAAAGCTCATCGGCAAAGCCCACTACTTCAGCTTCAATGGTGCCATTAAGGGTTTCAACCGAGCACACAGACCCAATGGGCGCGCGACAGCCTATCGCTTCAAGTGTCAGCCCAACCATACGCACCAATTTTCCCGACGCCACTGGCTTGGGAGCTAAATTATCAAGCTGACATTGTTTTAACCGCTCAGCGAGTTGGCTCATTATGATTGCCCTGGATCCTCAGTCGATGTGGCTTCATCTTCAGACGTTGCCGCGGTGTCTTGCTCAACGGGGTCGTCACTCGCCGCCGCGCCCTCGGTGGTCGCCGGTTCGTTGGCATAGGCACCGGTATCAACAGGCTCTACCGTTGCGCCGTCTGATGGCGCGGATTGCCGGGGTTGATTCTGCCCTTGAAACTCTCTTAATAACGCGTCCACGCGCTCAGCATAGCGATAGTCGACCACTGAATCTTTGGCTTTTACATGGACGTCTCCACGCGAGAGGGCCGGCTCGGATTGCAAGGTCCAGTCGCGAGCCGCCAGCATATCTTCATCATACGCGTCGGTGACAATGGCATAGTCATCTGGATGCAACGCCGCTGTAACCGGGTGATCGGCCACTGGCAAAGCGGCAATGGCGGCTCGTAAGGTGTGCAGAATCACCTGAGGATTCGTGTCTAGCTCCACACCTGTCAATGACTTGGTCAAGGTCTGGACCATCACCAACAGTTGTTGCTCGACATCCATCTCCAACTTTTCTAACGGATGACTTAACTGATTGAGTATACTATCGAGCTGCTGACAACGTGCTTCAATCAGCGCTTGCCCGTCAGCGACGCCTTGCTCAAATCCGGCCTTTTTTCCTTCTTCATGGCCTTTCTCATGCCCTTGCTCTAAACCGGCCTCAAGTCCCTCGGCATGCCCCAGCTGCTTGCCCTCTTCATACCCTTCGTCATAGCCCTGTTGGCGAATAGCGTCGAGGGCGTCAGCGGTTAAAGGTTCGGGGGCAGGCTCGTTTTCCTCCGGCTCCACTTCAACGTCTGGCTCCCAACTGGGATCGTAGTTAAGTGCGGTATCTTTGGGCAGGTTTTCGCCTTCGTTGTAAGGGGGCAATGCCCACCTATCAATAGTTTCCGCATCGGCCTCATCGGCGCGAATATAGCCACGGCGTTTTTCTAAACTCATCAGTGTCCCTTACAAATACGGCTTAGACGAACTCATCGCCGCCACCACCGGTAAGCATAATTTCGCCGGCATCGGCAAGACGACGCGCAACCGATAAGATTTCTTTTTGCGCCCCTTCCACATCGGAGACCCGGATAGGGCCCATGGCCTCGATATCGTCTTGCAACATCTCGGCCGCTCGTTTGGACATATTGCGATAGATTTTCTCGCGCAAGTTATCTTCCGCGCCTTTAAGCGCTTTTTGCAACACTTCTTGTGGCACATCACGGAGTAAGGTCTGTACCCCGCGGTCATCCACATCAATCAAGTTATCAAACACGAACATCAAGTCTTGGATTTGTGAGGCCATCTCTTCGTCTTGATCGCGAATCGAGTCCATCAGTACCCCTTCGACACTGTTGTCCATGTAGTTCATGATTTCTGCTGCTGCTTTCAAGCCACCAATTTTGGCCGCTTGTGCCCCCGCTTGGCCAGCAAATTGCTTTTCCATGATCTCGTTTAACTCGTGCAGTGCTGCCGGTTGCACCTCTTCTAAGTTGGCAATCCGCATCATCAAGTCCAGGCGATCTCGCTCAACAAACTGTGACAAAATCTCGGCCGAGTGCTCGGGATCCAGATAGGATAAGACGATGGTTTGGATTTGCGGGTGCTCGTTGATAATAATGCTGGCGACTTGGCGCGGATCCATCCATTTCAGTGAATCCAAGCCTTTGGAGCCGCTGCCAAGCAATATTTGGTCCACCAAGTTATTCGCTTTGTCTTCACCCAAGGCCGCCACGAGGGCGTTGCGTACAAAGTCTTCACTCCCCATCCCGATAGAAGTATATTTTTGGATCTCCTCTAAAAAGGCACGGTGGACGGCGGCCACTTTGTCCGAGTTAAGGTCGGTCATCGAGGTCATGGCCGCGCCCACCCGTTGAACCTGTTTCGGCTCAAGGTGGCGAATGATACTCGCGGCATCTTGTTCACTTAAACTGAGTAGCAAAATGGCGGCTTTTTCGATCCCACTCAACGAGCTGATATCGAAGTTTGAGCCAGCTTGCTCATCACCGCCTGTGGTTGCGACTTCATTTGCCATCTTCGGTTACCCAATTTTTCACCGCTTGTGCGGCCAAGTCTGGCTCATTGGCAACCAGCGCCCGCACCGCTTTTAACAAGTCTTCATCTTTATGTAAGTTTGGCAGCTCAACATCCGACGCTGACATCGCAAAGTTGCTAGAACCGTCAAGCTCAGAGCCTATCAAGCCGACATCATCCCCATCAGGAGTAACTGGCAAGCCATCTGGGCCAAGGATTTCGCCATTGGGGCCCACGGTGTTGCCATCTTCGTCGGTATTTGGATAAAGCAGCTTTTTCATCGCTGGACGTACCAAGACCACGATAATAACAATGATCACCAAGGCCGCCGCTAACCAACGAACCCAGTCATTAAAGTTGGGATGATCCCAAATCGGCACATCTTGCTCTGCCGCTTGCTCTGGCTCAACAAAGGGGACGGCGATCACTTCGAGCACATCACCACGCTGCTCACTAAAGCCGACCCCGCCCATTAAAAGACGGCGGATTTTGGCCAGTTCATCATCTGACAAAGGCTGCTTAACCGTATCCCCGGTTTCAGGATCGACACTTTGTTTAAAATTCACCGCCACAGAGACGGTTTGTCTATCGATGACGCCTGACTGCGCGCGTCGGTGACGAATGGTGGTATCGAGTTCAAAGTTACGTGTCGATTCACGGCTCACCGACCCGGTACCGCCTGCACCATTTTTAAGATCCCTGACGTCTTCCGGAATGGAGGCATCGGCCGGCGGTTGGTTGCTTAAGGCTCCTGGAATACCCGCGACACGATCCGAGCCATTATAGTCTTCGCGCGTGTATTCGCTGCGTGTTGCCGGTGTGTTGGGGTTATACTGACGCTGCGTTTCTTCCAGTGAGCTAAAATCTAATGCCACGTCGACTTGTGAAGTATAGTTGCCCAGCCCTAGTACGGGGATCAGTATTGAGTCGATTTTTTCGCGCAATTGACGTTCTTGTTTACGCTCCAATTCGTACTCTTTGCGCCGCGCCGCTGAGGCTGGATCTTCACTGCCTGAGTTTAGCAAGCGACCATGCTGATCGGTGACGGTGACGCGCGTGGGTTTTAGCGACGGGACAGCAGAGGCGACCATATCAACAATCGAGTCCACTTCCTCTTGACCTAGGGTATTTGTGCCTCCCAAGGTTAAGAATACCGTGGCTGATGCCTCTTGGTTGTGGCGTACAAAGACGCTCTGTTTGGGCATCGCTAACAAGACACGGGCGTTTCGCACTTGCCGCACTTCTTCAATCGCGGCGGCTAACTGTCGCTCACGACTGAGTTTTAATCGCTCTTGCTCGAGTTTTTGTGAGACGCCAAAGCCCATGTCATTAAGCAAGATCTCATCGCCCTCGGCCGTGCTGGTATTCAGCCCCACCCGCGTTAAACCGAGGCGAATGGAGGAGTAATCGCTTGAAGGGACGCGGATGGTATTCCCGTCCAATTGGTATTCAACTTTGTTCTGGTCAAGGTGATCCAAAACAGGGATAAGTTCTTCTGTTTCGTACGTACCCAGTGGCCGCATTTCGGGTTCCTGCACCCAAAAAAACAGCATCATGATCAGCGCGACACAAATCGCAACCGCTAACACCAAGATCAACTGGCGCACCATGTCGAGATCGCCAAACATCGAGTTTGACGATGCTGACTGTTCTGATGCGTCCGGATCTTGCGTGCTTTGCTCTGCGTCTAATGCCGCATCGGTTGATGGCAGTGCTGCTGCGCCATCTGAAACCGCCAGATCGGTGTTTTGGTTCTCTTCAGCCACTGATTAATTCCTACATTAAACAGGCATATTCATGAGTTCTTTATACGCCTCAACTAACTTGTTGCGCGTTTGCACGGTGGCATCAAACGCCACACTCGACTTGTTTCGAGCAATCATCACATCCGATAAGCTTACGTTGCGATCGCCTTCATCGAACCGCGTGGCAAGCTCGCCCGAGGTCTTTTGCAATCCATTTACATGATTAATAGCACTGGCAAGCATATCGCCAAATTCTTGGCTGACTTGTTGACCGGTTGCAGGCTGAGAGACATTCTTCGCCGCTGCCGCCATGGCTTGCATCTCTTGCGTCAAGGCATTCGCTTTCATCGTCGATCCTTCCTGTGTCAATATTTTGTCATTTCAGTCAGATTACTATCAGTCATCTTACTATGTGCAACTTTGAGACCACTTTCGCAAAAGCTGACGACGCTGAGCCATTACTGAGGAATATCAATCCCGGCATCACGCATTTTGGCCAGCTTATAGCGCAGTGTCCTGGGGCTGATCCCTAAGCGCTCGGCGACATCTTTGCGCCGCCCCTCACACGCACGGATGGTATCGAGTATGATAGAAAACTCTTGGTCGCGTAATTCGTTGCCCAAGCCTGCCCCGTTTGGTGAAGGCTCCATCGTTTCTTGGACAGGCTCGGTCGGTGGCGTCGCAGCGGCTGCATGCGATTGACTATCCATCACCTTGCTTTGTAAGCCAGACGCATCTTGCCAGTCTTGCCCCTCGAGTAAAATATCTGTTGCTTGAATATGAGATTGGGTGGCCAGTATCAAGGCACGCTGCATGACGTTATCAAGCTCCCGCACATTGCCAGGCCAGGTGTAATTCAACAACTTTTGCTCAGCGTTAGGCTGTATGCTGGGACAAGGCAAACCTTGTTTTTGACAATGCCGTGATAATAAATAATTTGCCAGCGGGATAATGTCACCTGGGCGTTCATATAACGCGGGCCACGTGATGGGAAACACATTCAAACGGTAGTACAAGTCTTCACGAAAGTGTCCTTGCGCCACATAGTCTTTTAGATCGCGGTTACTGGTGGCAAGCACCCGCAAGTCAAGCTGAATACTTTTTCGCCCCCCGAGGCGTTCCACCTCTCGCTCTTGTAATACGCGGAGCAGCTTGGCTTGCAGCCCCAAATCCATCTCACTGATTTCATCCAATAAGATAGTGCCACCTTGGGCTTGCTCAAATTTTCCCGGACACGCTTGCACCGCACCGGTAAACGCCCCTTTCTCATAGCCGAAAAGGGTGGCTTCCAGCATGTTTTCGGGAATTGCGGCACAGTTAATCGCAACAAAGGGGGCATTCGCGCGCGCAGAGTGGTCATGAATATAGCGCGCCATCACTTCTTTACCCGACCCTGACGGCCCAAGGATCATCACATTGGCGTCAGTATTGGCGACTTTATCGGCCAAGGCTAACAAGGCGACACTTTTCGGATCTTCTGCAATCGCATCCGAGTCATCGTTTTTAACCGGTGCATAGCGACTGACCATATTGAGGAGCACTTCTGGCGCAAAAGGTTTGGCCATGTAATCAATGGCCCCCTCTTTCATGGCGGCCACCGCATCCTCGATGTTGGCATAAGCGGTCATGAGCAACACAGGTAAATTTGGCGTATGCGTTTTGATTGATCGCAAAAGCGCCAAGCCATCCATCCCCGCCATCTGTACATCTGAAACAACAATATCAATTGGCTCGGCTTTTAATGTCACGAGCGCTTGCTCTGCACTGTCCGCTTCGCGCCAATGGTATCCCGCTAAGGCTAAGGTATCGACCAGCGCCTCGCGCAAACCTTCATCATCTTCAACGATTAGCACTGTGGTTTGGCTCATTGTGTTTCTCCTACGCTCTTACCCTGCTCTGCCGCTTCCCCCTTGGCAAGCGGCAAACACAATGTAAAACAGGCCCCTTTTTCAGGTTCCGATTGTAAGGTGAGTTTGCCCTCATGGGCATGACACACCATTTGCACAACGGCGAGACCAAGACCTGTACCTTGCTGTCGTGTGGTAAAAAAAGGCTCTAAAACTTTCGCTTGCAGCTCAGGCGCAATACCTGGACCACTATCGGCAACAGACAGTAATAAACTATCGCCTTGTTGGCGCGAATCAACCACCACTTGGCAGCCCTTGCCCGCGACTTGAACAGCATTGACAACCAAGTTACTCAGCGCGCTGGCCAATGCATTGGGATTACCGAGCAAGGGGAGGCTTTCGTCATCGCTGTTGATGGCAAAATCAACATCGTGGCCTTGAATCACCGCATCCACCATGGGCTCAAATTCATTAAACAACTGCTCAACGGTAAACACTTTCACCACCTTGTTGTCGCCACCTTTAGCAAACAACAACATATCGTTCACTTGCTTTTCTAAGTCATGTAGCCGGTCTAACAGTTTGAATTGAAACCGCTGCCGTGTCGCATCATTGAGGTTGGGCGCGCCAAGATTCGACGCATATAAAATCGCGCTAGATAGCGGCGTGCGCACTTGGTGAGCCAGCGACGCCACCATTTTCCCCAACGACGACAAACGTTGCAGATCACTCACGCGCGACTGCAATAAGCGGGTTTCTGTCATGTCGGTGATCAAGATAAGTTGCCCTGAGTCGGACGCTGAAATGGCCAGCTTCACCCGACGACCATCTTTGAGAGAGACCTCGTGTCCATCATCGTCTCGCGGCGAGAAAGCGCGTTGAATCACATCAAACCAACGCTGCTGAGTGAGCGGTTCCCCAAGGAGGCGATGCGCCTCTGGATTAGCTTCAGCGACACGGCCATTAGCATCAAGCAAGATAACGCCTGCTGGCATCACATCGAGAACTTGCTTATACCGAGTGACTTGTTGATCCACTGATCCCAGTGGCGAAGATTGGGTTTCCATTTAGGCAACACACATTTCGATCAAGGTTTTACTCACTTAAGCAGAGATTATGCCACAAAAATCACTAGTTTTATCAGATAGTTGAAGACAAAAAAGCGAAGTCATTTTTTTGACTCCGCTTTTTGACGCCTCGTCGTTCTAGATTAATTCTTCCTTGTTCAATCCGTACTTTCGCATCTTTTCTACCAGTGTCGTTCGCCGCATACTCAGCATGTCAGCCGCCCGAGCAACCACACCAGACTGCGCCTCTAGCGCTTGCTTTATCAAATCAATCTCAACCTCGGCGAGGGTTTCTTTCAAATTCACACCCTCAGGCGGCAAGCTTGTGAAGCCGGGACTATCCGCAAAGCCAGGCATATCCTCCTCGAAAGCAGGTTCGTCCGGCTCATGAAACATCGCGGTAAGCGCATCACGCTCCGCCATTTCAGTATCTTCGACCGAATAGGCCTCAGGCTGAAATTCGGGAATATCACTGTAGCGATATTTGGCAGGCAAATGGTTCACATCGACCATTTGCCCAGGATACAAGATAACCAAACGCTCAATCAGATTCGCCAGCTCGCGAACATTGCCTGGCCACTCATGCTCCATCAGCGAATTAATCGCACGAGGGGAAATATGGATCCGACCATTACCTTCCACATCAAGACGAGACATGAGCTCATGGATCAATAGCGGAATATCATCAATTCGCTCGCGCAGCGCTGGCATTTCGATAGGAAAGACATTGAGTCGATAATACAAATCTTCTCGAAACTCACCTTCTTTGATCATGGTTTCTAGTGTACGGTGAGTCGCGGCAACGACGCGAACATTGGCGCGAATGCTTTTGTTGCCTCCTACGCGCTCAAACGTGCGTTCTTGCAACACACGTAACAATTTAACTTGCATCGGCATCGGCATGTCGCCGATCTCATCCAAAAATAATGTTCCGCCTTCCGCCAGCTCGAAGCGCCCTTTACGCGCTGAAATCGCCCCCGTGAAGGCACCTTTCTCGTGACCGAAGAGTTCGCTTTCTAGCAACTCGCCTGGAATTGCTCCGCAATTGACGGGGACAAAGGGGCCAGACGCGCGTGATGAGGCATGGTGGATATGACGCGCCACCACTTCTTTTCCGGTACCAGATTCACCGAGGATCAAAACACTGGCTTCGGTAGACGCGACCTGCTCAATGAGATGACGAACCTGTTCGATAGCATCGCTTTTACCCACCATGTTATGAAAGGCGGTATTATCACCAGACAACTGCGGAATACTGAAAGCCTGTTTACCGGCAAACTCGCGACAGTGATGGAGTGCATCGAATAATTGCGGATAGTTCAAAGGTAGCCCAAGTTCACCCACATAGTTGGGTAACCCTGAAAGCTCACGATCGTGGCGTCGAATCGCAATCACAGGCACGTGATGATAGGTCGCAAGCTGCTCAAGTACTTTTTCAAGTAACGGTGTCGAGCGGACGTGGCCAAGAAAACATGCGCCCCAGTTTTGCTCCCAAAGTGCATCACTGACATCCGCGGTCGAGTGAAGCGCGTAACGCTCGCCGATAAAGTCGAGTATCACGCCGAGATCGTGACGAAACTGGTCATCGTCATCGATAACGAGGATCTTTGCTAAATCTTGCATGTGTGAGATACGTCTGCCCTGATAACTTTTTATAATCGTGTTGCTTTTCAGCAACAACAATCTCAATTTTAATCAAGACATTGTAATAGAGAACGCGCATAAGGCAACCGGAGACACAGTAAACCTGTGACTCCAGTGCCATGTCAGTGGTTTGATAGGCAGTTTAACTGGTCGCTTGAGTCATATTATGGTATTCGGAAGGAATCTGGTCCCAAGCGGATTTTATCTCTCTTAATAGTTCAATCACATCGTCGATGGGTTCCGGTTTATTTTCCAAATTCGCGGTACTCACCTGACGAATCATAAAGTCATAGATGGCGTCTAAGTTATCAGCGATATCGCCGCCATCATCCATTGATAGACATGCACGTAGATTAATAATGATATCTAACGCTTTACCTAACCGCTCACCTTTGACGGATAAGTCGCCTTGTGCCATGGCAGCTTTGCCTTGAATTAAGCGCTCAATCGCGCCGGCCATCAGCATTTGGATAACCTTATGAGGCGACGCAGCGCTTAATTGACTGTCAACCGAGACCTTCTTGTAGGCCTGTAGTGAGCCTCTCATAGTCTTCCTCACTTATTGAAATTTCTTATACAGCTGCACAGACTGCTTCCCCTTGCGCTGCTGTAACAAGCGCTTGGCAGCATCGGCTTTCTGCCCCTCGAGTGCATCAATGAGCGTTTCTGTTCTTGTTAACGCCTGAGACCATTGCTGTTGATTCGGCGCTTGTGGCGACGCTGCAATCTGGTCAAGTAACGCCTGTCTGTCATGCAATTGCTGAGCCAGCTTTTCTGAATCAATGTCACTCATGTTCAATTGCTGCGCAATAGCCTCATCAATCTGTTCGAGTGCGTCGAGCCATTCGGATACCTGGGTCATTATTAACCCGGCATAATGTTTTGCATAGCTTGTAACTGTGAACGCATTTGCGAGGTGGCTTCTTCCATCGCAGAAAAGCGCTGCATGGTGCGCGACTCTAAGTTTTCCATGCGGCGGTCTAGTTCTCGCTGATCATCACGAAGGCGAAGTTTTTGCTCTGACAATGTGCTTTCACGATTACTGATCGCGCCCCCCGCGCCGGTAAAGCCGCCAACCACTTGTTCAAGCTGACGCGCAAAACCATCATTGCCACCAAAAAAGCCTTCCAGTGCGTTAAAGTTTTGACGCAGTTGTCGGTCAAGTACCTTGTTGTCGACCTCTAGACGACCGTCCATGGTGGTAGTGACGCCAAGCTCACTCAGGGTTTTCATTCCCTCAGGCGCTTGCTCAATCGGTGACGAGAAAAGGTTACGCAATCGACTGGTTGCCGTTCGAATGACACTTTCCCCCACCAAAGGGCCGCCTTGCTGGGTCTCGGGGTCATACTGACTCACCGCTTGCGAGACACGGAAAAACGCATTGTAATTATCCACGAACGACGTAATGGTCGAACGTACTGACTCTCGGTCATGCTCAACGGCGAGTGACAGCGGCTTATCACTGGTTTGCGCCACTTCCAGTGATACGCCTTCGATGGCATTATCAAAGGTGTTGGTCGCACTAGAGACTGACGCGATACCATCAATCAGTATCTTGGCATCTTGTGCGGCCTGCATTTGTGCCATGCCATTATTGGCTTGTCCGGCTTTGAAGCCTAACTGATGAAGCGCACTGCCCACTTGCGCATCAACACTGACTTCCATCTGATTGTCCGCCCCCGTTTTATTGCCATTCAACACCATGCGTGCACCGCTATCATCTTGGATCAGCGACGCTTGCACACCGGGGTTTTTCGGATCGCTATTAATCGCCCGCACAACGTCAGCCAAGCTGTCTTTACCTTGGGGAACATCAATCACACTGGTGCGATTACCCATGGTGATAGTGAGCTTGCCACTACCTAAAGACGCCTCAGCATCAACGCCCGGTGACACAAGCTTGTGTGAACCCGCGAGTTGCTGAACATCGATTTGATAACGACCGGGAATGGCATCTGGCGTCGCGCTGGCGCCAAGTGCGTCTGGATTGCTAACGGATGTGGTTCTCGCCGCAAAACCTTCGTTGCGACGAAAATCGTACATTTGGGTTTTGAGTTTATCGAGAGATTCTTTTAAGCGGCCAAACGCACTGATGTCGGTTTCAACCTCATTAGTGCGTTTGACAATTCGCTCTTGCTTGGGTGCACGTTCAGCATCCACGATTTTAGTGACCATGGCATTAATATCCATGCCACCGCCCATGCCTGCTGCCTTAACACTCATAACGACTCTCTCACCTCGTTATACCTTTTCTGTGACAAGCCCTCGCGCGTGTTGCGACAATTGCTTAGCAAGCTCTAACATTTCCTGCTCTGGGATCTGACGGATGATGTCACCACTGTTCATTTCATAAACAGTGATCACACTGCGTCCTGTGTCTTCATCCAAACGAAATGCGAGCCCTTTGTTAAAGTCGGACATAAACTCATCGAGCCGCTCTACCAACTTCTCCAGTTGTTGTCGTTGTAGTTGGCGATTTTCCTCAATGCGCTGTGACTGCTCTACACGGCGTTGTTGCATTGATTCTTTCGCCTCACGACGTTCTGCCTGCTGGTGCTGGCTGACCGGATCTGGGCGTACTTTTCCAACTCTTACATCTCTAGCAACCTTTGTGCCATCAGAGTGTGCTGAGTGCGGCAGGGATGAATTTGTAACGGATGAAATGTCCATCGCTATTCACCTCCCAAAACGTAGCGGCGGCGATTAAGCCGCCACTCGTGAATGGTTTAACCGAGCAGGCTCAGTGCGGCTTGTGGTGCCTGCTTGGCTTGCGCCAAAATAGAGGTACCAGATTGCTGCAAGATTTGTGACTTGGTCAAGTTGGTTGTTTCTTTGGCAAAGTCAACATCACGGATCCGGCTGTTAGAGGCCGAGACGTTTTCATTAACGTTATCCAAGTTGGCAATGGTGTGACTCAAGCGGTTTTGCTTCGCACCCAATTCCGCACGGTGAGAATCGATAAACTGCATCGCGTTATCAATCATACCCACGGCTTTTTGCGCACCACCCATAGACGAAACATCAACATCTTTAATGGTTTCATCCACTTTGGTACCCATCGCTAGCGATGTTGCCAACGCACCCGTGAAGGTGGCATCAGATCCAGCACCGGTGACGATTTGCAGCTCGCCATCTTCAGTCACAGACGCGCTCAATTTGTCATCCGCTTGACCATTGATATAAGTCGCAATCTCTTCAATATCGTCGCCACCTTTAGCTGTTACGTTGATAGACGTAGACGTGCCGTCAGCGTTAGTGATATTGATTGCCATGGTGGCACCGGCAGTCGCCGTCCAGCCTGCTGATTTTGCGTTAGCCGCTGTAAAGCTTGCCCCGCCCATTTCACTGTGGTCTGCACGGATGTTTTTAAACTCCATCATCACCGCTTCACCGGCGTCTGCCCCCACTTGGAAAGAGCGGGTACCGAAGGTACCGTTAAGCAGTTTCGCCCCACCGAACGAGGTTGTTTCTGCAATACGGTTCAGTTCATCTTTCAGCGCGACAACCTCTTCTTGGATTGCGCTTCGCTCAGCATCTCCATTAGAGCCGTTAGCGGATTGCAGTGACAAGTCACGCATACGTTGCAAGATGTTGCTTGACTCTTCCATCGCACCTTCAGCGGTTTGCGCCATTGAAATACCGTCGTTCGCATTTCGAACAGCCACGCCCAGCCCGTTGCTTTGTGCCATCAAACGGTTAGAAATCTGAAGGCCTGCCGCGTCGTCTTTAGCACTGTTAATGCGAGAACCGGATGACAAACGCTCCATCGAGTTGTTCAGCGCATCGGTTGAGTTATTCAAAAAACGCTGAGCCGTCATCGCAGGGACGTTAGTGTTAACAGTAATAGCCATAACTATTCTCCTTTGGTTCTAGGTCCGGCTTCGCCCAGCTGACCAGGGAAAACCAGTATCAAAATTGTTCACAACCCATTTAGCGGCGCACGTTGAGAAAGCTTTAGCTTTTTTTATCGGTGCTTGGCGGTGCATTTACACCACTGCCGTAAGGCGCTATGAAGGTTAACGCCCAAAGGAGAAATATCTTTAGGAAGATTTTTAGAAAAATAGCACAAAAAAAAGCGGCAACTGATTGCCGCTTTTAGTGTGCTGATATGCAGGCAGGCATTATTGCAGGAGGTTTAGTGCCGCTTGCGGCATCTGTTTCGCTTGTGCCAACATCGAGGTGCCAGCCTGTTGCAGGATTTGCCCCTTGGTCATTGCCGTGGTTTCTCGGGCAAAGTCGGTATCACGGATCCGGCTGTTAGACGCAGACACGTTCTCCTGGATATTCGACAAGTTACTGATGGTGTGACTGAGTCGGTTTTGCTTAGCCCCCAAGTCCGCCCGTTGGCTATCGATATAGCGCATTGCAGAGTCAATAACCCCAACGGCCATTTGCGCGCCACCCACATCTGACACATCCAGGTCGGCCGTAGAGACCAGATCGCCATTACCGCTAGCTAAACCAAGCGATGCCGCTAAACCGCCGCTAAATGTGACCGCCCCCTGCACATCTGGCTCTTGCATAAATACTTGTAACTGTCCTTGCTCATCGACCGATGCTGTGAGCATTTCATCAGACTGACCATTGATGTAACTGGCCAGCTCTTCAACATCATCGCCCGCTTTTGCATTAATACTCAAGCTAATGTTTTCACCATCTTTGGTGGTGAACTGCAGCTGTAACGTCGAGGCTGCGCCATCCACTTCCCATCCAGCTGATTTGGGTTGACCGCCAACAAATTCTACGCCACCCATGCGAAAATCATCAGCGCGAATACTCGATAGTCCCATGATGATCGCCTCACCGGCATCGGCACCAATTTGGAACGAGGCTTCACCAAACGAGCCATTAAGCAATCGACGGCCACCAAACGCCGTGGTTTCAGCAATCCGGTTAAGCTCATCTTTCAGTGCTTCCACCTCTTCTTGAATAGCCACGCGCTCGGCTTTACCGTTGGCACCGTTTGCAGACTGGAGGGAAAGATCCCGCATACGCTGCAAAATATTGGTCGATTCCTGCATTGCCCCTTCGGCGGTCTGCGCAATAGAAATACCATCATTGGCGTTTCGCATTGCCACATCAAGGCCACGTGTTTGGGCAACCAAACGGTTAGAAATCTGCAAACCCGCCGCGTCGTCTTTAGCACTGTTAATTCGGCTACCTGACGACAGACGTTCCATTGAATTATTCAACTCATCGGTCGCTTTATTCAGGTAACGCTGCGCAGTCATCGCAGACACGTTGGTGTTAACTGTTACACCCATTTTGCTCTCCTTTGACTTTCGCTTGCTTTGCGAAACAGCCTACCCGCGACGTGTTGCACTGTGTTTGGCGGTGCTGCGGGAACAGCTTGTTAATCAGTTTCAAAATCAGCCCGTTCAAAAACTGGCCGCTTGGATAAACAAATACAATATGTGTGCCAACTTTTATCAATCATTTAAAATCAAAGGTTTAAATGATTTTTTCATCCTCACAGCCAAGGCCAACTCGAAAAATTCTGCCGTTTTTCTGTGCTTAGCGGCAAGGTACGGCAATGCCTCGCCTAGCTTTTTGCCGTCTATATGAAAGTTAGCCTGCAAGTTAGCGGCCAACTTCTTTCAACAGCCGGACGCAAGGCATATTTTTTGCTAAATTATTGGTTTATCGATGCTCGCCAGCCTCATGCTGTGATGCACGAGGCTTTCACGGATAACAGGACGATGTAACCGATGACGCAAGACAATGACGGCCACACCAATATGACGCTGGATGACGCCTTTCAGCTCGGGATTCGTCTTTACCAAGAAGGGAAGAAACCCGATGCGCGGCAAGTATTCGAGCAAATACTGAGCCATGCCCCCGATACGGTTCAAGTGCGGCAAGTGCTGGCCGTACTGGATGCGGAAGCGGGACAATACGTGCAAGCAATGGCTCACCTTGACCACGCGCTTGAGCATGCCCCTGACGATCTGTCTTTGTTGTTCGATAAGGCACAGTTATTGACGCAACAAGGGCATAACCACGCGGCCATGGAAATCGTTGAAGCACTGTTTGCCGCCGCCCCCACCAACCAAGACATCCTTAATTTGCGTGAGCAGTTGACGGCCAAACTCGGCCTACAAGGAGAAAGTCGTCGAACGCACGCTTTGCGTGACGGGCTCCACCAGCTGAAGAACCAAGGGCTAGCGGATGAAATTAACAAAACCTTGTCAGTGGCAGCTGATTTGGTCGCTGATGGACACAGTGACCAAGCCGAACAGCTTTATCAAACTATACTCACCCTGGAGCCTGATTACCCACCTGCGCTAATGGCATTGGCACAGCAAGCATTGGATCAGAAAGCGTTCGGTAAAGCACAACAATTGCTACTACGTGGCAGTGACAACGCACAGGCTCATCCAATTTGGCAACTGTTACTCATCCGTGCAGAAGCCGGACTGGGTGAGTATGCTAGCGCGCGCCAGCGCTGCTTAACGACCTATAAGCAAACACAAGACACGGCATTTATGCGTCAACTCCTGGTGGTTTATCTCAATGAAGCAAACTGGTTAGAAGCAAGCAAACTGGCCAAACAATGTTTGCGTGATGAGCCTGAGCGCGGTGAGTTACATTATGCTTATGCCCGTGCAACCTTCGAACTGCTCAAGCAGCACCATCAATTTACCCAAGATAAATTAACCGATTGCTACCAGATTCACGAGAAGGCGCTCAATCATGTCAAGGATAAACAAGCCAATACCTTACAAGCACAATTGGGCGAGCTTGACTGGTATATGGGCGATATTGACCAAGCTCAGCAGCGCCTCGAGACCCTGCTAGCTTCTCAGCCTGACGATCACGCACTGCGATTCAACCTGGCGTTTGTCTATCGCACGCAAATGGCATGGGAGAAATTCTATCAAGCCAATGAGGCAGGGATTGAGTGCGGTCGCCGCCTCAAATATCACGGCAACTTACCCCGTTGGGACTTGTCTAGGCCAGAGACGGATGCCGTACTTATCATGCCCGAGCAAGGGGTCGGCGATGAACTGGCTTATTTACATAACGTCGCCATGGTGGTTGAGCGCGCCCGTCAAGTCTATGTCGGCTGTGATCCTCGCTTGGAGCCGGTGTTGCGTCAGGCTTTTCCCAGCACGGAGATTGTGCCCATTTCTCGCACTGACGGAAAAGATATTTTTGTGCCAGAACATGTCCTAGCCGATATTGATAGTTGGATTGCCGGAGGGTCGTTAGCGGGCCTGTGCTACCACCACTTTGGGCGTCACCTCTATCAACAAACCTATATTGTCCCGGATGTCGCCGCCGATGCCCCTTGGATCGCCCCGTTAGCCGAGCTACATCAACAAGGACCTGTGTTTGGTGTGTGTTGGCGAAGTGGCCTCGCCGCCGCCACGCGTAACATTCACTATTTGGTGGCAGATGAATTAGCGGGCTGGATCAAAACCATGCGCCAGCTTTGCCCTGACGCCCAGTTTGTTAATTTACAATATGGCGAGTGTGATAAAGAGCTTAGTAAAATCAAGAAACAAACAGGGGTTGAAATCGTCACCTTGCCTGGATTGGATCTTAAAAATGATTTTATGGGAACGGCTCACGCGATCAAACAGCTGTCTGGTGTGTTTACCGCCGGGACAGCGGTACACAGGCTGACGGTTGCCGTTGGCACACCGTGTTATGTGTTTTTTGCCGGCCATCAGAACAGTGATATGCAAACCCCTGATGCCATGCCAGGCTATGCTGAGTACGCGTTCAGTTACCCGCCTATGCTCAAAGACAAGCAACCTCTGCTTGATGCCATGGCACGCCGTATAGTGAGTGACCTCTGCCCCTAAAGAGTGAGCCCGCAAGCCTAACCGGATACAAACGGGGCCGCTGATGCGACCCCGTTTTTTCTTATCCTCGGCACCTTATGACAATCAAACGCTGACACTTTGGATTAGATATAATTAAACAACGAAAGATCTTTAGTCTTAGCAAAGGCCTGCTGAGAGGCTTGCAGCGCGAGCATGTCCTCGTTCATATCGATGGCCGCTTGGGTATAGTCCAAGTCTTCCATGGTGCCCAGTGAGCGATTGAGGACCAACTTGAAGTCTTTGTGCATACTTTCTTGTCGATCGAGTGTGGTCAACCGTGTGCCGACCTCTGAGCGTGCCTTATTCAAGTGCTTGAAGGCCGCGGCAAACTGTTCAGTCACTTGGTGGAGTTCTGCCGTAGCAGACGCATCATCAATATCGGCATATGATAGCGCGGCACCATTTTTAAACGAATCGAAAATATTGAAGCTGTCTTGTCTTTCTAAATTGATGGTATCGCCTGGCTTCATCTCACCTTCGAAGGTCATTTTCAACGTGTTCCACTCAACGCCGTTTTGCGGGTCATACAGCCCAGCACTGACTTCAGTGCCATCTTGCATCAACGAGTAGGTGGTATCGCCATTGGCATTAACATCAAATGAAACCGAATAGTTAGAGGTATCCGCATCATTGGTATTTTCCGCTTTCGCCATCAGCAATAAAGAGCCATCTTCGAGATCATATTCGGGCTGATAGTCGCCAAAGGGATTATCAATTTCCATAAACAGTTTATCGCCTGGATCAGACGTCGGCACTTCCACTGCAGGGGCCACTTGGGCGGTACGAAAGTAACTATCTCCCGCATAACGCACATTGCCTTGACTATCACGATAAAACGGCTGTGTACTGGTCTGGGTACCGGAAAACAAAAAGTTACCTGACTCATCCTTGGTGTTTACCAAGTCCATAAAATTATCAAACATCCCTTGCAAGTCTTGCCGGTGCGCGGTGCGATCTTCCACCGATAACGAGCCGTTGATCATCGCCATCACTTTGCGTTTGGCGCCGTCCATGATTTGCTCGGACTCATCAATCGCGATTTCTTCGCGGGTTTGCCGGTTTCGCGCTAACGTAATCGAGTCAACAAATTGGTCAATTTGCTCATCTTGTTGGCGAAAGTTTTGAATGTAGATCGACGACACCGGATCATCACCGGATGTAATAACACGTTTGCCCGTCGCCATCTGCTCTTGGTTATCCTGTACCTTCACATTCTGGCGCATAATGTCGTTGGAGACGGACTGGTAATTGTGAAAGCTGGCAATACGACTAATCATACTGTCCTACCTTATCGCGTTGCATTGAGCAGAGAATCAAAGGTTTCATTGGCGGCGGTCATGATCCGTGACGCGGCCATATACGCGCGCTGAAACTTCATCATGTTGGCCGCTTCTTCATCTAGGTTCACCCCAGACACTTCCGCCACGCGACTTTCTGCGGCATCATGTTCAACCATACTCACATCTTGTAGACGCTTATAGGAGGCTTTTTGTACCCCAAGATCGGTACTTAGCCCCTCATAAACATCGAGCACTGTCGAGCGACCGTTATCCATTAGTTTTTCCGTTTGCAGCTCTTGCATGCGGATCAGGTTACTGTTGTCACCATCCGCCGGGATCAAGCTGACCGCCAAGACATCATCGGGGGCCGCTTTATCGTTGACCTCAATAATGGTGCCGTTGACATCAATGGGTCCACCTGGCGGATAGGCCTGTGGCGCGACCAAGACTTGCCCCTTAGGGTCGGTCACCGCAAATTGACTCCCATCGGGGGAGAGCCGAACTTGAAACTCTTTTTGTCCACCGGCTTGTAAAATTCGTACATCACCGTCGCCGTTACTCACCGAGCTTGCACTGACATAGCTTTGTGCCGCGATATCCGCCGGATCGTCCATAGTCACACGCATTTGCCCTGCCGCTGAGCGGGCGGGCCGAATTAAAACGCGCTCATTAGCCGCCAACCCGGCATCCACTTGCACGCGCATCCCGTCGACATTAAAACTTGGCGGCGTGCCGCTGGGGGTCACCGTCGATTGCTTTCCATCTGGTGAGGTGAGGGTATATTGGGTGCCATCAAACTTGAGTTGATAATCACCCCGTTTGAGCTGCTGAAGATCATCGATATAAACTTTCAAGTCTGCCGTGGAATCGCCGCTTTTTATCGCGCGCGCACTCGCAATACGGTCACTGTTATAGTCAGTGAAAATGTTCTTGCCAACCTCACCGTTAAGATCGAACCCTTGCCCCTGTAAGTCATTGAGCGATTCGGAAAAGCCAATGGCCATCCGACCTAATTCGTCTCGCGCTTGTCCCAAGGTATCATCCCGATATTCAAACAATGCCCCGAGTTTGCCGCGGATGTCTTGATTAGAAATGGCTTTGACTGTCTTACCTTCCACCAACGCCAAACGACGCTCTTGGTGGTCAGGCTTACCTGGCAAGGTGGTCAACTCGCTGCTATTCATGCCAGACACCAACATATGGCCACTGCCGATAATCACGTTGAACAACCCGTCTTCGCGCGTGTTCACACTCACCTGCGTATATTCAGAGAGCTCTCGGATCAACTTATCATGGCGGTCTAACAAGTCATTGGCTTCAGCGGGGGTTTTGAGCATTGCCTTATGCACGTCTACCAGTTCTTGGCCAATGTCATTCATCCGCTTAACGGTCGCGTCAATTTGAGAAGAGGTATCAATTGACTGCTGCTGCAACACACCATAAACATCGTTCATGCCAGCGGCGACCATACGCGCTTTTTCGAGCACGACTTTACGAGCGCCCATGTCACTGGGGCTATCGGCCAGCCCTTTAACCGCGCCATAGAATTCGTTCATGTTCTCGGGGATTTTTTTGGCCGAGTGCGCCATCATATCGTCAAGCCGACCAAGCTGTTCATTGCGGGCAGCGGCATGAGAAAGGTTTGATGTTGAGACATTTAATTCGTTAACCGCAAACTTGTCATAGTTGCGACGGATTGCCGCGGCATGGACACCGGTGCCGTAATTATTGCCGCCCCAAAAGTGGACATCATTGGTTTTTTGCTCAACCGACTGACGACTATACCCCTCCGTATTCACGTTAGAGATATTGTGACCTGTTGTATTCAGCTGTCGCTGCGCAGTCAGTACGCCTTGCGACCCAAGGGAAAGCAGGTCCAAGCCCATTGTGCCTCCAAATAACCCGGCAATTAAAACGAGATACTAGGAAACAAGCAAAAATTGAGCCAAGGAGAGGCCAAAAAGAAAAGTCATTGATAAACATGACGTTGAGAGAATAGTAAACCGCATCAAAGAGAGCAAAAAACAGAACGGCAAGCCCTTGCCTGCCGCTTTTCTAGTCCATCATGTCGCGGACTTGGTCGAGTACACGAATGACCTTATCCGCGTATTCCGGATCGGTCGCATACCCGGCTTGATGAAGCTCGCGAATAAACCGTTCAGGTTGCGCAGATTGTGATAAAGCTTGCTCATAGCGTGGATTATCACGTAAAAATGAGACGAAATCGTCAAAACTCTCTTGATAAGAGGGATACGAACGAAAGCTTGCCGTTTCTTTAACCGGGATCCCGTCATACACCTCCAGGGTTTGTGTAGCGACTTTATCGCCCCCCCAACGTTGATCCGCCTTTATATTAAACAAGTTATGACTGTTATCGCGGGCATTGGCAATCACCTTCTTTCCCCAACCGGTTTCTAGTGCCGCTTGAGCAAGAATAATCGCTGGATCAGTACCCAGCGCACGCGCCGCGCGACGTGCATGCGGCGCCAGCGTGTTTACAAAAGAGTCTGGCGAATCAAAGCCTTGTGACCGTTGTGACGTGGGGAGACTGGTAGCTGGCGGCGCGATAGACTGACTATCGAGCGCCGCTATCGCCTGCTCTGCTGCCTCTCGACTACGATTTTGATCCAACGGCAAAGATTGCGCCGACGCGCGAGCCGCTTCATTCATGTCTGGCTGGCTGTCGCCCTGCGCTTTGCCTAATTGTTCAACAATCATATCCGCGAGCCCCAGTGAGCCTTCTCGACTGAGTTCACTGGCCATCTGCTCATCAGCCATCTGCTCATAAAACTTCGAGGTACGATCATCAATCAAGTCAGACTCAAATGCCTCATTGGCATCACGCATAGACTTGAACAGCATCTGGGTAAATAAGGACTCGAACTGCTCCGCCGCTGAACGCAACGCCGCTTTTTCATCCCCTTCTTCTCCTTTCACGGCTTGGCGACGTAATGAATCGAGCTGGCTTATATCGTGTACAAATTGACTATCAACAGGAGATTTCATGCGTTGCCCTATATCACTATCAATTGGCCATCGATGGCCCCGGCTTGTTTCAGCGCTTGCAAAATCGCCATGAGATCCGAGGGTGCCGCGCCAACCCCATTCACGGCACGTACGAGATCGTCTAGAGTCACGCCAGGTTTAAAGTGGAACATTCGCCCTTCTTCTTCCTCAACATTGATCTCAGTATCGGGCGTGACCACAGCTTCACCGCCTCCTAGTGGATTAGGTTGATCAACGTTGAAGTCCTCTTGTATAGAGACCGTCATCCCCCCATGCGTAATGGCGGCTGGGCGAAGGCGAACATTTTGCCCAACCACAATGGTGCCGGTGCGAGAGTTAACGATTATTTTCGCTGCCGCATCACCCGGCTGAAACTCAATATTTTCCACGGTAGATAAGAAAGCCACGCGCTGGCTCACATCGCGTGGCGCTCGGACTCTCACTGAGGTCGCATCCATGGCCGATGCGGTAGACGGACCAAGAAAGCGATTAACCGCATCCGCCATACGCTGTGCGGTGGTAAAGTCGGATTGGAACAGGTTAAAGGTCAGGTAATCACCACGACCAAAGGGATTAGGGACTTCCCGCTCAACGGACGCGCCATTGGTAATACGGCCAACGGTTGGGGTGTTGCCCACCAGCTGAGAGCCATCGGCACCGGTCGCGCTAAAGCCACCGACAATCAAGTTTCCTTGTGCGGTTGCATAGACCTTACCATCCAAACCTTTGAGAAAAGTTTGTAGCAAGGTGCCGCCACGTAAGCTCTCTGCCGACCCAATCGACGACACAGTCACGTCAAGTTTTTGACCTTGTTTGGCAAACGCAGGCAGATCAGCGGTGACGGCGACGGCGGCAATGTTGGCCGATTGAGGATTGATATCTGGCGGCAATTGGATGCCAAAGTTTTCTAGCATCGACTTAAAACTTTGATCGGTAAAGGGCGTGCTCTCGCCGGTACCCGGTAACCCCACTACCAAGCCATAACCCGTTAGGGTGTTACTGCGTACCCCAGCCACCTCCGCCACATCTTTGATGCGCGCGGCCAGGCTTGGCATCGCCACCGTTAGCAGGACTATCGATAACAACCACTTTTTCACGTCAACTCTCCGGCACATTGTAGGGCTACAAGGTGACATTAAAGAATCGTGCCAACCAGCCTTGCTCTTGCGTATCTTGTCGCTCACCGGTGCCTGAATACTGAATTCTGGCGTTGGAAATTCGGGTCGATGCAATGGTGTTGTCAGGGCCGATATCGGCCGGACGAATGGTGCCGCTGAGACGAATGTACTCATCCCCGGAGTTCAAAGTAAGCCACTTTTCACCACGCACCATCAGGTTACCGTTCGCCAGCACATCCACCACCTGCACAGAGATAGAGCCTTGAAGACTGTTACTTTGATCCGCTGAGGTAGAGCCAGTTACCGAATTGTCATTACTGACTTCGTACGACA
This sequence comes from Salinivibrio sp. ML323, assembly GCF_001995745.1. Lineage (NCBI taxonomy): Bacteria > Pseudomonadati > Pseudomonadota > Gammaproteobacteria > Vibrionales > Vibrionaceae > Salinivibrio > Salinivibrio sp. ML323. Next base: position 93,562 of record NZ_MUES01000002.1, on the reverse strand, counting down.
AGGTTCGCTCGCCAATGGTGATCTCTTCACCACCAAGCGAGAGGGGATCCATGGTCAGATCATTGGATTTGGCTAAGTCAGAACTGGCGCTTTTTTGTGCTTGGGTATTTTCTTCCAGCATCACGGTCACAATGTCGCCTAGCCCGCGAGGCTTGGAGCCATCATAGAGATCACGCTGTTCACTGGCATTAAACAAAGAGCCCGTTGCCGTAGCATAGTGCTCAGGAGGTTGTTGTGGGCGAATCGGCGACCATGCTGGATCGTCCGCTTTGGGATCGTCACGTTGGCGCAACAAACCAATCAAGCCTTCGCTCTCTGGTGTGGTGTCACCTTCTACCGCGTCGGTGGTCGAGGTCGCTTGGTCAAGATCACTGCCTGTATCTTGTTGCCCCGGCAATGAACAGCCACCCAGCCCCAACAAGGTGGCAAAGAAAAGGCCTGGGATTAATATACGTTGCACCGACATCATTGCCTCCTAAACCTTACTTAAAGCTGCTGATTGACGTAGCTGAGCATCTGGTCAACCGACGAGATCACTTTGGAGTTCATTTCGTAGACACGCTGAGCCTCAATCATGTTCACCAGCTCTTCAGTCACATTGACGTTAGAGGTTTCCAGCATCGACTGCTTGACTTCACCAAAGCCATCAAGCCCGGGAACGCCTTCTTGTGGATCACCACTCGCGCCGGTGGGCAGGTAAATATTTTGGCCTATTGGCTCCAACCCACCTGGGTTAATAAAGTCGACCGTGGTAATTTGACCCAGTACCTGGTTCTCTTGCTGACCTCGTAATCGCACAGACACTTCACCATCGGTTCCGACCGTCACTTGCACCGCATCGTCAGGAACGGTGATTTCAGGCTCTAAGGTGTAACCTGAACCTGACGTCACTATCGTGCCTTCATCATTCAAGGTAAATTGACCGTTTCGCTGATAGCCGATGTTGCCATCAGGGAGCAGCACTTGGAAAAAGCCGTCTCCCTCAATCATCATGTCGAGGGCATTGTCTGTGGTTTGCACATTACCATTGGTGTGGACACGCTGGGTGGCCACCACCTTTGAACCGGCACCGAGCATCAATCCACTTGGCAACTCAGTGTTCTGTGAGGATTGCCCACCTGGTTGGTTAATGTTCTGGTAGAAGAGATCTTCAAACACCGCGCGTGATTTTTTAAACCCGACCGTGGATGCGTTGGCTAGGTTATTCGAAATCGTCGAGATATTGGTCTGCTGCGCATCAAGTCCGGTTTTACTGACCCATAATGCTGGATGCATAATTACTTCCTCTTAATAAACCTTAGCCAAGCCGCAATAGTGATGCTGACGACTCGTCCATTTTTTCTGCGGTTTTCATTAACTTCACTTGCATTTCAAAATGACGTTGCAAGTCGATTAACCCAGTCATCTCACCCACAGCGTTGACGTTACTGCCTTCTAACGCCCCTGTTTGCAGCGTGACTCCAGCATCGGCCGGAAACACGGTGCCGGCCTCTTTGGGTTTGAACACGCCGTCTTTGTCTTTAAAGAGATCTTGATTATCTGGGCGAACCAGTTTGATTCTATCCACCATTTCCATCGCATCAGGTGGCGCACCTTGGGGGAGTACAGAAACACCGCCGTCTTTGCCCACTTCTATTTTTGCTGCAGGGAGGGGAATAAATATCGGGCCCCCACTCTCTCCGACAATGAGGTTACCATTACTGTTTTGGAGTAGGCCGGTTTGATCCACTTTGAGATGGCCGGCACGGGTGTAGCCTTCTTGCCCTTGGCTGTCTAGCACTGACATCCAGCCTTCACCTTGCACCGCCACATCCAGATTACGACCTGTGGTAATGGTTGAGCCTTGCTCGAAGCTGTATCCAGGTCGCTCAGTCATGTTGAATACTCGACTGGGTAACCCCTCGCCATAAGCTTGCATTGATCGAGACTGTTCAAGGTCAGCCCGGAAACCGGTGGTGCTGACATTGGCCAAGTTATTAGCGCGCAATTGCATAGCCTGCATATCTTGCTTTGCGCCACTCATGGCAAGGTATAACGAGCGATCCATAATTGGTTGCCTCCACAATCGTTCTACACAGAAGAAAGCAAAGAGCGTGCCAGTAATTTTATGCCTTTAAGATCAATCTATTACTAGTATTTTCGCCGCCAGAAAGGGGGAGGAGAAGAGAGGAAATGGAAAAGCCTTGCCGCCCTATCAGTGGGCGGCAAGGTTAATGTCACTAACGAATTTGTAGAATATTTTGTTGCATTTGGTTACTCACTTCCAAGGCACGTGAGTTAGCCTGAAAGTTTCGCTGCGCGGTAATCAAGTCAACCAACTCTTGGGTCATATCGATATTGGACTGCTCGATCGTCCCGCTTTTTACCTGACCAAAGGCGCCTTGCATCGCTTCACCAAAAACGGGGTCACCCGAATCTTGAGTCACATCCCATTGGGTATTGCCTACTTGGGCTAAGCCTTGCTGGTTGGCGACGCGCACCATCGCAACCCGCCCCAACGCGACATTTTCACCGTTACTGTAGGTCGCCATAATGGTGCCTTTAGGATCAATATCGACCTTGGTGAGATACCCCGTGGTTGCACCATCGTCAGTAAATTTACGCATCTCAAACGGCGCGGCATATTGAGTCGGATTATCGAAGTTGAGCGTGAGCTGCTGGTCACCGTCAGCCCCGTTCATTTCTAGCCCGGCACCCGCTGGCCCCAAGGCATCGGTCACGATCGGGTTACCGCCATTGATGCTGTTCACCGAGCCATCGGAGTTAAAGTCGATAGTGTGGCCAACCTGTCCAGAGGCACTAGTAACATTACCGCCTTGGATATTCACCGGCTTCTCACCTTCAGGATCTGTCATGGTGTAGTACACCGACCAACTGTTCGGATTCGCCGGATCGTTACCTTTTACATAATACGTCGATAATTTGTACGGCTGACCCAGTGAGTCATAGACCGTCGCCGACGTTTGCTTGTTATAGGTTTCTGGATCTTTAAAGTTAAACTGTGCGGGATCTTTCTCTGCGCCGCCGGCCGGTAAGTTCAAGCCAATATCGACATTTTCTGATGCACGAGGCTGGCCAAACTGATCGGGCACATTGAGCGACTGCGGCTCATAAGACGACACCTGCTGGGTTTCAGGGTCGACATTATAACCGAGCAAATACTGGCCCTCAGAGTTGATAATGTCGTTATTTTTATCAAGATGGAAGGCACCGTTGCGCGTTAACTGGTAATCGTTATTTTGCAGCTTGTCATTTGACACGCCGAAAAAGCCGTTACCACTAATCCGCAAATCAAGTGGGTTGTTGGTGTAGATACTTGAGCCTTCGTGGAACTGCTGTGCCACGGTCGACGTTTGTACACCGGTCCCGTTAGTGGTCTTCGAGTTTGAGAAGATGGACGTTGAGTAGACATCACCAAACTCAGCACGCGATTCCTTAAAGCCATACGTATTGGCATTCGAGATGTTGTTACTGGTGGTGTTCATGTCTTTCTGGGCCGCACCAAGGCCACTTAACGCAATATTAAAACCCATTGCTTTTCACTCCTAATAAATCGGTTAGCCTTTCGTCACATTTCCGACGTCGGCGTTACCGACCTCTAGCACTTCAGCCAGTTTCATCGGTGAGGAAAAGCCAGCAATATTCAACATCACATTGCCATCGCCATTCCCCAGCAAGACACTGTTTACATTGGCATAGGTCGACACATCAAACTCTTGGGTTTGGCCATCAACCATGCCACTTACTTTAATTTTGTACGTGCCCTCCGGCATAGGATTGCCGTTATCGTCGAGCCCGTCCCATTCAACGCGGTGATCACCCGGCGGCTTAGCGCCCATACTGAAGGTTCGCAATAGTTGCCCTTGCTCGTTTTCCACCCGAACACTGACATTATCCAGCGCTTGGGGCAGCTTCACCATTCCTGCAACACCGCCCGTTTCACCTTTCACCCCGGTGGAGCCGGGGACGAGGACGTCACGTCCGACCAAAGATGACGCTTGCAATGCCTGGTTAGACGTAATCGACTCATTGAACGTATCAAATTGCTTATTCATTTTGCCGATGCCCTCAACCGTGGCAAACGACGCCATCTGTGAGATCATCTTGTCATTATCGACAGGTTTAGACGGATCCTGCTGTGACAGCTGTTTGGTGAGCAATTTGAGAAAGTCTTCCTGCTCGAGTGCTTGCTTACCCGTGGTCGAGTCTTGCTTCTCTTGCAGTTTTTTCTCTTGCTGCGCCTTTAGCTGGTCAATGTAGGACAGTCCGTTCGTTGAACCTGTACCGTCAATTCCGGCCATCTTCGCCTCCTACATTACTGACCCATCTGAAGCGTACGCATCAGCATTTGTTTACTCGCATCGGCCACCTGCACATTGGTTTGATAGGCGCGCGATGCGGAAATCATGTTCGCCATCTCTTCCATCACATTGACGTTCGGCTTAAAAATATACCCTTCATCATTCGACATCGGATGGTTGGGGTTATATTCCGCGCGTAATGGTTTCTGGCTTTCGACAATACCATCAATGTTGACTGGCACACTTTCACCCTGTTGCTTAAAGCGATTAAGCTCCGCAGAGAAAATCGGATGCCGGGCTCGATACGTCTCTTCAGCAGAGCTGCTCACCGAATTGGCATTGGCCAGGTTACTTGATGTGGTGTTCAATCGTACTGATTCGGCACTCATCGCCGATCCCGACACGTTAAAAATATTAAACAAACTCATCGATTATTTCCCATTCAATGCCTTTTTCATGTTCTTGAACTTAGAGCCAAGAAAATCCAGTGAGGCTTGGTATTCCAGTGCGTTCTGCATGAACAAGTTCTTTTCTAATTGCGCATCAACCGTGTTGCCATCGCCGGTATCTGGCTGTGTGGGGATACGGTACTTCTTTTCCCCCATCACTTGGCTAGAGGCAGCAATGTGCCGCTCATTGGTGCGGCTTAGGCCAATACTTGCCTCGGATGTTGCCGCTTTTAGGGCGCGTTGAAAGTCGATGTCTTGCGCCTTGTAACCTGGCGTGTTGGCATTTGCAATGTTGCTAGACAGGGTTTCTGCCCGCTTGCCTCTTACGCCAACCGTGTGCTGGTGCACACCAAGTGCATTGTCAAATGTGATCGCCATGGACAACCTCCGAGTTCTTACTGCATGGAATAAAGCAAACAGGGTGCCAAGTTTCTAGCAAGGCTTCTTTTTTATCTTAAACCCAGGTGGGACGTGGACTGAGAGCAGGGGCACTGATGAATGAAAAACGAGAGCGCGAGACTAGGAGGCAAAAAAGCGGCAAACAATGTGCCGCTTTTTGCCATCCTTTATTTAAGCTTATAAATAATGCCAGGGTTACACCGAATCATCTCGAACTTGTCAGTTAACCCCGTGAGTGACTCCGACGCGCCCAATATCAAATAACCGCCGGGATTCAGTGCTCCCGCCATTTGATTCAACACTTTGGCTTTCATATCAGGTGAAAAGTAAATCAATACATTACGACAGAAAATGATGTCAAACTTGCCTAAAAGGCTGTAGCTTTCCATCAAGTTTTGTGGGCGGAAAGTCACCATGCGCTTTATATTGTCTTTGATCCGCATTTTGCCGTCACCGACATCTTCAAAAAACGTACGGCGACGCTCTGGCGACAGCCCGCGTCCTAGTGCTAGGTTGTCATAAATCCCCTGACGACAGGCTTCTAACATCGACGTAGAGATATCGGTGGCGGTGATGCTTACGCTGCCCATCATGCCAGGTTTACGCTGCTGGGTTTCCGCGACTGTCATGGCAATCGAATACGGCTCTTGTCCTGACGAACTCGCCGAGGACCAGATTTTAATCGGCTTACGTGATTTAGCCAGCTCGGGTAACAAGCGATGTGCCAGCACCTCATACGGATAGGTATCACGAAACCATAAGGTTTCATTGGTGGTCATCGCATCTATCGCAGCGACTGCCAGCTCGCGATTACGCCCCGTAATCACCGACTTTATCAGTTCTGACAGCGACCCCACGCCAAATTTATTCACCAGCGGGCTCAAGCGGCTGCGTACCAGATACTGCTTGCTGTCTCCCAGTACGATCCCACACTTGGCTTCGAGATGTTTGCAAAAGTCTCGATATTCTTGGTCACTGATTGCTACATTTGTCATTAATTAACTCAATCGCTTTGGTTGGGTTACGACTTAACCGCCTCGAGTACGGCAGAGCCCAATTCGTCAGGGTCGAACTTCGCGATAAACGAGTTAGCCCCGACACGCTCAACCATGGCCTCATTAAATACCCCACTCAATGATGAGTGCAATACTACATGAAGATCTTTAAGACTCGAATCTTTTCTAATCTCAGTTGTGAGGGTATACCCATCCATTTCAGGCATTTCGATATCGGAGATCACCAAGGCAAGTTGACTATAGATGCTTCCCTCAGCGGCCATTTCTTTCAGTTTTTCGAGTGCTTCTTTGCCATCTTGTACCAAGATAACGTCATAACCGACGCTTTCAACCGCGCGCTTCACCTGTCGGCGTGCAACGCTGGAATCATCGGCCACTAGCACTTGACTAGGAGCACTTTCTTCCCGCTCTTCACGTTTCGAGAGTACTTCCTCACTCACATCTTCATTCACAGGTGCGATTTCATTGAGAATTTTCTCAACATCGAGCACTTCCACTAACTCGTTATCAATTTCGGTGACTGCCGTGAGGTAGTGGGATCGCCCTGTCCCTTGAGGAGGAGGGAGAATTTTTTCCCAGTTCATATTAACGATACGCTCGACCGAGCCGACAAGGAAGCCCTGCATCGAACGGTTGAATTCTGCAATGATCACAAAGCGATTCTCTGGATCAGGAATAGCTGGCCCGCCAGTTGCAAGGCTCATATCGATGACAGAAACGGTTTGACCGCGGATGTGAGCCACTCCTTTCACCAAAGGATGCAAATTTGCCATTGCGGTGAGTCGAGGGCATTGCAGCACCTCTTTGACTTTAAATACATTAATGCCAAAGCGCTGTTTTCTCATCAGGCGGAAAGTCAACAGCTCTAACCGGTTTTGTCCTACCAGCTGCGTACGCTGGTTGACCGAATCAAGAACACCACCTGTCATAAGATAAACTCCATATTGCCCCGTTTTTTTTGTAGAGTAGCATGGTAATCATAGTGGGTAATCACATGACTCTCGAGAAAAGAAGGGATTTTTTTCTTAACGTCCGCTACTGCTGGATTGAACTATGTCCAAGATATCATTTTTATTTATCGTCGTTTGGCTTACAAGCTTTAGCGTAAGTATAGCTGCTGCGACAGTAAGTCAAATTGAAGCGGTGCAAGAAGCCGCGGAGGCCCATGTCGCCGATATTATTTCGCTGCCTAAAAATGGCGAACTCAACATCGCGGCGGGGAACCTTGATTCGCGTATGCGTCTCACCGATTGCCCCGTGCCACTCGACACCAAAGTGCCAGGCCGTCAACAGATTAATACCTCAGTGACCGTGATGGTGTCTTGTGATCGAGACAACTGGCAAGTGTATATTCCGGTTAAAATCGAGCTGATGACCCCCTCGGTTGTCGCAAAGCGACCGCTCAATCGTGGCATGACTATTGCTTCAAATGATGTAGCCGTTCAGATGGTAAATAGTCGGTTTCAACGCGGGCATACCTATACGCAACCCGCACGTTTAATTGGCTCTAAAGTCAAACGAACCGTGGGGATAGGTGAACCGATCAGCAGTAACGATGTCTGCGCTGTGTGTCGAAATGATGACGTTTTGATCACTGCGCAAGGAAACGGACTGAACATTGTTGCAAAAGGCACGGCATTAAGTGATGGCGCTCTAGGTGAGCAAATAAAAGTGAAGAACAATAAATCTAACCGGATTGTCGATGCTACAATCTCAGCGGTCGGCGAAGTAACGGTTAATTTCTAACTTTTTACGTCACACTGCTAAAGTAACAGCAAGGTGTGCCGATACGCTGAGCAACGGACTCAAAAAGCGACTGACAGTAAGGCGATGTTATGGCGAGTATTGACCAACTACGTGGTAATCAGCAACCCCTGACCACAACTCGTAACACGAGTAACCAGACCCAAACACAAGAAACGCAAGGCGGCTCAGTTCGTGAACAGCAAGGGGTGAAAGCCCAAGACGACGCTGTTTCGCTCAGCCAGCAAAGCCAAGTGATCGATAAAATGAATCAGAAAATAGCATCTGAGCCCTATTTTGATAGCGCTAAAGTGGATCAGATCAAACAAGCGATATCAAACGGCTCTTATAAAGTGGATCCTGACAAGCTTGCCGCAAGCATGATGCGTTTCGAGAACGATCTCAACGACAGCTAAGCTGATTGGAGTGGTTATGACCCCTACTACGCCTTTAACAACCTTGGTTGAACAGCAACTCGAGCGAGTCCAAGCGCTACAAAGCGTGCTCGAGCAAGAAGCCGGTGTCATTGCCAGCCGTGCCTCCGAAGATATCGAAGCAATCGCCAAACAAAAACAATCACTTATCAACGAAATTCAACGCAATGACGCGCAAATCAGTCGTCACCCTGAACGTGATTTGCTTAACCATGATCAGGCGTTAATTGAACACGTGAGTGCCATTCAATCCACGCTCTCTGCCTGTAAACAACAAAATGAAACCAATGGTGTTGCACTTCAGCGCGCCAGTTTAAGCATTCATCGCCTGCGCAATCTGTTCCAAGAAAGCGGTGGTAAGTCAGAACTGACCTATAACCAAGACGGTAACGCATCGGGGAGAAAAACCCTGGGCACTAACGTCAAAGCGTAACGTCCTCCCCACGCACCACCACGCCTAACGGCCAGACACGCCGAACCTAACGCCACCCTACTGGATACCTGTGAGCTTTACTTCCCTTACTTGCCTTATCGCCGTGCTTCCATCTGCCTGTCTTTTGCCGACTCTAGTTTGTTCCCTAAGACAGCGTGATGCGCTATTACGCCACTAAAGAGTCTGATTCAAGCACTAAAAAAGCGAGCATAGTGCTCGCTCTCCGTCTAAAAGGCGGGGTCACTTGTTACACCCGCCCGCTGAGTGCCAAGATGTTGCCGTCATCCATCGTATTTAACCAGAGAAAGACGCCCTAATGCCTAGAAAATAATATTATTATTACTCGGTACAGGCTGCGCTTCGCCATAGCGTTTCATTTTCTGCATGGTATCAAGATCAAGTTCGAGTTCTGTGACGTAACTATCACCAACTTTGTAACTCGCCACCACTTCGGCGCCGCGAATAATGCCATCGACGGCGCCTTGCGTATTGTCACGACCTAAACTTTGATCGTTGACGCTCGAACGGCTGCTAACCCGCAAGCCATATACTTGTTCACTCAATTCTTTGTACGCATCCACTTTAGAGGCACGCATAGCACGGGTTTCTTTTTCTTCTTGGGTTGCACCTTGTTGCGCACTGATCGATGCCATTCCCACCGCAGAAATGATATTTTCTTCTTTCATCTTGGTTAATGGCTGACAGGCTGACAGCATCAGCAAGATTGCGATGACAAATCCGTGTTTCGTAAACATTTATCTACCTTACTCTTTCCTATACTAAGGTTTTAGCACCACTGTCTCACGCTTCACGCGGTTTTGATCGTCGCGAATGATCACACCATCACGTTTGCGCACCTTGTACAAGCTATCAATATCACGCCCAATCCGGTCCGCGGGTAAAAAACCTTGCGCCGAGGCAACCACCACGCGAGATTCCATACCGATTACCCGGGCATTGACCAATACCCCGCCGCCTTGACGCAACATAGTTCCCGTCAATACATAATCGATTTGTTGTTCAGGGTTCAGCTCTTTCCAGTCTCGGCTAATGGTGAAATCACCTTCTTCTGTGACCCGAATAGCGCCCGTTGACTTAAAGTCTACCACCGTAAAACCACGGCTTTGCATCTGGTAAATCAACCCTTCAGTGACAGTGTTTCCTAACCAGTTTGTTTCGCCCATATTTTGCAGGTCGACAAACGAGGTGACCGCTAAGGGTGTTCGCGCTGTCAAATACGCATTGGTGGCTAACAGCTCATCGGCCATGCTATTTAGAAAGTAATCAAGGGTGTGACGTGGCCGCTGCTTAAGGAAAAACTCACTGCCCGAATACGGCTCTTTGCCGTTATAAATTGGCGTGTAAGCACAGCCTGTTACCCATAGCGCTACTATCGCCACTATCCACTTTTTCATCGTATCATGCTCCGCGCTCAGTCATCGATGTGAGACAAGTGTGTCATTAAGGGTATCGGTTGATTTCATTAAACCTTTACCTTTGATTGCTGGCTCTATTTGGGTACACAACTTGCATCAGCGTCTTTGCGTCATCTTTTTGGTAGGCCTTAACCCTACGCACTAATAGATTGAAAGCAATTTCCATACCCACTAAGTGAGATCTTGACTATGAAAACCCTTTTGGCGCGGTTAACGCTGATTGTCAGCCTGAGTGTCGCTCCTTGGGCGCACGCGGCGTGGTATGAAGTATCAGCCAGCTCCCCGATACTCGAAAGCCAGCAAGCCGCCCGAGTTCGGGCACTTGAAGCCGCAACCTTTGATGCCATGCGCTTTGCCGGTGCCGATGTAGGCAGCTTGCAGCAACTCAAGCGTTTTTACTCGCAAGTCAAACCTGGTTATCAGTTTAGCGGCAATGCGGTACGCGAAGTACAAGTGTTAGAAGAAGGCATTCAAGGCGGCAAGTATGTTGTCAATCTGCGCTTAGATATCTATCCATCGGCAAACGCTTGCCACAAAACCCAGTATAAAAAAGGCATGGTATTAACACGTTTTCCGATTGTTGCCCCCCAACAAGCCGCATTAGGGGGCATTTATCAATTTGGCGATGACTTTTCAGTGCTGTTAAACCGTGAGATTAAACAGCACGCACAAAGCTTTATCGGGCGTGGTATCGCCAATGTCGATGTCTCGCCCAATGCGCCCCGCACTGTGGCCATGTTAGCGGAAGACAAAGACGCGCAGTTTGTGATCACAGGCGCAATCACTGATTTGTCTGCCACCACCGACGCCAGCGGCTTTGGTGATGCACAAAATAACCGCCAATTGGCCGTCAATGTTCAGGCAATGGACAGTGAGAGTGGTGAAGTCATATTTCAGCGCCGCTATCGTGATGTCGCCCAATGGCCGTTTGAACGCCATAGCCAAGTCGATACTCAGACCGCGCGCTTTTGGCAATCTCCTTATGGGCAAATGGCACGCCGAATGAGTCGAAATATATTGTTAGACTTGGAGTCGTCACTGTCTTGTCGCGCCAGTAAGCCAGAAATCGTCGCCCTCAAAGACAATATTGCACAAATCAATGTCGGGCGTATCAATGGGGTGAAACAAGGCGATCAATTAAACCTTTGGCACATTGCCTCGTTCACCGATGATTTAGGTATCGTCCGTACTCAACGTCGAAAAAGCGGGATCACCCTGACTGTTGCACGCGTTTATGAAAGCAGCGCTGAAGCCGTGGTTCAGCCTCAAACCTTAACCGGCAGCATACAAATCGGCGACATAGTGACCAAAGGGGTTAATTAAATGAAAACAGGCGCTTAAATCACGCCTGTTTTTACGTATAATATCGACACGCTCTCATAGCTCAACAGGATAGAGCAGTCGCCTCCTAAGCGATCGATCGGGGTTCGAGTCCCTGTGGGAGCGCCATTATCTTTCTATATGGCTATAACCAGGTTAAGGCCTGTGTATAGGTTGCCAGCAGCCAGAGGCTGGCCATCGCCATCACGCCAGCTAAAATGTCATCCAACATGATCCCTAAACCACCATGAATGTGCTTATCCAACCAGCTGATCGGCCAGGGTTTCACCATATCAAAGATGCGGAATAACACAAAACCGGCTAAAACGATTTGCCAATCGGTGCTGGGTACCAAGGCCATGGTTAGCCAGAATCCTACGAACTCGTCCCAAACGATCGCGCCATGATCATGCACTTTCATATCTTTCGACGCCCGCCCGCAAATAGCAATGCCGGCAAGGCCTCCGACAATAATGGCCACCCACAGCCCAAGGGTGCCGCCGTAATTGATAAACGCAAGATAAAACGGCACCGCAAATAAGGTACCGACGGTCCCGGGTACAATCGGTGACAAACCACTACCAAAGCCAAGCGCAAGCAGATGGTAAGGGTTGGTTAAAGACAAACGATGTTTAGGATCCGTCACGATGTGGCTCCTTAAAATGATCCCATCCAGACAGCACCCAATCGAGAGGCTGATTGTCTGCTACAAGCTCAAGGCGATGGTTGCCGGTTATTTGCCCGATGCATTGCACACTCACGCCACTGTGCTTGAGTGCTGTATCTAATGTGCCACGGTGTAGCTCAGGGACAGTAAAACACAGTTCATACTCCTCACCACTGGTCAGGGCAAGTTTTTGTGCCTGCTCGACACTGGCTTGATCAGTCAACAAGGCTTCAGAAAGTGGTAATTGCGCCACATCGACTTTTGCGCCAACACCGCTGGCGGTGAGGATATGGGTTAAGTCTGCGTGTAAACCATCAGAAATATCAATCGCCGCTGACGCGATACCCCGCAATGCCTGTCCAGCGGTTACTCGGGGCTGAGCGCGATAATGACGATTGATTAATGTGGTAGCGCGAGCCTTATCAACCACTGCCTTGCCGAGAATATAATCAAGCCCGGCTTGGCTCTCACCCAGTGTGCCGGTCACAAAAATCCAGTCGCCAGGTTTCGCCCCCGCGCGCGTCAGGGCCTGCCCTTTAGGCACATGGCCATGTAAGGTAATGGTGATGCTTTTGGGCCCACGTGTGGTATCACCGCCAATCAGCTGGACCTGAAAATGCTCGGCAAGGGCAGCAAAGCCTTGGCAAAAACCTGCCACCCAGGCATCATCGGGCTCTGGTAAGGTAAGCGCCAGAGAACACCACGCTGGCATTGCCCCCATCGCAGCTAAATCACTCAAGTTCGAGGCCAACGCCTTGTGCGCCACATCAGAGGCACTCGCAGTCGGAAGAAAATGGGTCCCCTCCACCAGCGTATCTGTGGTCACCACTAACTGGCAGCCTTCAGGGACCTCGACCAACGCACAGTCATCACCAATACCTAAAGCGACATCACGACGCTTGACCGGCTGACGAGCGAAGTAGTCGCGAATCAAATCAAATTCGTTGCGTGTCATAAACACTATTTTGTTGGATAGAACAATAAAAAGGCCAGCAGTGCTGGCCTAGTCGGGAAGGGATTAACGTAACCGAGGGTACGCTTTATCCAAGACACCGTTGACAAACTTATGGCTGTCTTCTGCGCCAAAACGTTTTGCCAGTTCAACGGCCTCATTGATAACCACTTTGTAGGGGACATCGTCGCACTTGATCAGCTCATACATCGCAAGACGCAGTAAGGCATGCTCCATATCATCTAAATCCTGCAAAGGACGTGACAAGTATGGGCGCATCTTACTATCAAGTTCTTGATGGCTAAGCGCAACACCGCTAAACAGATTACGAAAGTAAGCAACATCTGTTTCTGGTTCACGCAGAAGCGGCTCGCTTTTCTGATGCTCGTCTTCTTCTTCGTATTTATCTGCGGCAAGAAACGCGGCTTCAATATCAGCAACATTACCTTGCGCTAGCTGCCATGAATAGATGGCTTGCAATGCAAATTGGCGTGCATTACGTCGTGCGGCTGGTTTCACTTTAACCCCCATTTAGGATTCAATTTGGGACAGAACATTCACCATTTCAAGCGCGCTCAGTGCAGCCTCTGCCCCTTTGTTACCAGCCTTGGTACCTGCGCGTTCGATCGCTTGCTCAATGGTGTCTACCGTTAGCACACCAAATGCGACTGGGGTTTCAAACGCCAGTGCAACTTGTGCCAACCCTTTATTACATTCTCCGGCGACATAGTCAAAATGCGGTGTGCCACCACGGATCACTGATCCAAGTGCCACAATCGCGTCATAGCGACCGCTCTTGGCGAGCTTTTGGGTCACCACAGGCAACTCGTAGGCACCTGGGCAACGCACCACGGTGATATTATCGTCGTTGACTTGGCCTTGGCGCTTCAGTGCGTCAACCGCACCATCTAGCAAACTCTCGTTGATAAAGCTATTAAAGCGAGAGATAACAATAGCAACCTGCGCGTTGGGCGCGGCAAATGCCCCTTCGATTACGTTCATGAGCCTTCCTGTGACTTGCTTTCCGGAATGAGAAACCGCGCGATTCTACCACATTTTTATCCAATGGCACCATGTTCCGTACCAGTGGATAATGGTGCCTATCGCGCGTCGTTGTTATACGTTATTCGGTGACGTATTCCACCACGTTCAGGCCAAAGCCAGACAAGGCATGATAACGCTTGGTTGATGAAGACAGCAGGCGCATTTGCTTGACACCAAGATCCGCCAATATTTGCGATCCAATCCCCACTCGGCGAGAGGTCCCCTGCCACTTGGCACCGGCCGGTTTCTCACCTTTATCTTGCGCTTCAAACGCTTTTACCTTGTTGACGATAGCTTCGCTGGTTTCTTCTTTACCCAGAATCACCAACACCCCGCCTTCATCGCTAATCCTCTGCATCGCACGGTTCAGACTCCAACTGCGCTCAGCGGTGCGGTCAGACTGGAGTACATCGGTAAAGGTATCTTGCAGATGAACACGAACCAGGATTGGATCGGCAGTTACTTCGCCTTTACACATCGCGTAGTGGATTTGATCATCGATGGTGTCACGATAGGTCACCAAATCAAATTCGCCAAACTCCGTCGGCAGTTTACAAGACGCCACGCGCTCGATGGTGGTCTCGTTGAGATTACGGTATTCAATCAAATCGGCAATGGTACCCAGCTTGATGCCGTGCTTGTCACAGAACACCTCCAAGTCAGGGCGACGTGCCATGGTGCCGTCTTCATTTAAGATCTCAACAATCACAGAAGCTGGGCTGTAGCCACCTAAACGGGCCAAATCGCACCCTGCTTCGGTGTGGCCAGCGCGGGTGAGTACCCCTCCCTCTTGCGCCATCAAAGGGAAGATATGGCCTGGCTGAACCAAGTCAGCCGCTTTAGCGTCGGGGGTAACTGCGGCTTGCACGGTGTGCGCGCGGTCAGCCGCCGATATCCCTGTGGTCACCCCTTCGGCCGCTTCAATCGACACGGTAAAGGCGGTAGAAAATTGCGCGTTATTGTCGGACACCATCAAGGGCAGTCCAAGCTGCTGGCAGCGCTGCTGAGTCAGCGTCAAGCAAATCAATCCTCGGCCGTGGGTGGCCATAAAGTTAATCGCTTCTGGTGTCACTGCCTCTGCCGCGATGATCAAATCGCCTTCGTTCTCGCGATCTTCGTCATCCATCAACACCACCATTTTACCTTGGCGGATATCGTCAATGATTTCTTGAGCGCTACTAATTGCCATCTTGGGATCCTTATTTCAAAAAACCGGAACGGGCCAATGTTTCCAGGCTGATACCCGTTGATTGTGTCGGCTCAGCCGCCTTATCACCGAGCATCAATCGCTCGAGGTAACGGGCGATCACATCGACTTCGATGTTTACCTTGCGCCCGGGCGCAAAGTGCTGAATGGTGGTTTGCTCGGCGGTGTGCGGCACGATTGTGAGTTTGATATGGCTGCCATTCACTTCGTTCACTGTCAAACTGATACCGTCCACCGTGATAGAGCCTTTCAATGCCACATACTTGGCGAGATCAGACGGCAATGCAATCCAGTACTCCCAGGCACGACCCGTTTGACTGACTGATGTGACTTCACCCAGACCATCAACATGGCCGGAGACCATATGGCCGCCAAAGCGGGTGGTCGGCAGCATGGCCTTTTCAAGGTTGACGTTATCTCCTACCGATAAAGCGCCCAGCGACGAACGCGCCAAGGTTTCCGAGGAGACATCGGCGCTATAGCCGGTTGCGGTCAATGCAACCACGGTTAAACATACTCCGTTGGTGGCGATGCTGTCACCCAATTTAACGTCGGCGAGATCAAGCTCGCCGCTGTCGATGGTCAAGATAACATCTTGTCCTCGACGGCTTAGGGTTTGCACGCGCCCCATCGCTTCAATAATGCCAGTAAACATCGTCTTTAATACTCTTGCGTGGTCACAGCATGCTCAGAGAGCATGGCGGTTAAGCGAACATCGTCACCGATCACCTTCACCTGATTAAACTGGAAACGCGGTGCATCGTCCATCCGTTGCATCCCGTCTAACGCAACCAAGGGGCGACTATCGCCCCCTAACAACATTGGCGCTTGGTAAACGATCAGCTCATCAACTAACGATTCAGTGAGCAACTGAGCCGCCAGCCTCGCGCCCGCTTCTACCCATATTTTGTCAATATCATGTTCGGCCAGGGCGCGCAGAATGGCAGACAATGACGCACCTGGCATCACCCACTCATGAACGTTATCCGGCCACACCTGGTTACTCGGCGTATCAACAACACGGATCACATCGCCCTCTAGTTGATAAACAGCCGCATCAGGAGAGGTTTTATTGTCTTTATCCAAAATTACCCGTGTGGGCTGACGCAAGGATGGCTGCGGGTAGGTATCGAGGATGTCAGCGGGAAGCTGACCATTGCGAATATTCAAGCTAGGGTTATCGGCAAGCACCGTGGCACTGGTTGATAAAATGGCGCTGGCTTGCGCGCGAAATGCTTGCACATCGGCACGCGCGGGCTCACCGGTAATCCATTTACTTTGCCCATTCGCCAATGCCGTGCGCCCATCAAGGCTTCCCGCCAGTTTAAGCTGCACATACGGCATTTTAGTTTGCATACGTTTGATAAAACCAAGGTTCAGCGCTTTTGCCTGTTCAAGCATCACGCCCACAACTACCTCAATGCCTGCTTCTTGTAACCGTGCGATACCACGTCCGGCCACTTTAGGGTTTGGGTCTTGCATCGCGCACACCACGCGGCTGACGTTGGCAGCAATCAACGCATCGCAACACGGCGGCGTGCGACCATAATGAGAACAAGGCTCTAAGGTGACGTAAGCTGTCGCGCCTTGTGCGCGTGCTCCCGCAGCCTTTAATGCATGCACTTCAGCGTGCGGGCCGCCGGGGGCGATATGAAACCCTTCACCGACCACTTCGTCGCCCTGTGCAATCACACAACCAACATTGGGGTTAGGCGTGGTGGTATAGCGACCTTGGGCTGCGAGCGCTAACGCGCACATCATCATGGTTTTATCGCGTTCGCTTTGACTCATTTTTGCAACCGTGCGATTTCTTCGCCAAATTCACGAATGTCTTCAAAACTATGGTACACAGAGGCAAAGCGAATATAAGCCACTTTATCTAGCTCCTTGAGCGCTTCCATCACCAAGTTCCCCACCATGGCAGAGCCAATTTCGCGCTCTCCGGTAGCGCGCAAACGTGACTTTATACTGTTGATCGCTTTTTCAATGTCATCGGCGCTCACTGGGCGCTTTTCTAATGCGCGTTGAATGCCGCCACGCAGTTTCTCTTCGTCAAACGGTTCTCGGTTGCCGTTGGTCTTAATCACCCGTGGCATCACTAACTCTGCCGTTTCGAACGTGGTATAACGCTCTGCGCACGCCAAACATTGGCGGCGACGGCGAACTTGGTGACCATCAGCCACAAGACGAGAATCGATCACTTTGGTGTCGGTAGCACCACAAAATGGACAGTGCATGAGTGTCGCCTCCTCAATATCGTCTTGCTAGTGTAACCGATTTGTAGCGATGAAAAAGCCTATTGAAGAGGACTTTATGGTGGTTTTGTGTGCTAAACAAACCCTGTAAGGTCGGTGATGCCTGTAAAAACAAAAAAGACGCCCTAAGGCGCCTTATAAGCTATTCATTTTCGTGCCAATAATTAGGCATACACAGGCAGGCGACGGCAAATCGCTTGCACTTTTTCTTTGGTCTCGGCAATCACTTGCTCATTACCGATGTTATCCAAGACATCACACATCCAGTGCGCAAGCTGCTCGGCATCCTGCTCGGTAAAGCCACGACGTGTAATCGCAGGCGTGCCCACACGAATGCCAGAGGTGACAAACGGACTGCGTGGGTCGTTCGGCACACTGTTTTTGTTGACCGTGATGTTGGCCGCACCCAGTGCTGCGTCTGCTTCTTTCCCAGTGATGTCTTTATCAATTAAATCAACCAACAACAGGTGATTGTCAGTGGAATCCGATACGATTTTATAACCGCGAGCTTGGAAGCCTTTGACCATCGCGCGTGCATTATCAATCACGCGCGCTTGGTAGGCCTTAAACTCAGGCTCCATCGCTTCTTTAAACGCCACGGCTTTGCCCGCAATCACGTGCATCAGTGGGCCACCCTGCCCGCCTGGGAATACCGCAGAGTTGAGCTTTTTATAGAGGTCTTCACCGGCATTCGACAAGATCAAACCGCCGCGAGGGCCCGCCAGGGTTTTGTGGGTGGTGGTGGTGACTACATGTGCATGTGGCAATGGATCTGGATATACGCCTGCCGCAATCAGACCTGCGACGTGCGCCATATCCACCAACAACCATGCACCGACTTTATCAGCGATTTCACGCATGCGCTTCCAATCCACCACTTGTGAATAGGCAGAAAAGCCACCGATCAGCATTTTCGGCTTGTGCTCCAGCGCCAGCTGTTCCATTTGCTCGTAATCGATCTTGCCAGCTTCATCAATGCCATAAGGGATCACATGGTAATGCTTACCAGAGAAGTTGACCGGCGAGCCATGGGTTAAGTGACCACCATGCGCCAAGCTCATACCTAGAACCGTATCGCCTGGATTTAGCAGGGCCATATAAACCGCGCTATTCGCTTGTGAGCCTGAATGAGGCTGCACGTTGGCATACTCACAACCAAACAGCTCACACGCACGCTCAATCGCGAGCGCTTCCGCTTTGTCTACGTACTCACAGCCACCGTAATAACGCTTACCTGGGTAGCCTTCTGCGTACTTGTTGGTCAGTTGAGAGCCTTGCGCTTCCATCACGCGTGGGCTGGTGTAGTTTTCTGATGCGATCAGCTCAATGTGTTCTTCCTGACGTGCCGTTTCTTCTTCAATGGCGGCGAACAGGGCGGGATCGTAATCCGCGATATTCATGTCACGCTTTAGCATTTGTCTCTCCTGACTTAACATTGGCGGGCAATAACCCCAAAAGCGAACGCTAGGGCGCTTTCAACTCCCCTAGCAAAAACGAGTGCTGGTGTGATGGCTTCGATCACCCCTTGGCTTAGTCGCCTTAACATGACAAATCAAAGCGATTAAGCCAAGGAAAATTATTTATTTCAGCTGCCTTGCGCAAACGTTTTCGTCGCCGCCATGACTGTGTTTGCCATTCTACAAAAAATCCAACCTGTCAGGTAGCCTGCGTCACACTTTTTTATTGCGCACGTCGATGATGATGGTAGAGCATTAACGAACATGGCCGGTGTAAAGATTTTACAGCTAAGTATCATAATACTGACATTCTACATTCAAGTGATTTACCTCATCGGCTTTCTCTTTGTCCTAATTGGCGATAGAATCCGCGCCCGATTATCCCATTAACTTTTTTACCGCCGGCCCGCTGGGTTTTGGCGGCCTTTTTGTTGTTATCACGTTTTTGTTTTTATCACGCTAATTAAGTAGGGAGAAGCCGTGTGAGTCAGTACCAACACAGCTTTAAAGAAGACATTATTGCTATCGCCTCGGGCGCGTTTCTCGTCGCCCAAGGGGTGTTTTTTTTGCAACAAGCCGGGCTCTTAACCGGGGGCACCACAGGTCTTGCCTTGTTGGTCAGCCAGTTTACCGACCTATCGTTCGGTACTTTGTATTTTCTGTGTAATTGCCCGTTTTATTTAATGGCGTGGTTTCGTATGAGCCCACGCTTTGCTGTGCGTAGCTTACTCGCGGGGGGCGCGGTATCGGTGATGGCTGACCATATTGCCTACTTCTTTGAAATTACCTGGCTGGCCCCTGCGTACTGTGCCGTCATTGGTGGTTTGCTAATGGGCGTCGGCATGCTGATGATTTTCCGCCACAATGCCAGCTTGGGCGGCTTTAACGTGCTGGTGCTCTATTGTCAGGACAAGTTTGGGATCTCGGCAGGAAAGCTACAAATGGGCATCGACTGCACCATTCTCGCGTTATCTTTCTTCCTTATCGATCTGAACCTGCTGATGTGGTCAGTGGTTGGCGCGATCGTACTCAACTTAGTGTTGGCGATGAACCACAAGCCTGGGCGCTATCAGGCGCATCCTGCTAACCCCAGCGCTTGAGCGGCCTATCAACGCCAAGCCATACAACAAGACGGCGCAAACCAACAAAGCCAAGCATGATGCTTGGCTTTTTCGTAGTGACTTAACTGCACTCAGACGCGTGATTAAATCGCTTCTTCGTCTTCCTCACCGGTACGGATGCGCACCACGCGCTCAACATCAAAGACAAAGATTTTGCCATCACCGATTTTACCGGTTTGTGCGGTATCAATAATGGTATCGACACACTGCTCGGCTACATCGTTACTGACGATCACTTCAAGCTTCACCTTAGGCAAAAAGTCGACCATATATTCGGCGCCACGATACAGCTCGGTGTGGCCCTTTTGACGACCAAATCCCTTTACTTCTGAGACAGTCATCCCCGTGATGCCCACATCAGCTAGCGCTTCGCGCACGTCATCGAGTTTAAATGGCTTGATGATGGCTTCAATTTTTTTCATTGTGTTATCCCTCTCGTTGGCCGCAGCCGGTCCTGATGGATCAAGTGTTTAGTTGAAATTGTATCGCAGCATGATAAAAAATCACCCATCGATTCACGCATAATACAAAAAAGCCGCCAATCGATGGCGGCTAATATCCTATTTCGCGGTTAACCTAGGGTCACGCGCGCGTTGCGGAACATGCGCATCCATGCACTGTCTTCGCCCCAATCATCGGGGTGCCAAGAGTTGGCGACGGTACGGAATACCCGCTCAGGGTGCGGCATCATAATGGTGACGCGGCCCGACTCTGTGGTCAGCGCAGTGATGCCATCGGGTGAGCCATTCGGGTTGGCCGGATACGCTTGTGTTGGCTGGCCGTGATTATCGGTGTAACGCAGCGCCACCGTGCCGGACGCTTCAATCGCCGCCAGATGCTCAGCATCGCGTACCTCCACGCGTCCCTCACCATGCGATACCGCAATGGGTATCCGTGACCCCGCCATCCCAGCAAAGAAGGCGGAGGGGCTTGACTGCACTTCCACCATGCTAAAGCGGGCCTCAAAGCGCTCGGACTCGTTACGAACAAACCGTGGCCAGTGTGCGGCGCCTGGGATCAGTTCATGCAGGTTCGACAGCATCTGACAGCCATTACACACGCCAAGTGCCAAGGTATCTTCACGCGTAAAGAAGTCACTGAATTGGTCGCGCGCGCGGCTGTTAAACAGAATGGATTTCGCCCAACCTTCACCAGCGCCTAACACGTCACCGTAAGAGAAACCGCCACAGGCCACCAGCCCTTGGAAACCGTCCAAACTAACGCGTCCTGAGAGAATGTCACTCATATGAACGTCCACAGCGTTAAATCCAGCGCGATCGAAGGCGGCGGCCATTTCCACATGCGAGTTCACGCCTTGCTCACGCAAAATAGCCATGGTCGGTTGTTGACCAGTAGCGATATATGGCGCAGCAATATCTTCATGCACGTCAAAGCTCAGGCTGGCGTGTAAACCGGGATCGGTCGCCTGCTTGGCGTCAAACTCTTGACGAGCGCAGTCCGGATTATCGCGCCGCGCTTGCATTTGATAGGTGGTTTCAGCCCAAACCTGACGTAAGTGCTGGCGACTGGCGTGATAGATAGGCGCCTCACCGTGACGCAAGATAATCTCATCGCTATCGCTTAAGCCGCCAATCAGGTGACTGCATGCGGTTAATTGATGTTCATCCAACACCGCATTAGCACGCTCGAGATCTGACGCTGCCACTTGGATCACCGCGCCCAGTTCTTCGTTAAACAGTACCGACAAGGCATCGTCGCCTAAACGGGCGATATCCACGTCAATACCGGTGTGACCGGCAAACGCCATTTCCGCCAAGGTGACGAACAGTCCACCATCGGCTCGGTCGTGATACGCCAGTAGCTTTTGCTCTGCTACCAAGGTTTGCATCGCATTAAAAAAGCCTTTTAGGCGGGCACTGCTGGTGACATCGGCAGGCTTATCGCCCAATTGATGATACACCTGAGCCAACGCGGTTGCGCCTAGACGCTGCGCGCCTTCACCAAGATCAATCGCAATCAGGTGGCTGTCACCTTTATCGGTACGCAATTGTGGGGTCACGGTACGACGCACATCTTCCACGCGCCCAAAGGCGGTGATGATCAGCGACATCGGCGCGGTGACAGTTTTATTTTCATCGTCTTGCTGCCACTGGGTTTTCATCGACATCGAGTCTTTACCCACCGGAATGGTCAGTGACAGCTCAGGACTCAGCTCCTCGCCCACGGCTTTGACCGCTTCGTACAAACCAGCATCCTCGCCCGGATGACCCGCCGCGGACATCCAATTGGCAGACAGTTTAATGTTGGTCAGGCTACCAATATCGGCACAGGCGATATTGGTGAGTGCTTCTCCCACCGCCATACGGGCAGAGGCAGCAAAATCGAGCAAGGCGGCCGGGGTACGTTCGCCCATCGCCATCGCTTCGCCGTGATAACTGTCATAGCTGGCCGCCGTCACCGCACAGTTAGCGACCGGTACCTGCCACGGGCCGACCATTTGGTCACGCGCAACCAGTCCAGTCACCGAACGGTCGCCGATGGTGATCAAGAAGGTTTTCTCCGCCACCGCCGGCAAGCGTAAAACACGCTCACAGGCTTGAGCCAGTTCAATGCCTTGAGTGTTAAGCGCAGCACTGGCCACTTGCTGACGCGTGACATCACGGTGCATTTTGGGCGCTTTACCCAACAGAATATCCATCGGCATATCGATAGGGCTATTGCCGAAGTGGCTGTCTTCAAGCGACAGGTGACGCGCATCGGTGGCATCACCAATCACTGCGTACGGGGCGCGTTCACGCTCACACAGGGCTTCAAAACGCGCCAGGTTTTCGGGTTTGACCGCCAAGACATAGCGCTCTTGTGACTCGTTACACCAAATGGCGAGCGGGCTCATTCCCGGCTCATCATTCGGAATATCACGTAAGTTAAAACACCCGCCGCGGCCGCCATCATCAACCAGCTCTGGCATCGCATTGGACAGTCCACCCGCGCCCACATCATGGATAAAGGCAATTGGGTTGTCGTCGCCAAGTTGCCAGCAACGATCAATCACTTCTTGGCAGCGACGCTCCATTTCTGGGTTCTCACGCTGTACCGAGGCAAAGTCCAAGTCTTCCGCCGACTGGCCGGATGCCATCGACGATGCTGCCCCGCCACCAAGGCCGATGTTCATTGCCGGGCCACCTAACACAATCAGTTTGGCGCCCACATCAATCTCACTTTTTTGCACATGGCCGTCACGGATGTTCCCCATTCCACCGGCGAGCATGATCGGCTTGTGATAGCCACGCACTTCTTCACCCGCATGTGAGGTGACTAATTGTTCATAGGTACGGAAGTAGCCCAGCAAGTTAGGGCGACCGAATTCGTTGTTAAACGCCGCGCCGCCCAAAGGGCCTTCCAGCATAATATCGAGCGCAGAGGCAATGCGCTCAGGCTTGCCATAGTCTCGCTCCCACGGCTGAATAAAGCCCGGAATTTTGAGGTTAGAGACGGAAAAACCGACCAATCCTGCTTTGGGTTTACCGCCGACACCGGTTGCCCCCTCGTCACGAATCTCACCGCCAGAGCCGGTCGCCGCGCCTGGCCAGGGTGAAATTGCGGTGGGATGGTTGTGGGTTTCCACCTTCATCAAAATATGGGCAGGTTCATGATGATACTGATAGCTGTAGCTCTCTGGGCTAGGGAAAAAGCGCCCAACGTTTGAGCCCGTCATCACGGCCGCGTTGTCTTTATACGCCGACAGCACGTTATCTGGGGTTTGCTCGTAGGTGTTTTTGATCATCTTAAACAGCGATTTGGGCTGCTTTTCACCATCAATAGTCCAGTCGGCGTTAAAGATTTTATGTCGGCAATGCTCAGAGTTGGCTTGCGCAAACATCATCAGTTCGATGTCGTTAGGATTACGCCCCAGCTGGGTGAAGTTCTCGACCAGATAGTCAATTTCGTCTTCTGCCAGTGCCAACCCTAAGGCTTGGTTGGCCTCGACTAAGGCGGCGCGGCCACCCGAGAGAATGTCTACGCAATGCATCGGCGCAGGTTCCGCTTGCTCGAACAGCACCGCGGCGGCCTCAAGCTCGCTGAACACCGTTTCCATCATCCGATCGTGCAACAATCCGACTAAGGCCGCGTATTGCTCATTGGTCAAAGGCGCAGATAACTGAATATAGTACGCCGTCCCGCGCTCCAAGCGTTTGACCGCATCCAAGCCGCAGTTATGGGCAATATCAGTCGCCTTGGAGGACCACGGCGACAATGTGCCTGGACGTGGCGTCACAAGAAACAGCGTCCCTTCCGGGGCATGCGGTGGTAAGGTTGGTCCGTAAGTCAGTAGCTTTTCGAGCTTTTCGCGACTGGCGCTATCCAAAGGCTGATGCAAATCGGCAAAATGAATAAACTCAGCATACAGTGCCGTGACAGGTATCTGGTGTGCTTGGCAGCTCGCCAGTAATTTGTTGACACGAAACTCAGACAGTGCGGGGGAACCACGCAAAATATCCATGTGCGTACGTCTCTCGTTAGCGGTAAATGAAAGGGGTATACCCAAGTTATCGCACCCTGGCACCATAACTTGGGTATCACCACTGACCTTGCCGCAATGGCAGTTGTCACGGTTATATTTCACGGCAAGCTCGGATACCGTTCACGCATTACGCATAAAGCGAATTCACTGAGAACCCCGAGTGATGCGCCGCTCAACCCGCGTTTTAATGCTGGCATTTTGCCCAAGCGGCCGCCATTATAGGGGAAAACCGTCAACGACAACACACCTGACGCAACCGTTTGCGCAAAAAATTTTCCCTCTATCGGTCTGACGTCTATTCACGTAGAATGGCGCGTCTATCGATCATCGCTAGCGGTTTGATGCTGGCATGCAACAGTGAGCGACAGCCTTTGACACAGCGTGACTTTTCTTTGCGATCATGGATGATTAGCCTAACGGTACTTGTGCTTAGCCTCGCCGTCACAGGCTGTGATTGGACCTTCGACGATCGTACCGTTCTAGAAAAAATCCGTGACCGCGGCGTTTTAAGAGTCGGGACACTCAACAACGAACTCTCATACTATATTGGTCCTGATGGCCCCACCGGGCTGGATTACGAGCTTGCATCACGTTTTGCTGATAAGCTCGGGGTAAAACTGGAAATGGTGCCGACCTACACCTTGTCCGGGCTCTTCCCTGCTCTCAAGCGCGGTGATGTGGATCTGATTGCCGCTGGCCTTACCATTACCGACCAACGTTTAGCCCAGTTTCGCCCTGGCCCCGCCTATTACTTTGTCAGCCAACAAGTGGTGTACAAAAAGGGACATTGGCGCCCACGCGATGTCGATGACTTTAACCGTGACGATGCCACCATGGCGGTAGTGGAAGATTCTAGCCACGACCTCACCCTGCAAGCGCTAAAACAAGACCACCCCGATCTCAGCTGGAAAGTGGTGCAAGACGCCGACGATGATGAGCTGCTTAAACAAGTCGCAGACGGTGAGATTGACTTTACCATTGCCGATTCCGTCGATATTGCCTTGATGCAACGCACCCACCCAGATATAGCCGTCGCCATGGCCCTCAGTGAAGACGAGCCTGTCGCCTGGTTTATGAAAAAACAAGGCGACAGCAGCGCCTATGCCTTGATGGTCAATTTTTTTGGTGAGATCAACCAAACTGGCGAATTGGCTATCTTAGAAGAGAAGTATTTTGGTCACGTCGACCAATTTGATTACGTCGATACCCGCGCCTTTTTGCGGGCACTAGAGAGCAAACTACCCAAGTGGGAGCCGCTTTTCAAAAAGCATGCGAACGATTTTGATTGGCGCTTACTGGCGGCCCTATCGTATCAAGAGTCACATTGGAACCCTCGGGCAATCTCGCCTACCGGGGTGCGCGGTATGATGATGCTCACCCTGCCGACCGCGAAATCCGTGGGTGTGCGCAATCGTCTCGACCCGGAACAAAGTATTAAGGGCGGCTCGCTTTACTTGCAACGCGTACTTGACCGTGTACCTGCCAGTGTCAATCCACACGAGCGCATTTGGTTTGCCCTCGCCTCTTATAACATTGGGTTTGGCCATATGATGGACGCACGCCGACTCACTGACGCACAAGGGGCCGACCCTAACTCTTGGAGCGATGTAAAACAGCGCCTACCTTTATTAGCCAAGCGTCAGTATTACACCCAAACACGCTATGGTTACGCACGTGGCTACGAGGCGCTTAGCTACGTCGAGAATATTCGCCGCTATTACCAAAGTATTCTAGGCTATGAGAAAGCGCATATAGAATCTCTCGATAGCCAACAAGTTGAAGATCTCGGTGGCCTACAAACGATCGTCGCCCCTGATGAGCCGTCGGAAAATGCCCCCGAGCAAACAACCGAGCAAGCGCCAGATTCGGCGTCATCACAGTCAGAGGATAACTCGACACCGCAATCAGACACGCAACCGCAATGAGGGCAGCATGGTTCCAAGAAAACGGCTGGTGAAACAGAGCTTTCGCAAAAACAATATTTCATCCGCTAACCGGCGTAAGCGTATGCGCCAAAATATGCATAAAAAGGTGCTTTGGCGACAACGTGCCTTCGCGATTCGTGAATTTGCCGCCTTTGATGACGCGTTCTAGGACACCTTGCCTGAGCCAGGTAAGCAAGATTGAGATTGACAGGCTGCTTTTTTAGCGGCCTTTTTTTCGGCGCGACGACGGCGGAAAAAGGCCTGTAGTTGCGCACGGCATTCGGTTTCTAACACTCCGCCCTCACTGTGCACATGGTGATTCACACCCTCATAGCTCAGCAAGTTCATTACCGAACCGGCAGCCCCCGTTTTGGGATCCGGCGCGCCAAAGTAAACTTTTCTGACACGGCCATGCACGATCGCCGCCGCACACATCGGGCACGGTTCGAGTGTCACATAAAGATCCGCGTCTAATAAACGATAATTCCCCAGCACTTGGCCGGCTTGGCGTAAGGCCATTACTTCGGCATGGGCGGTGGCATCATGCTGGGTAATGGTTCGGTTCCACCCCGTGCCCACCACCTCACCTTGATACACCACCACGGCGCCGACAGGTACTTCACCCTCTTGTTCCGCCTTGTCTGCTAACTGGATCGCTTGGCGCATATAGACGTCGTGCTCGCTATCCGACGCATGTGGATCTTTCATTCCAACCTCTGTGACTCACAACCTAATACGCCCTCAGTATACGATACAAATAAGCCGGCTCGAAGGCCGGCTTATCTCGCTCAACGTGTTGCCACGTGTTACTGCACCAAGTACTGGTAACTGGCTTGAATGCCCAAAGGCAATCCGAACGCCCAGTACGCCAACAAGAACAAAGTCCAACCTACCAGCATGGTAAGCGAGTAAGGGATCATCATTGACGCCACGGTACCAATACCCGTGGTTTTCACGTAGCGCTGGCAATACACCACCACCAGTGGGAAGAACACCATTAATGGCGAAATAATGTTCGACACGGAATCACCCACACGATAGGCCGCTTGTGATAATTCAGGGGAAATGCCCACGACCATTAACATCGGTACGAGAATCGGCCCAATCAGCCCCCATTTCGCCGACGCGGAACCAATCAATAAGTTCACCATTGCCGTCAGCAAAATCATTCCCACAATCGTCATCTCACCTGGCAGGTTCATTGACTGCAATAGCTCCGCGCCGTTGAGCGCCAACAAAGTACCAATGTTGGATTGGGTAAATGCGGCTAAGAATTGCGCGCAGAAAAACGCCATCACCATATAAGCGCCCATGGTCGCCATGGTGTCAGACATGGATTTGATCACGTCCTGGCTGGTTTTAAAGGTGCCCGCGGTTTTGCCATAAACAATGCCTGGAATAATAAACAGCACAAAAATGAGCGGCACGATTGATTGCATAATCGGTGCATCAAACGCAGTCAGCTCACCCGCCGGTGAGCGAAGCGGGGACGTTTCCGGCCACGAGGCCGCCACCAGCGCAGCGATCCCTAGTAGCATCGCCAGCCCAGCACGGTTAAAGGCTTTACCTTCAATCGCCGTAAAAGAGCCCAGATCCGGTGCCTCTTCGGCATCCTCATCAATTGGTGTGCGATTTAAGCGTGGCTCGACAATTTTCTCAGTCACAAACCAGCCCAGCGCCACGATTAAAATCGACGACAAGCCCGTAAAGTAGATGTTAGCGAGGGGATTAACTTGGTAGCTGTCATCCAACACGTGTGCGGCCGACTCGGTAAAGCCTGCCAGCAAAGGATCAATGCCAGACGGAATAAAGTTCGCGGAGAAGCCGCCGGATACCCCAGCAAAGGCGGCAGCGATACCGGCCAGAGGATGACGACCCGCCGCGTGGAAGATAATCCCGCCGAGTGGGATCACCAGCACGTAGCCAGCATCTGCGGCGGTGTGGGAGACAATCGCCACCAAAATCAGCATGGGTGTAAGCGCTTGCTTCGGCGTTATACTCAGCATTTTCTTGAGCCCGGTGGTAATAAAGCCTGACTGATCAGCCACACCTACACCAAGCATCGCCACCAAAACAATCCCCAGCGGCGCAAATCCAGTAAAGGTGTCAACCATATTGGCTAAAAAGTGGGCTAGCGCATCGCCGGTGAGCAGGTTTTTGACTTGGACAGCATCACCAGTCAAAGGGTGGACTGAATCAAAAGAGATCTGAGAGAGAATAGCTGACAATACCCAGACGGTGATCAGCCCCCAAAAAAACAATAACGCGGGATCCGGAATGCGGTTCCCTGCCCGCTCTATCATGTTCAAAAACCGATCCATGCCGCGCGGCTGGCCAGCTTCGGCTGAGTCGCTTATGTGTTGGCTCACTGTTTACTCCATTTTTCGATGTTGTGTCTTTGCTTACCTGCTGGAGCAGGTTTTAGTGACATTAAAATGACAAACTTTCGCCAGTAAAGCAAAAATCAGCATAGTTAGCCATAACAAAGCCAGTTAACCAAATGTTAAATTGTTTTGTAATTAGAAAAGCAGCACAAAAAACGGATGCTTACAGGGCTCACTGAAATATTTAGAAACAAAAAAATCATGCTAGGTTTGGAGTTAGGTTTGCTGGGTTGTGCCAAACTCGGGGTTCAGGAAGTGTTTTAAGCTGTAGATATTGCTCATTGATAAGTTCGGCAACCTCCTTGTTTCGGCTATCTCTGCTTGCAAGTAGCTCAGCGACAGTCAGCAATGCCTTGGCATTGATATTAATATCCAGCGCCTTTCCCCAGAATGCAGGCACCAACCAGAGCCTGCCAGAAGCGTCTGGCTTTGCTTTGAGCAGCGCAAGCTTTTTTTGCAGTGGCTCAAAGGTAAAGAGCTGTAACTCATAAGGCTGCAAATAGCGTGTTAGTTCATCGGCAGCGACTTCTCCTCCCCAGCAATCCATGGATGTTAAAGGGATGTCTCGCCAATCATTCGGCGCAACTAATTTTAGCCCTCCGAGCTTTGGCCTTAGCACGGTACGATAGTGTTCAATCCAGATCTGATAAAGGGCCTCTTTATCCAGAATGCGACGGGTACGACCAAGACTGACAAGCTTCTCGGCTTCTAAATATTTAAACCCCTTACTCACCATACCTAATGAGATATTCGCCATCTCGGCTATGGTTCGAAACGGCAGATGTAACACATCTTCTTGAGCCAACAAAGCAAACAACAGCTTCATAAAACCTAACCCCGGCTTTGCCGGCTGTGGAATTGCGAGGTGGTTTTCAGTGAGATTTTTGCCCTCAATCCATAGATTCAGCCCGTTAAAGCTCACGCGAGCATTACCGGCCTCATCAATAAAATTGATCGCGTTCTCGGTGCAAAAATCGGCGAGATGAGTCGTCAGTCTGTTACACACCAACAGATTGTCTGAGCGAGCAGCGCCTAGCAATGCGGATAGGCTTTCTTTACGGTGGATACGCTTTATTTCAGCGCTAAACAAATAGCGTTGGCCGTGCACTGTCAGAGTCACTTCAGCATCGGTGTTAGGCTCACCATCTGGCTTAGGATCGAAAGAGTACTCCCCTTCAATATGCGAAGGCAGATTATCCAAAGCTCGCATTAGTAGTGTCGAGTTCTCGTTCACACCTAAATACCGTTCATGAATCATGAACAAATAATAGTCGTGAACATGAAATTCTGCAAGATAAGCGGAGAGCTTGAGTGAAGCAGGTACCGGTTAACATAGACTGTGTAACATATCGCCATAGATAAAAACCACGATGATACATATTCAGCCCCCAGTGAATGCTGCGTAAAGACGTTATCGCTGAGTTAGATACGAGTAACAGCGTTACTTGAGTAATAAACGTTATGGTATTGTGCGACAAAAAATGCCAGTCAGAAACTGACTGGCATTTCATTTATTGACTAAAGGCTTATTAGCCGTTTGCGGCTAGCCTTACTCCCACTCAATCGTCGCTGGCGGTTTGCCGGAGACGTCGTAAACCACGCGGGAGATGCCGTCGACTTCGTTGATGATGCGGTTTGATACCTTACCCAGGAAATCGTATGGCAGGTGTGCCCAGTGCGCGGTCATAAAGTCGATGGTTTCGACGGCACGTAGGGCAATGATCCAGTCATATTTACGGCCATCGCCCATCACACCCACCGAGCGAACTGGCAGGAATACGGCGAAGGCTTGCGAGACTTTCTCGTAAAGATCGGCATTGCGCAGCTCTTCGATAAAGATCGCATCGGCGCGACGAAGTAGATCGCAGTATTCTTTTTGAATCTCGCCTAGCACGCGCACGCCGAGGCCTGGCCCTGGAAAGGGGTGGCGATAAAGCATGTGGTACGGTAAACCTAGCTCAAGGCCAATTTTACGCACTTCATCTTTAAACAACTCTTTGAGTGGCTCAACCAGACCCATTTCCATTTCTTCCGGTAAACCACCGACGTTGTGGTGTGATTTGATCACATGGGCTTTACCGGTTTTCGAGGCTGCTGACTCAATCACATCCGGGTAGATGGTGCCTTGTGCCAGCCACTTGGCATTTTTCATTTTGCTCGCTTGCTCATCGAATACCTCGACAAACACGCGGCCAATGATTTTACGCTTGGCTTCCGGATCCGCTTCGCCTTTAAGGGCATCGAGGAAACGGTCTTCGGCGTTAACATGAATAATATTCAAACCAAAGTGGTCACCGAACATTTCCAGTACTTGCTCACCTTCGTTAAGGCGTAGCAGGCCGTTATCGACGAACACACACGTGAGCTTATCGCCAATTGCACGGTGAACTAGCATGGCGACCACAGAAGAGTCAACGCCGCCAGACAAGCCAAGGATCACCTCGTCATCCCCCACTTGCTCGCGAATACGCTCAATCGCATCGTCAATAATGGTGGCTGGTGTCCACAAGCGCTCGCATTGGCAGATTTGCATCACAAACTGCTCAAGCATCCGTTTGCCTTGGCGCGTATGGGTCACTTCTGGGTGGAATTGCACACCATAAAAACGCTTGTCTTCATTGGCCATGGCCGCGAAGGGGCAAGTGTCCGTCTCGGCCACTTTGACAAAATCTTCTGGAATGGCGACCACTTTATCACCATGGCTCATCCATACATCGAGGAGCGCGTGACCGTCATCGGCGATGGCATCTTCAATGCCATCAAACAACGCGCTTTGTCCAACGCGTTTTACTTGCGCGTAGCCAAATTCACGGTGATCAGAGCCGGCCACTTTACCACCAAGCTGCTCAGCCATGGTTTGCATGCCATAACAGACGCCCAACACAGGCACACCCGCGTTAAAGACATATTGCGGTGCTCGTGGCGAGTTCTCCTCTGCCACGCTCTCTGGACCACCGGATAGGATGATGCCGTTAGGGGCAAAGTCACGAATGTCTTGCTCATCGACATCCCAGCTCCAAAGCTCACAATACACACCGATCTCGCGTACACGGCGCGCAATCAATTGGGTGTACTGGGAGCCAAAATCAAGGATCAAAATACGTTGAGCATGAATGTTCTGGGTCATTATCTGGCTTTCTCAATTAAGTGGAACAAAGGGGAGCCGCGCTCCCCTCTCAAATGCATCGCGGTGGTGATGTCTTTAGCCGAGGCGATAGTTCGGCGCTTCTTTAGTAATAGTGACATCATGCGCGTGTGACTCTTTCATGCCCGCGCCAGTGACGCGAACAAACTGCGCTTGGGTGCGCATCTCTTCAATGGTGGCAGAGCCGGTGAGGCCCATGCTGGAGCGCAGACCACCCATTTGCTGATGAATGATCTCTTTCATCATGCCTTTGTAATCAACACGTCCTTCAATGCCTTCAGGCACTAGCTTGTCTGCGGCGTTATCGCTTTGGAAGTAACGGTCAGACGAGCCTTTCGACATCGCCCCTACCGAGCCCATACCACGATATGATTTATATGCACGACCTTGGTAAAGCTCCACTTCACCCGGTGACTCTTCGGTACCGGCGAGCATTGAGCCCACCATCACACAGGATGCACCGGCCGCAATGGCTTTACACAGATCCCCTGAGAAGCGGATACCGCCATCGGCAATCACGGGAATGCCATACTCTTGCGCCACAGCGGCTGCATCACTGATCGCAGTGATCTGCGGGACACCGACGCCGGTAACGATACGCGTGGTACAAATTGAGCCTGGGCCAATGCCAACCTTGACGGCATCGACACCGGCTTCAATCAGGGCGCGCGCCCCTTCAGCGGTGGCGACGTTGCCGCCCACAATCTGCAGGTTCGGGTACGCGGCACGTGCTTCACGGATACGTTGCAACACCCCTTCAGAGTGGCCGTGTGATGAGTCAATCAGCAGCACATCCACGCCGGCTTCAACCAAAGCGGCAATACGTTCTTCGTTGCCCGCACCGGCCCCGACCGCACCACCAACACGTAAGCGGCCTTGCTCGTCTTTACAAGCGTTAGGTTTGCTTTCCGCTTTTTGGAAGTCTTTGGCGGTGATCATACCGGTGAGATGATGGCTTGAGTTGACCACCAAAACCTTCTCGACGCGGTGCTGTTGCATAAGCTGTTGTACCTGCTCACGCTCTGCGCCTTCTTGCACAGTGGCAAGGCGAGATTTTGGTGTCATCACGTCTTCGACACGCTTGCTTAAGTCAGAGACAAAACGTACGTCACGGCCAGTGATGATGCCCACCAGCTCTTTTTGTGCATTGACAACAGGGTAACCGGCAAAGCCGTTACGCTCAGTCAGCGCCTTCACATCAGCAATGGTCATTTCAGGGGTCACAGTCACTGGGTTGGTGACCATGCCTGCTTCATAGATTTTGACCAAGCGTACTTGTTCAGCCTGTTGCTCGATGGTCATGTTTTTATGGATAAAGCCAAGACCACCTTCTTGCGCCAAGGCAATTGCCAAACGGGCTTCGGTCACCGTGTCCATCGCGGCGGATAGCACAGGAATGTTTAAGCTGATCGAGCGTGTCAGTTTTGTACGCAGATCGGCATGGTTAGGAAGAACATTTGAGTGGGCAGGGACGAGGAGTACATCGTCAAAGGTTAGCGCTTCTTTCGCGATTCTCAGCATTGCAATATCTCACACCAAAATTTGTGAAGGGGAACAAAATATTGCCGCAGCATTATACGGGCAGCGCAAACGTTTGGCTATCGATTTTTACTAAGAATGTCCGTTTGTTGGGCAACTCAGATTTAGTCGGTTGATTTATCAACATATATCCGCGGGACTTTTTCGCAACCGATTGCTCTAGGTCTATTTGGCATACCGGAATGCGACAGGTAGTATGCTGACAAGCTTATTGAAAGGGACCGAGATCGTGACCGCTAACAACCGAAATATTCTTTCCGTCTCTCGCTTAAATGCCGAAGTGCGTCTTTGCTTGGAGAAAAACATCGGTATCGTCTGGCTCACGGGGGAAATCTCTAATTTTACCGCCGCGACATCCGGTCACTGGTATTTGTCGTTGAAAGATAACCAAAGCCAAGTCAAATGTGCGATGTTCCGTGGTAACAATCGCCGCGTGATGTTCAAACCTAAAAACGGCGATCAGGTATTGGTACGTGCACGCGTGTCTATGTACGAGCCTCGCGGCGACTATCAACTGATTTTAGAAAGCATGCAGCCCGAAGGCGATGGACGACTGCAACAGGCGTTTGAACAACGCAAACAAGCGTTAGCCGCTGAAGGCTTATTCGCACAAAGCGCCAAACAGGCCTTGCCCGACCAACCCAAACGCGTTGGCATAATCACCTCCAAAACGGGCGCTGCCTTGCACGATATTCTAAATGTGTTGAAACGGCGCGATCCGAGTCTGCCCGTGGTTATCTACCCCACGCTGGTACAAGGACAAGAGGCGGCGGTTTCTATTGCCCAAGCCATAGGACGCGCGAGTACGCGCAACGAGTGTGATGTGCTGATTGTTGGCCGTGGCGGCGGCTCACTCGAGGATTTATGGTGCTTTAATGAAGAGATTGTCGCCCGTACCATCGCCGCCAGTCAGATCCCCATCGTCAGCGCCGTGGGCCATGAGGTCGATGTCACCATTGCCGACTTTGTTGCCGATGTGCGCGCGCCGACGCCATCAGCCGCCGCGGAATTAGTGAGCCGTGACCTCAGTTATCGCTTACAGCAATATCAGCAGCGCGAGCAAGCACTTAAAAACGCGATCGGCACCCTCTTGTATCGCCAGCAACGGGCGCTGACGCAGCACGAACACCGTTTGTCGCATCAGCACCCTCGCCGGCGTTTGCAACAGCAAAGTCAGCATATTGATGAGCTGCAACGACGAATGCACCAGGCACTCACTAAGCAGTTTTCACGGTACAGCAGCCAACTGAACACGTTAGATACTCGATTGCAGCGCATGACGCCTGACCGTCGTATTCAGCAGCATCAGGCTCAATTGGCGCAATACCATCAACGCCTTACCCACGCGATGGACTCGCACCTGTCCCATTCGCAACAGCGACTCGCGACCTTGGTCGCCACCTTAGATGCGGTCAGCCCACTTGCCACCCTTTCTCGCGGCTATTCAATTAGCCGTGATAGTGATGGACACATCGTCACTAACATCAACCAGGTCAAAGAGGGTGATACCTTACACACCCAGCTTAGCAACGGCGATGTCACCAGCGTGGTACAACAACGACACCCGCATCAATCTCCTGATTAAACTCTGCACAACAGACATCTGACCGATCAGTAAGCGATCGCGCGATCTGGGGGTTTATTCCCCCTGATCAGCTTCCTACCCTTAAAAGAATATTTATCAATACACTTCCCGAAAGCATAAGTTACATGTTCTGCATTTGGATTTATAGAAGGATAAAAATCTAAATTATGTTTTTATGAAGCCTAGATCCAGAACAATCCAAAAGTGTGATATAGAAAGGGGTGTCGATTTTACCACCGCTCAAAACCTGAGCGGCAGCGCAATGGACTAGGATCTAAGACAACAGATAATCGCGCCCATTAACGTGACCTAGATCACTTTTATTCGGTTACGGATCCTAACAGAGATCGGACTCGCCATGTCGCGATCAAAAAAGCCCAGCATCGCTGCTGGGCTTTCTATCACTTCTTATTGCGGTTTTTCACCATATCCATTAAGCGTTTACGCTGACGGGATTGAGATAATGTCAGCTTTTCTTTTTTCCCCTCATAGGGGTTTTCGCTGTTTTGGAATTGGATCTTTATTGGCGTGCCCATAATATCCAGGGTTCGCCGATAGTAATTCATCAAATAACGCTTATAAGAATCTGGTAGCTCTTTGACCAAGTTACCATGAACCACCACAATCGGTGGGTTGTAGCCGCCTGCGTGCGCATATTTGAGCTTCACCCGACGTCCACGGATCATCGGTGGTTGATGGTCATCTTGCGCCATTTTCAAAATGCGGGTGAGCATCGCGGTTCCAACACGTTTTGTCGCTGACTGATACGCCTCTTGAATCGACTCAAACAAGTGACCGACCCCGGTGCCGTGCAACGCAGAAATGAAATGCACACGGGCAAAGTCGACAAACCCTAAGCGGCGATCAAGCTCTGACTTCACACGCTCTTTCACTTCACTGTCCAAGCCATCCCACTTGTTGACCGCCAAAACAATCGAGCGCCCAGCATTTAGTGCAAAACCAAGCAAGCTTAAGTCTTGGTCCGAGATATTCTCGCGTGCATCGATGACCAATAACACCACGTTGGCATCTTCAATCGCCTTGAGGGTTTGGATCACCGAGAATTTTTCTACCTTGTCGCTCACTCGTTTACGACGTCGCACCCCGGCGGTATCAATCATCACGTATTCGCGACCATCACGCTCCATGGGAATGTAAATGGAGTCACGGGTAGTGCCAGGCATGTCATAAACCACCACGCGCTCTTCACCGAGCATGCGGTTCGTCAGGGTTGATTTACCCACATTGGGCCGGCCAATAATCCCAATTTTAATCGGTAGCGATTGTAAGTATTCATACTCGCTTTCCGCCTGCTCTTCGGTTTTTACCGCCTCATCATCACTGTCGAGCGTATCGGCTTCCTCGGTCAAATCGATCACGCCTGCTTGCGCATCGTCCTCATCAGCTGACACTTGCTCCACCAAAGGCGTCAACGCACGATTAATCAGGCCGCTAACACCTCGGCCATGCGCGGCAGCGATCTGGAACATGTTATCCATGCCTAACTGCCAAAAATCAGCCGTCGCCGTGTCTGGATCAATACCATCCACTTTGTTCACCACCAAGAAGGTGGTTTTTTCACGGGTACGAATATGTTGAGCAATATCCTGATCCGCGGGGGTCAGACCGGCTCGACCATCGACCATAAACAGCACGACATCGGCTTCTTCAATCGCCGCTAGCGACTGCTCTGCCATCTTGGTTTCTACACCTTCTTCGGTGCCGTCAATGCCGCCGGTGTCAATCACGATAAATTCGTGATCATCTAGCAATGCCTTGCCGTATTTTCGATCCCTGGTCAGTCCCGGAAAATCCGCTACTAATGCATCGCGTGTGCGGGTAAGACGGTTAAAGAGCGTCGATTTTCCCACATTCGGGCGCCCCACTAGGGCTATAACAGGAATCATGTAGACCTCTTCTTTTCATTCGCTTTATTAATAAACAAGGCTCCCGACTGTCTTGGCAGCCAGGAGCCTAAATATAGAACTGGATGGCTTCGCTTACTCGATACTCAGCTTTCTCAGTTGACCATCACGGGTGATCACAATATAGCCATCATCGGTTTGCACCGGTGCAACTGCAATCCCGTTCCCTTCCAGAGATTGTTGCGCGACAAAGTCACCCGTTTGCGGGTCAAGCCAGTGCAAGTAGCCTTGGCTGTCGCCGACCACCAGATAGCCGCCGCTTGCCGCAGGTGCGGTTAAGATACGGTACGCTAACTGTGTATTGCGCCACTTTTCTAGGCCGTTACGCGCATCTAACGCAACGACATTATCTTTATCATCAATAAGATAAATACTATTACCTGCGACTAGGAAGTCTTTAGCAGAGGAAAAATCTCGCTTCCACGCCGCTTTCCCTGAGCGCAAATCAATAGAGACTACTTGGCCATTATAGCCTACTGCATACAAACGGTCGCCATCGATTACTGGGGTCGCATCCACATCCACTAAGCGGTCAATCTCGGTCGCCCCTTTTGGGGTCGAGATAGGGATCTGCCAAATTGAGCGGCCGGTTTCGATCATGGCCGCGCCTAGACGTCCATTGGCCATCCCCCAGAATACCCCGCCGGAAATAGTCACTGGCGCACTTTCACCGCGTAGGCTCAAGTTCGGCACATCATTAGCGTTATTCCACTGTGGCTCGCCCGATTCTGCATCCAGTGCCACTAACTCACCACGGCTGGTATTAACGATCACCAACCCAGCTTCCACCAAAGGCTTGGCCAGTACTTCACCATTCACGTTCTGTTGCCAAATCCGCTCGCCAGTTTCGGCATCCAGTGCGTAAACTTGACCGGTTTCGCCACCCACATACACTTTGCCGTATGAGGCGCTCAAGCCGCCAGAAAGCAACGCCGGTGTCTCGGTTTGGACAGACTGTTGCCAGACAGCGTCACCGCTTTCTAGATCAAAGGCGGCGACTAAACCTTGGCGGTCCGCCGCAAACACTTTGTCATACGCCACTGTAGGCTGAAGCGCGGAGTAGTATTGGCCGACCCCGTCACCCACTTGTGCCTGCCAATGCTGGGTTGATGAAATCTCATTAGTCACTGAAGGCAGTGGCGCCATTTGCACCACATCTTCTTCACCGGCACAGCCTGCCAGTATCGCCATGGTCGTGGCCATTGCAGCCATACGCCATAATCGTTTTTTCATACCACGACCTTATTGACTCAGATTATCAAGCTTCATGTTAACGGTTGGGCTTTCCGCCGCCGCCAATGACGCTGCATACGCGTCTCGCGCTGCCTGCTTGTCGCCCTGACGAAGCAAGACGTCACCACGGATCTCTGCCACTTTCGCCGTCCAGCTTTCGGCGGTCACTTTGTCGAGTTCGTTCAATGCGGCTGAATAATTTTCCAACTCTGCCTCAACGCGCGCCAGTCGTGTGGTGACAAGTCCATACAGGGCGTCATCTTTCACGGCTTGCTGCGCTTTTTTGAGTTGCGCCTGGGCACTGTCCAGCTCTCCTTGCGCAACATGCTTTTGCGCCAGCTGTAATGCCGCCAAGGCACGATAACCTTCATGGCCTTCTAGCTCGCTCAGTGACACGGTATCACCGCTTTCAATGCCACTTAGCACCTGTTCATATTGCTGCGAGGCTTGCGCTTGGTTCGCCAGTTGCTGTGACTGGAAATAACGCCAACCATATAACGCACCCAAACCGACAACGGCACCGATTACAACGGCCTTACCATTGTCTCGCCACCACTTTTTAATGGCTTCAACCTGCTGCTCTTCTGTGGTGTAGACGTCCACGTTCTGTCCTCTTAAATCAATGCTTTTAGTGACGCGGCGATCTCATCCTGATTCAGTGTTTGTTGCTCGCCGCCTTTCAAATCTTTTAACGCCACTGTGCCGTTGGCGACTTCATCTTCGCCCAACACCAGCGCCACAGAGGCGCCGACTTTGTCCGCGCGCTTAAACTGTTTTTTAAAGCTACCACCGCCGAAGTGCGACATCACACGTAGCCCTGGCACCTGCTCGCGTAAGCGCTCCGCCAGTTTCATCCCCACAGCCATGGCTCCTTCGCCGGCTGTGACCATATACACATCCACTGCCGGGCGGACATCATCTTGGTTAAGGTTTTCCAGCATTAGAACCAGACGCTCTAAGCCCATTGCAAACCCAACAGCAGGGGTTGCCTTGCCGCCGAGTTGCTCAACCAAGCCGTCATAACGGCCACCACCGCACACCGTGCCTTGCGCACCCAAGCTATCAGTGATCCACTCAAACACGGTCCGGTTGTAGTAGTCGAGACCACGTACCAAACGGTGGTTTACTTGGTATTCGATACCTGCCGCGTCCAAGAGTTCACACAAGCGCGCAAAATGCTGTTTTGATTCGTCATCCAGGTAGTCACCGAGCTGAGGTGCATCCACTAGAATGGCTTGGATGTCTGCGTTTTTGGTGTCCAGCACGCGCAATGGGTTGGTCTGCATGCGGCGCTTGCTGTCTTCATCCAACACAGATTCGTGTTGCATCAAAAAGTCCACCAGCGCTTGACGATAATTCGCACGCGCTTCTGGTGAGCCGATTGAGTTAAGCTCCAATCGCACATGTTCCGCAATGCCCAGCTTGCGCCACATACGTGCGGTCATCATGATTAATTCAGCATCCACGTCTGGGCCATTGAGGCCAAAGACTTCCACACCAAATTGATGGAACTGGCGATAACGGCCTTTTTGCGGACGCTCATGACGGAACATTGGTCCGATGTACCAAAGACGATGCTCTTGGTTGTACAGCAGGCCATTTTCAATCCCGGCTCGGACGCAGCCCGCTGTCCCTTCAGGGCGCAAAGTGAGACTGTCACCATTGCGGTCATCGAAGGTATACATTTCTTTTTCGACAACGTCTGTCACTTCACCAATGGCACGGCTAAACAAATGCGTCGCTTCCACAATAGGCATGCGAACTTCACTATAGCCGTAAGCGCTCACTACGTTTTTAATGGTAGATTCGAGCTTTTGCCATAAAGGAGATTGAGACGGGAGGCAGTCATTCATGCCTCGAATTGCTTGAATTGTTTTAGCCACGTTAACTTCCGTTACCGAAATGATATAAAAGGGGAGAAGGCCGCCTAACGGCTTAGCCTTCTTGATCGATTTGAGACACCTTGATGCGGTTGCGTTCATCCATCATCGCCGCTTTGGCGCGGATTTTGGCCTCCAGCTCATCCACCAAGTTGTCGTTATTAAAGCGCTCTTTTTGGCGTTTACCATCGAGGTAATAAGCGCTGCGCTTGTTACCCCCTGCCAAGCCGAGGTGAGACGCTTCGGCTTCACCCGGGCCATTGACCACACAACCAATCACAGAGACATCCATTGGGGTCAGTATGTCTTCCACGCGCTGCTCGAGCGCATTAACCGTACCAATCACATCAAACTCTTGACGTGAACAGCTCGGACAGGCAATAAAGTTCACACCGCGAGAGCGGATACGCAGTGATTTAAGAATATCGAAGCCGACTTTGATTTCTTCGACCGGATCGGCGGCGAGTGATACACGCAAGGTATCACCAATACCTTCCGCCAATAGCATCCCCAAACCAACGGATGACTTAACCGCACCAGCACGCGCGCCACCGGCCTCGGTGATACCAAGGTGAAGGGGCTGATCGATTTGCTGCGCGAGTTTGCGATAAGACTCAACCGCTAGGAAGACATCTGACGCTTTCACACTGACTTTAAATTGGTCAAAGTTAAGACGGTCAAGGATATCGACATGACGCATGGCCGATTCGACTAAAGCATCAGAGGTTGGCTCTCCGTACTTTTCTTGCAGATCGCGCTCCAGTGAGCCGCCATTGACACCAATCCGGATTGGAATGTTTTTGTCACGTGCGGCATCCACCACCGCCCGAATGCGCTCTTCTTTACCAATATTCCCTGGGTTGATACGCAAACAGTCGACACCATACTCCGCCACTTTTAATGCAATGCGGTAGTCAAAGTGGATGTCTGCGACCAAAGGGATCGAGGTTTGCGCTTTAATCTCTTTAAACGCTTCCGCCGCGTCCATGGTGGGTACCGATACCCGAACGATATCTGCCCCCACCCCTTCTAGCGCTTTGATTTGCGCCACAGTAGCGGCTACATCTGTGGTTCGCGTATTGGTCATAGATTGCACGGCAATCGGCGCGCCATCACCAATCGGCACATTGCCGACGTTGATGCGCGTTGAGGGACGGCGTTTAATGGGAGTTTCGTTGTGCATATCGACGTTCTCTGATTACTGCGGAAGGCGCAACCGAGCCACTTGACCGGTTGGGAAGCCATCAAGATCAATGTTGTCGCCATTAAAGGTGATTTTCACCACGCTGGGAGCACCCAATACCAATTGATACGGGATGTCACCCGTTAAGGTCACTTGCTCACCCTCAGATTTTATCCCGGTTGCCAGTCGTTCGCCATTGGCATCTCGCACATCTATCCAGCAATCACCACTAAAGGTCATCACTAGACGATTATTGACCGTACTGGCGGGGGCTTCATCCTCAGACGCTGCCGTTGGTTGTGCCTCAAGTTCAGTT
This sequence comes from Salinivibrio sp. ML323, assembly GCF_001995745.1. Lineage (NCBI taxonomy): Bacteria > Pseudomonadati > Pseudomonadota > Gammaproteobacteria > Vibrionales > Vibrionaceae > Salinivibrio > Salinivibrio sp. ML323. Next base: position 51,730 of record NZ_MUES01000002.1, on the reverse strand, counting down.
TGCGTCATCGCCTCGTTCGTTTGCCCCGGCTCAACCGCCGTAGCTGATTCTGGCTCCGTCGACCCTGAGCGGTTCTCCTGATTAGATACCGGCTCGTTCGCGGTATCTTGTGTGTCAGTTTCTTGTAACTCCGCCCCTTGTGAGGCCGTCGAATCTGTCATCGCAGGCTCGGCCATCGCCGGTGCCTCTGCGGCAACCATCGCGCTATCTTGCTCTGATGGCGTAGTGACAAGTTCATCCGCTTGCTGGCTATCCAGCTGTGTCGGCACAGACGTCATGGCCTGCTGGTTCTGCCAATACCACACCCCCGTGATCCCGACCGCAATAGCGATGATCACCCAAGACAACCACATCAGGCGGCTTTCACTTTTTTGCCGCCGTGTTTTGCGCGAGAAGCTTTGCATTTTTTGTACGGTGGCCGTACTGCTTGCTTCCATATTGCTATTACCTAAAAGCTGATCCGCGTCGATTTGCATCAGCTTGGCATAGGATCGCAAATAGCCACGTGTAAACGTGGCCAATTGATCCATGTCAGGATTGTTTTGTTCAAGATCCTCAATGACGCTGACCCGCAACCGAAGTCGGTCAGCCACATCTCGAACACTCCAGCCCATTTTCTCTCGCGCTTGCTTTAATACTTCCCCGGGCGCAGGTTGGGTATCAGATTGCGCTTGTTCTTCCGTCTGTTCAGTATTCATTCGCTAGGTACAATTGATATTCTTTGGATTCTGGAAACCGTTGCGCCAATCGCTGAGCGTCATGGGCAGCTCGCTCCGTGTAGCCTTGTTGCTGATACGCTTTCACTAGCAATAACAGTCCGGCAGGCTGAACACCAACACGTTGGTGGAGCCGCTTGATACGTGCGACGGCCTCTGCCACTTGCCCGGTATCTATTTCTAATTTGGCAAGTTGTAAACCAGCACGGACATTCAGCGGGTCGTGATCAACCGCTTTGCTAAACAAGGCTTTTGCGCGTTCTACGTGGCCAGCTTTTAGCTGACAAAACGCCGCGTTTTCATAACTGTCTGACACACGATGATAATACGGTTGTACGACTGCTTGCAAAAATGCGTCATTCGCCGCGGCAAATCGCTGTTGTTCGCACAAGAAAACACCGTAATTGTTATACACATCACCTTTTTCAGACGCTTGCGCTAACGCTTGTTGATATAAGCGATCCGCTTTGTCGTTTTCACCGACACGTTGTTGATAATACGCCATCGACAGCGAGGTGCGATAGTAGTTAGGCGCATATTGGCGCGCTTGCTGCAAGTTTTGCTGCGCTTGTTGATAGCGATCACTGTTTAGATAGCCTAATCCCAGTGCAATGCGCGCCTCTGCGGCTTGAATCTTATCAAATTTCGTCTCGCTGTGCGGCGAACCTGACGATGAACATCCAGCCAACGCCATCAGCACGCCCAATACCCAAACCGTTTTTGTCATGCCATCCCCTTGTCACCCTCTCATTTAGACGGGTCGAACAGGGATCACCTCCTGTGCGCCCAGTCGCTTCTCGGTACGCTTGGTTCGGTCGACAATGTCACCGGCAAGTTGACCACATGCTGCATCAATGTCGTCGCCCCGTGTTTTACGTACCGTCACCGTAAAGTCGTATTCCATTAAGGTTTTCATAAACCTATCAATACGAGAATTGCTCGGCTTGTTGAATGGCGATCCAGGATACGGGTTAAATGGGATCAGGTTAATCTTCGCTGGGGTGTCTTTTAATAGCTCTGCGAGTTGGCGCGCATGCTCCATGTAGTCATTGACATGATCGAGCAAAATATATTCTACCGTCACACGGCCGCGGTTAGCATTTGAGGTTTCAATATAACGGTGTACCGCATCTAAAAAGGCCTCAATATCCCAACGATCGTTAATCGGCATAATTTGGCTACGCAGCTCGTCGTTCGGCGCATGCAGTGAGATCGCCAACGCGACATCAATTTTACCAATCATTTGCTCCAAGCCAGAGACCACGCCTGATGTCGACACCGTGACTCGGCGCTTAGATAAGCCATACGCATTGTCGTCGAGCATCAAATTCAGTGAAGGGAGCAGGTTTTTCATGTTGAGCAGCGGCTCTCCCATGCCCATCATCACCACGTTGGTGATCGGACGACGACCCGTCTCTTTCTCAACGCCAATCTCTTTTGACGCACGCCATACCTGTCCGATGATCTCAGACACACGCAAGTTGCGGTTAAAACCTTGCGCTCCGGTTGAGCAGAACTTGCAATCAAGCGCACAGCCTACCTGAGAGGAGACACACAGAGTCGCGCGGTCATCTTCGGGGATATACACGGTTTCCACGTCTTGACCGCCCACACGCATTGCCCATTTGATGGTGCCATCTTGAGAGTAATGCGCTTCACTGACTGCTGGGGCTTTAATTTCTGCCACCCGCTTGAGCTTCTCACGCAACTTCTTGTTGATGTTGTTCATTTCATCGAAGTCGTCGCAACCAAAGTGATACATCCACTTCATGACTTGGTCAGCACGGAAGGCTTTTTCGCCGAGCTCATCAGCGAAGTAGGCACGCAATCCTTGCCTGTCAAAATCAAGCAGATTAACTTTCTCTGTCGTCATTGGGGGTTGCCTCGTAAGAACTAGCTAGGTGGTAAGACTGAATCATCGCCTCACGCGTGCCGATACCTGACCTTGATCATAGCCAATATATCACCTCGGGACGCGCTTAAGGCGCGAAATTGTACAGGCTTTAGATCACAGTTTCCACTCTCTAACCGCGGGGTTATTCAATGTGGTCGTCTGATATCGATAGGCAGAAAAAAAGAGGCTAATGCCTCTTTTGGAAGATTAAATAGCAGGTGCTTGATTTAGCAGCGAGGATGAATTTCATCCGCGGTGAAAAAGTACGCAATCTCGCGCTCTGCCGACGCTGGGCTATCAGAACCATGCACCGAGTTGTATTGCATGCTTTCCGCATAGTCAGCACGCAAGGTGCCGCAAGCTGCTTCTTCTGGGTTGGTTTTTCCCATCAATTCACGGTAGCGGCTGATCGCGTGCTCGCCTTCGAGTACTTGCACCATGATAGGGCCTGATGTCATGAACCCAACCAGGGACTCAAAGAAAGGCTTCCCTTGATGTTCGGCATAAAATCCTTCTGCCTGCTCTTTGCTAAGATGGAGCATTTTCGCCGCCACGATACGCAAACCTGCACTTTCGATACGCTGATAAAGCGTGCCAATTAAATTACGCTCTACGGCATCAGGTTTAACGATAGAAAAAGTGCGTTCAATGGTCATTCGCTTATCCTTTCACTGTCTGAATCTCGCCCGCTAGGGGCAACAACGCGCCTACCCTAGCAAATTTCGTCCTCTGTCCCTATGACCAATCGGGTGAAGCGTTAACTCACACAAAATTTTGTTAACCTTTCACCCGACGTGTCGAAGGTTTATTTCGCTTGGTCAAGCAATACACGCGCCAAGGTTTTCACGCCCATGCCAGTCGCCCCAACGGCCCACTTGTCGTTGGCCGCTTTACGATAGGTGCCCGAGCAATCAACGTGCATCCATCCTTTTTGGTAGTCTTCTACAAAATAGGAAAGGAATGCTGCTGCGGTGCTCGCACCCGGCATATACGCCCCCATTGACGCATTGGCGATATCGGCAAACGAAGAAGGAAGCAGCTGACGGTGGAACTCCGCCAGTGGCAATGGCCACATGCCCTCGCCTTCTTTTTGCGCCGCATCAAGCGTGCGATGGGCGAGCTCATCATCAAAACTAAACAGGGCGTGGTAATCGTTACCCAGTGCCGCTTTTGCCGATCCGGTGAGCGTGGCGCAATCAATCAGCAGTTCAGGTTTTTGCTCGCTGGCATACATCAAGCCATCAGCGAGTACCAAGCGCCCTTCCGCATCGGTATTGAGCACTTCAACCGTCACACCATTTTTGTAAGTAATGATATCGCCCAGTTTGTAAGCGCTGCTTGAGATCATGTTCTCGGCACAGCAAAGCACCAATTTAACGCGCTTATTCAACCCTTTGGCAATTGCCATTGCCAGTGCTCCGGTCGCCGTCGCTGAACCGCCCATGTCCGCTTTCATGGTGGTCATAAAGTCAGAGCCTTTAATGCTGTAGCCGCCAGAATCAAAGGTGATCCCTTTACCCACCAAACACGCATACACAGGCGCGTCCGGATCCCCTGTCGGGTTATAGTCAAGTTGTAACATGGTTGGCTTGCGCGCGGAGCCACGACCGACGGTATAAATGCCGTTCCAGCCTTTCTCTAATAAATCCGTGCCCGAGATGATTTTATAAGTGACCTGATCGGGTGCCATGGATTTCACAAATTCCCCCGCACGTGCCACCAGCTGATGCGGGCCGACTTCTTCTGCGGTTTGGTTGATGATATCGCGCACCCAGTCACCTACGGTTTGTCGAAGCTCGAACTCTTGCGTATCGTCCTCGTTCAACACGGTCTGCGTAAAGGCGACCTTATTCTTGGGCCCGCGAAGCCCTTGGTAAAATGCCCACACTAATTCAAGATCCCAATGCTCCCCGGTCAAGGTCAGAGCCGGGACGCCTTGCCCTTCAAGCTTGCGCGCCGCTTGTTGTACCTTGTCTCGCTGATTGGCATCGTTGGAGGCATGGATCACCGCTTTGTCGGTGTCAAAAGAGACCAGCGCATTATCGCCCCACTGTGGCGCCGCCGGTTGATGCGACAGAATAACCTTTAATGTATCTGACATGTTGCACTCCTTGTACTGTCTCGCTGCTTTTGCTGTACAGCGTGTCTCACTGAGCCCTCAGGCAAACGCCTGGACGCCTCAGCAATATGAAAAAAGCGAGCCTATTGGCCCGCTTTGAATGTATGTTTTATTGGCCACGGGTACTGTGCCGAGCCGGTGACGATAACACAAGCATCATCAATCACTCACGAGAGCTAGCCCTCAGTCTCGCTCATCCATCCAGCACATAATGATCGCTTCGAGAATGCGTTCATTGGAACGCTCAGGATCATCATCAAAATCATCCAACTCGGTGATCCACTGATGTAAATCGGTAAAGCGAACCGTTGTCGGATCCACATCTGGGTAGGCGTCACAAAGCTCAATAGCAATATCGAGTGAGTCTGTCCATTTTAAGCTCATCTTGCTTCTCCGTCCGTTGCAGCGTTAGATTAATGATTTTCGGCTGCGTGATTCAAGGTATAGCGCGGGATCTCTACCACCAGATCTTCGTCGGTAATTTTGGCTTGGCAACCCAAGCGTGACTCCGGCTCAAGCCCCCATGCTTTATCGAGCATGTCATCTTCAAGCTCATCGCTTTCATCCAAGGAGTCAAACCCCTCACGGATCACCACATGGCAGGTGGTACACGCGCAAGACTTTTCACACGCGTGCTCAATGCCAATGCCATTTTTCAACGCCACATCGAGGACAGTTTCCCCTTCTTTCCCTTCCAGTTCCGCACCTTCTGGGCATAGCTCGTGGTGCGGCAGAACAATAATCTTAGGCATGATTACACCTCATCAATGGATTGGCCGGCCAACGCATTGCGAATCGATTGATCCATGCGGCGTGCCGCAAAAGTCTGGCTGGCTTTGTCTAATGCTTTGATCCCAGCTTCAATGGCGGCGCTATCATCACCATTGCGCAAGGCAATCAAAGCTTCTATTTCTTTCACCAACGCTTGCTGCTCATCAGCATTGAGCAGGTTATCCCCGTCTTGCTGCATGGCAACCAGCAAACCTTCGATCACACGATCGGCTTCCACACGCTGCTCCGCCAAATAGCGGGCGTCTTTATCTTCTTCCGCGTGGGTGAATGACGATTTGATCATGGTGGCAATCTCATCATCACTCAAACCATAAGAAGGCTTCACTTGGATAGACGCTTCCACTTCGGTGGACTTTTCCATCGCCGTGACGGACAACAAACCATCAGCGTCCACTTGATAGGTGACGCGAACATGGGCCGCCCCCGCCGTCATTGGTGGGATGCCTTTGAGACTAAATTGTGCCAGTGAGCGACAATCGTCCACCATTTCACGCTCGCCTTGTACCACATGCACTTTCATGCCGGTTTGGCCATCTTTAAACGTGGTGAATTCTTGGGCTTTTGCCACAGGAATGGTGGTGTTGCGTGGGATAATTTTCTCCACCAAACCGCCCATGGTTTCAATACCAAGAGAAAGCGGGATCACATCCAACAACAACATGTCAGAGTCTGGCTTATTACCCACCAAAATATCGGCTTGCGTCGCGGCACCAACGGCCACCACTTTATCGGGATCGATGCTGGTCAAAGGTTCACGACCGAAAAACGAGCCAACCTGTTCACGTACAGCGGGCACTCGAGTCGAGCCACCTACCATCACCACTTCCAACACCTCATCAGCACTGACACCAGCATCTTTTAATGCACGGCGACATGACATCAGGGTTTTCTTGATAAGTGGGGCAACCAGTTGATCGAACGTTTCACGGCTCAGCTCGCCTTGCCAGCCCAGCACATCGATGGACGCGCTGTCAGCAGAAGAAAGGGCAATTTTCGCCTGCGTCGCCGCGTGCAGCACGGTGCGGCGCTGATCGCCACTGAGGGTGTCAAACCCGGCTTGCTCACAAATCCATTGCTCGAGCAGATGATCAAAATCATCACCGCCCAACGCGGAATCACCACCGGTCGCCATCACCTCAAACACGCCCTGAGACAGGCGTAGAATCGAGATATCAAAGGTGCCGCCGCCCAAATCATAGACCGCAATCACCCCTTCTTGGCCTGAATCAAGACCATACGCAATCGCTGCAGCGGTAGGCTCGTTAAGCAAACGCAGGACGTTGAGGCCCGCCAGCTTCGCCGCATCTTTGGTCCCCGCACGCTGTGCGTCATCAAAATAAGCGGGCACGGTGATCACCACACCTTCAAGCGCATCGCCCAAACTTTTTTCCGCACGTTCGCGCACGGTGCGTAAGATATCGGACGAGCCTTGCACCGGATTAATCGCGCCACGACGGGTTTCCACTTGTGGCAAGCCATTTTCGGTTTGTGAAAACTGATAAGGAAGTTGCGGATAACGCGCTTGCACATCGTCTAATGAACGTCCCATCATGCGTTTGACAGACACCAAGGTATTGGCGCTATCCGTTTGCACATGCGGGAGGGCATCATAGCCCACGGAAATGGCATCATCACCATAATGGACCACAGAAGGGATCAGTGGCCGATCTTGCTCGTCGTTCAAGGTGGTTGCGGTACCGCTTCGTACCGTGGCCACCAAGGTGTTGGTGGTACCCAAATCGATGCCGACCGCGTGCTTGTGCTCATGCGGCGCGGCACTTTGACCGGGCTCTGAAATTTGTAACAGTGCCATGTCTAATCCTTAAACTTTACTGCGTTGACAGGCGAAAGGGCGATCAACTCATCAGCTGATCTTCGACACGCTCCACTTCATGGCGAAGCTTTTCTGCAAACTTGAGTTTGCGCACAATCACGGCGGCCTCTAGCCACTGTGACGCAGCCAATGCCTGTTTAACCTCGAGAATCAATGTGTCGTAGAGCGACTGGGCTTTTTCACCAAAATCAAACAGCGCCGCTTCATCTTGATTATCGGTAATCGACTCGAGTTCTTCACGCAACGTCATTTGCTGCATCAGAAACTCAGGATCCTGCATGGTTTGCTGTTCGTCTTTTAAGTCAATGCCTTGCAACGTCAGCATATACTCAGCGCGTCGAACCGGATCTTTTAACGTCTGAAACGCGTCATTTACTTGCGATGCTTTCTGTACCGCCTGCAGACGGGTTTTCTCGTCTTGGCTGGCAACATTATCGGGATGGTACTGGCGCTGCAATTCCCGAAACGTTGAAGAAAGCGAGCTACCGTCCAGCTCAAACTGATACGGTAGCTCGAAAAGTTCAAAATGATTCATGTGCTCTCACGGATTACACGTTGAAGCTTTCGCCACAACCACATTCACTACTCACGTTAGGGTTGTTGAATTGAAAACCTTCATTCAAGCCTTCTTTGACAAAATCCAGCTCTGTCCCTTCGAGATAGAGCAGGCTCTTACCATCGACGATTACCTTGACATCATCGTACTCAAAAACCTGATCGCCTTCTTGCAGCTCATCCGCAAATTCGAGTACATAGGCCATGCCTGAACATCCTGACGTTCTCACACCTAGGCGCAAGCCAATGCCTTTGCCACGGTTATTGAGAAACGCTCTGACGCGATCTGCTGCCGCCTGAGTCATGGTAATAGCCATATATCAACAACCCCTTCGTTTTACTGCTGGTGTTTTTTCTTGTAATCACTGACCGCTGCTTTAATGGCATCTTCCGCCAAGATTGAGCAGTGCACCTTAACCGGTGGCAGCTCGAGTTCTTCAGCGATCTCAGAGTTTTTGATCGCCGCAGCGTCGTCAATCGAGCGGCCTTTCACCCACTCGGTAACCAGCGAGCTCGAGGCAATTGCCGAGCCGCAGCCGTAGGTTTTAAACTTGGCGTCTTCAATGATGCCTTCGTCATTCACCTTGATTTGTAGCTTCATGACGTCGCCACACGCAGGGGCACCGACCATGCCATTACCAATCGATGGGTCGCCTTTCTCAAACGAGCCAACGTTACGTGGGTTTTCGTAGTGGTCAATTACTTTATCGCTGTAAGCCATAATCGTTTCCTCAATATGATTGCTCACTGTTGCCAGCTGGCGCGTTATTCGAGTTAGTGGTGCGCCCATTCAACGGTACTTAAATCGATACCGTCTTTGTACATGTCCCAAAGTGGTGACATTTCACGCAGCTTGTTGACTGCTTCACGCACTTTCTCAATCGCATAATCCACTTCTTCTTCGGTCGTAAAGCGACCAAATGAGAAGCGCAGCGAGCTATGTGCTAGCTCATCGTCGCGTCCAAGCGCACGAAGCACATAGGAAGGTTCTAGGCTTGCTGAGGTACACGCAGACCCTGACGATACCGCCAGATCTTTCAGTGCCATCAGCAAAGACTCGCCTTCAACAAATGCAAAGCTCACATTTAGGTTATGTGGAACACGCTGCTCCAAATCACCATTGACGTAAACTTCTTCTAAATCTTTCACGCCTTCGTAAAAGCGGTTGCGCAGCGCCAGTGCATGCTCAAAGTCTTTTTCGCGCTCTTCTTTGGCGATACGGAATGCTTCGCCCATGCCCACGATTTGGTGGGTTGGCAATGTGCCTGAACGCATGCCACGCTCGTGACCACCACCATGCATTTGCGCTTCAATGCGCACGCGTGGCTTACGGCGAACGTACAAAGCACCAATGCCTTTCGGGCCATACGCTTTGTGTGCGCTGAACGAGATCAAATCGATTTTCATCTCTTTGACGTCCAATGGCACTTTACCCACTGACTGTGCCGCATCGACGTGGAACATAATCTTGCGTTCGCGGCAAAGTTCGCCAATCGCAGAGATATCTTGAATCACGCCAATTTCGTTGTTCACGTGCATGATTGACACCAAAATCGTGTCGTCACGCATGGCTGCGTCGAGCTTCTTCAGATCAACCAAGCCATTTTCTTCCGGCTCAAGATAAGTCACCTCAAAGCCTTCACGCTCCAATTGACGGCAAGGGTCAAGCACGGCTTTATGCTCGGTCTTGCAGGTAATAATGTGCTTGCCTTTCTTGGAGTAGAAATTAGCAATACCTTTGATGGCCAAGTTGTCTGACTCAGTCGCCCCAGAGGTAAACACGATCTCACGCGGGTCAGCATTGCAGTAGTTGGCAATGTTCTCACGTGCTGTATCAACCGCTTCTTCTGCTTGCCAGCCAAAGCGGTGTGAGCGAGAGGCCGGGTTACCAAAAAACCCGTCCATAGTCAGGTACTGACTCATTTTCTCAGCAACGCGCGGATCGACCGGACACGTGGCTGAATAATCAAAATAAATGGGCAATTTCATTTTTTTCTCCAATTACACCGACATTGGTCATCAGGAGCGAACGTTCACGCCTATGGTGGCGCTATTTTGTTTGACCTTCGAGCTAAATGTATTTCTGGGCGCCAATGAGGCATCCAGTTTAGCGTCCTGACGATCTGCTACTTGCTTCACTTCATTATCATGCATCAGCTCACCGAGCGTGATGTCGTTTAAAAATCCGCTAATTCGGGCACTTAAGTCGTGCCACAGAGTATGTGTTAAACAACGGGTGCCGCCTTGGCAATCCGCTTTACCTTGGCACTTGGTCGCATCGACAGATTCGTCAACAGCTGCGATCACCGCACCCACGGCAATATCATTAGCTTCAATGCCAAGACGGTATCCGCCACCAGGGCCTCGTACACTGCTGACTAAGCCCGACTTGCGGAGCCGTGAAAAAAGTTGCTCAAGATAAGACAGGGAAATGCCTTGACGCTCAGAGATGTCCGCCAGTGGTACAGGACCCTGCTCGGCATGAAGCGCCACATCGAGCATGGCGGTAACCGCATAACGGCCTTTCGAAGTCAATCTCATAACACGCTACCTGTGGTGAATAGATGCTCAGATAATTACATACCTGAGTGATTTGGTCAAGTATTTACCTGAGTATTTTTGTCAGGTTTTCACCCTAAGTTACGCATGCTCGGTTGAAAGGATCACTAAGCGCGATGATTATCGGTATTTTGCTCGCTCGATGCCGCTTGTTGGGTCACTTTTTCGATAGATGACAGCACCCCCCGTAAAATATTTAACTCTTGGCTCTCGAGTCGCGCGCGGTTAAAGAGCCGGCGTAACTTGGTCATTACCATCCCGGGATGCTGAGTACGAATAAATCCGGTTTTGGTCAGTACGGTTTCTAGGTGCTGATAAAACCGTGCAAGCTCTTCATTTAACGGGTAGGTTTGTTCAAGCGTGGGACCTTGATAGGCTTGGCTGTCTAACCAAGCGACGCGCATTTCATAGCACAGGGTTTGTACCGCCATCGCGAGGTTTAGCGAGCTGTAGTCGGGGTTGGACGGAATCGACACATGATAATGGCAGGTCTGTAGCTCTTCATTGGTCAAGCCTGTCCGCTCGCGACCAAAGACAATAGCCACCGGGTGAGTACTGGCTTCTTCCACGGCCTTTTTACCGCATTCGCGCGCATCCAGCATCGGCCACTCAAGTGTCCGGCTTCTGGCACTGGTTCCCACCACAAGACCACAGTCTGCCACTGCCTCTTCTAAGGTCTCGACCACCCGCGCATTGTTGGCGATATCACTGGCACCAGCTGCTAACGCAATGGCTTGGCCATCCACGTCACAGTCAGGCGCGACGAGGGTCATATTGCTAAGCCCCATGACTTTCATTGCCCTCGCGGCTGAGCCAATATTTCCGGAATGGGAGGTTCCCACCAATACGACGCGGATTTGATCTAGCATGATGTTGTTTTCGTCTCTTACGCTGTGCACCCTTGGTGGGGCGAGCAGGTGTCTGTCAGATCTGCGCAGTTTATCACAGTGCAATCGATAATACTTCTCAGCTAAGCGTGTCGCGTCGCTTCACGGACATGGCCGCGGTCAAAAAATACCCACTTTCCTTTTGCTGTGGCTCTGTTATACTCCGCCCCGCTTTCGTTCTTTAACATCCGTTGGGAAAACCGTATGCATCCGATGCTAAACATCGCCGTCCGTGCTGCACGGAAGGCTGGCGATTTTATCGCTAAATCTGCAGAAAACAGAGACAACATCGAAACCGCACAAAAAGGCAGCAATGACTTTGTCACTAACGTCGATAAAGGTGCGGAACAAATCATCATCGACATCATCAAAAAGTCCTACCCAGACCACACCATCGTTGGCGAAGAGTCAGGCGTGGCTGAAGGGAAAGATAGCGACTATCAATGGATCATCGACCCACTGGATGGCACCACCAACTTCGTTAACGACTTTCCGCACTTCAGCGTGTCTATCGCGGTGCGCATTAAAGGCCGCACTGAGATCGGCTGCGTTTACGACCCTATCCGTAATGAGCTATTCACCGCACAACGTGGTTCTGGCGCGCAACTCAACAACAAGCGTATTCGTACCGGTAGTGCCAAAGAGCTGGACGGCACCATCCTAGCAACGGGCTTCCCTTTCAAAGCTAAGCAACATGCTGAAGGCTTTATGGCGGTTGTAGGCGCGTTGTTTGTCGATTGTGCTGACTTCCGTCGCACTGGCTCTGCCGCGCTCGATCTTTGCTATGTCGCCGCTGGCCGTGTTGATGGCTTTTTTGAACTTGGTCTTAAACCGTGGGATATCGCGGCGGGTGAATTGATTGCCCGCGAAGCGGGGGCAATTTGTACCGACTTTAACGGCGGAACCGACTACATGCGTAGCGGTAACGTGGTAAGCGGTGCACCACGCGTCGTAAAAGGCATGCTGGCCAAAGTGCGCGAGAACGCCCCTGAGTCGATGAAAAAATAATGCTTCCCTCTGGGTATAAAAAAGCGACGCTCGGTGAGCGTCGCTTTTTTTATGCCGTCAAATCATCGGCTGTCTCTTTAACACTGAGTGCCATACTGGCTGCGACGCACACCGAGTGTGCAATTCGCCCCGCAACAGACGCGGGGCGAGCGCATCAAGGCATCGCGTCAAACTCTTGCCCTTCTTTTTCCACTTCTGGCACCAACAGGTGCTCACGCGCAATACCCAGCTTCAATGCCAGAGCAGACGCCACGTAGATTGAAGAGTAGGTACCCACGGTGATACCAATCAGCAAGGCCATCGCAAAGCCGTGGATCATGGTTCCACCCAAGGTGAACAGTGCAATCACCACAAACAAAGTCGTGCCCGAGGTAATGGTGGTTCGGCTGAGGGTCTGAGAGACAGACGCATTAATGATTTCATCTGACTCACCTTTACGCAGCTTACGGAAGTTTTCACGAATACGGTCGAACACCACGATGGTATCGTTCAACGAGTACCCCACCACCGTCAGCAACGCAGCGACGATGGTCAAGTCCACTTCGACTTGGAACAAGGAGAAAATCCCCAAGGTAATGATCACATCGTGCGCCAGTGCCATCACCGCGCCAGCCGCCAAGCGCCACTCGAAACGGAACGACACGTAGATCAGGATACAGACCAGCGCAATAATAATCGCCAACCCACCCGCTTCGGTCAGCTCGTCACCCACGTTCGGGCCGACAAACTCGATGCGGCGCATTTCTACCTGGTCACCCGTACCTGCTTTGATGGCATTGAGCACCTCGTTACCGAGGTTCTCACCTTCCATGTCATCACGCGGACGCAGGCGCACCATCACATCAGTGGCACTACCGAAGTTTTGTACCACGGCATCATCGAAACCGTCAGCCGCCAGTGACTCACGAATCTGCGGTAAGTCAGCGGGCTGTTCAAAGCCCACTTCTATCAAGGTACCGCCGGTAAAGTCGAGCCCCCAGTTTAACCACTTAGTGGATAGGGTCACCACAGACGCGGCAATCATGGCGATGGACAACACGAAGGCCAATTTAGACCAACGCATAAAGTTGATCGACATGTCCGGTTTAAATATTTGAAACATGCTTGGACTCCCTTAAATCGACAGTTTCTTGACGCGCTTACCACCGTACACCAGGTTAACCAGTGCACGCGTACCAATGATGGCGGTAAACATCGAGGTCAAAATACCGATCGACAGTGTCACCGCGAAGCCTTTTATCGCGCCCGTTCCCACAGCAAACAAGATGATTGCGGTGATCAGCGTGGTGATATTGGCATCGGCGATGGTACTAAACGCGTTAGAATAGCCACGGTCGATTGCATGTTGAGGATTACGGCCTTCGTGAATTTCTTCACGAATACGTTCAAAAATCAGCACGTTGGCGTCGACCGCCATCCCCACTGTCAAGACGATACCGGCAATACCAGGCAATGTCATGGTCGCCCCTGGGATCAGAGACATAATACCGATGATCAATATGATATTGGCGAGCAAGGCACAGTTGGCAAAAACACCAAAGCGACGATAGTAAATCAAGGTGAAGATCATCACCGCCACCAAGCCCCAGATACAGGCTTGCACACCCATGTTGATATTTTGCTGACCCATTGATGGACCAATGGTGCGCTCTTCAACAATCGAGATAGGCGCAATCAAGGCCCCCGCACGCAGCAGTAGCGCCAAGTTGTGAGCTTCAGCGGCAGAGTCGATACCGGTAATACGGAAGTTACGTCCCAAAGCGGACTGGATCGTGGCTTGGTTAATCACTTCTTCGTGTTTTTCCAAGATCACTTTGCCGTCTTCATCACGCTCGCCGCTGTCTTTGTATTCGGCGAATACCGTCGCCATCAGCTCACCAATATTGCGCTTACTGAAGTCGGCCATTTTGTCACCGCCCTCGCTGTCGAGCGAGATATTAACTTGAGGACGGCTGTATTCGTCGCGTGACGAGCTGGCGTCAGTAATGTGTGAGCCGGTCAAAATGACGCGCTTTTTCAGCACGGCGGGACGGCCATCACGGGTACGCATCAGCTCACTGCCTGGCGGTACACGACCCGCCATGGCGGCAGATAGGTCAGCGTCTTGATCCACTTCGCGGAATTCCAAGGTCGCGGTCGCGCCAAGGATTTCTTTTGCTCGCGCTGTATCCTGCACGCCAGGAAGCTCAACCACAATACGGCTTGCACCTTGGCGTTGAACCAAAGGCTCGGCCACACCCAGCTCATTAACACGATTACGCAGAATGGTAATGTTTTGCGCCACCGCGTAATTACGAATCTCTTTGAGTCGCTCTTCTTTGTACACCGCGGCTAATCGCCCTTCATCTTCATCGACAGAAAAGTTCATGTCGAGGTAGTTGTTCGAGAGCAGCTCTAGCGCTTTATTGGTGTCTTCGGCAGTACGCAGATTTACCACGACACGGGTATTATCTTCTACACGCAAGCCACGATAACGAATACGTGCTTCACGTAAGTCTGTGCGGAAGCTATCTTCTTGTTGGGTGATCAGCTTTTCTAATGCTGCATCCATGTCCACTTCCATCAGGAAGTGCACGCCGCCACGTAGGTCGAGGCCAAGCTTCATCGGGGTGGCCCCCAGCGTATCCAGCCACGATGGCGTTGCAGGCGCTAAGTTTAAGGCGACCACATAATCATCACTGTCGAAACGCGACATCAAGGCATCACGGGCGCCGATTTGTGCTTCCGTGTCTTTAAAGCGGGCTAAGACGGTACCGTCTTCGAGCGCAATGGATTGGTAGGAAAGGTCGTTCGATTCGAGGGTCTGTTTGATGGAGTCCAACGCAGTCATATCTACCGAGGCGCCACGCGCCCCGGAAATTTGTACTGCTGGATCTTCACCGTATAAATTGGGAAGTGCATACACGATGCCAATAACCAGTGTTATTAGCACCATGATGTACTTCCACAAAGGATAACGGTTTAGCACAGCATGCATCCTTTATGGTTGCGAGAATTAGAGAGACTGGATAGTACCTTTCGGCAGTACTGCCGTCACGAAGTCTTTTTTGATGGTTACTTCGTTATTATCGTTGAGCGCAATCACAATAAAGTCATTGTCTTCAGCGATTTGAGTGATCTTACCCACTAAACCACCCCCAGTTAGCACTTCGTCCCCTTTGCTCATAGATGCCATCAGGTTTTTGTGCTCTTTGACACGCTTAGATTGCGGGCGGTAGATCATAAAGTAAAAAATCACCGCAAAGAGACCAAGCATGATAAAAAGCTGCATTCCGCCACCTTGTGGTCCGGCTTCAGCGGCTGCGTGAGCTTGTGAGATAAACATTCAATCACGTCCTCGTTCTAGTTGTTGAATTCGAAATTAGTCGAGCGGCGGCACTTCCTTGCCACGACGCGCGTAGAAATCCGCTACAAAGGCATCTAATCTACCTTCGTCAATCGCGTTACGCAAACCTTCCATTACACGCTGATAGTAGCGCAAGTTGTGGATAGTATTGAGTCGCGCGCCTAGGATCTCATTACAGCGGTCTAAATGGTAGAGGTAAGCACGGCTGTAGTGGCGGCAAGTGTAACAGTCACACTCAGGATCCAAAGGCGAGGTATCACTTTTATGTTTCGCATTACGGATCTTGATCACACCGCCAGTAATAAACAAGTGGCCATTACGTGCGTTGCGTGTCGGCATCACGCAATCAAACATGTCGACGCCGCGACGAACACCTTCGACCAAATCTTCAGGTTTTCCTACGCCCATCAGATAGCGGGGCTTATCTTCTGGCAGCTGCGGGCAAGTGTGCTCCAAGATGCGGTGCATGTCTTCTTTGGGTTCCCCGACCGCGAGTCCGCCGACGGCATACCCATCAAAACCGATCTCGGTAAGGCCTTCTACCGACACATCACGCAAGTCTTCGTAAACACCGCCTTGTACAATCCCAAACAAGGCATTTTTGTTACCTAGTTTGTCGAAATGATGGCGGCTACGTTTTGCCCAGCGCAATGACATTTCCATCGACTTTTTCGCTTCGGCGTGTGTCGCAGGATACGGCGTACACTCATCAAAAATCATCACGATGTCTGAACCCAAGTCATATTGGATTTCCATCGATTTTTCCGCGTCCATAAAGATGCGATCACCGTTCACTGGGTTGCGAAAGTGCACCCCTTCTTCGGTGATTTTGCGGATATCGCCCAAACTGAACACTTGGAAACCGCCTGAGTCGGTCAAAATAGGGCCATGCCACTGCATAAAGTCATGCAAATCCCCGTGCAGTCGCATAATTTCCTGACCTGGGCGTAGCCATAGATGGAAGGTGTTCCCTAATAGGATCTCCGCCCCCGTCCCTTTCACTTCTTCAGGCGTCATCCCTTTAACGGTGCCATAGGTGCCTACCGGCATAAAAGCCGGGGTTTCTACCGTGCCGCGTTCAAAAATTAAGCGGCCACGGCGAGCGCGTCCGTCGGTTTTTTTCAGTTCGTATTCCACGAATCCTCCTCAGTGCCAGAGAAACAGTCTGGCGTGTGTCTTATGCTAACAGATTGACCCTGCCGCAAGCATAGCGCACACAGGCATGAGAGCCCGTGTCCTCATTCTGTCGTCAGTTGTGCTGACGGGTAATAAACATGGCATCGCCATAGCTGAAAAAGCGATAGCGCTCTTCAACCGCGGCACGATAAGCCGCCATGGTGTGTTGGTAACCGGCAAAGGCACTGACCAACATAATCAAGGTGGATTCCGGCAAGTGGAAGTTGGTCACCAATACATCCACTAGCTGCCATTCATACCCTGGATAGATAAAAATCTGGGTGTCATTAAAAAACGGGGACAGTGGCTCACCTTTTTGCTTGGCCGCCTGTGCCGCACTTTCCAGTGAACGCACCGAGGTGGTTCCCACCGCAATCACCCGCTTACCTTGTGCTCGTGTTTGATTGACCGCATCGACCACCTCTTGCGGCACTTCAGCATACTCAGCATGCATGGTGTGCTCTTCAATGTTGTCGACCCGAACCGGCTGGAATGTGCCCGCACCGACATGCAGGGTAACAAAGGCGATATTAACGCCTTTTTCTTTAAGCGCTGCCATGACGGCATCATCAAAGTGTAGCCCCGCGGTGGGCGCTGCCACCGCTCCTGGCTTCTCGCCATACACCGTCTGATAGCGCTCTTTATCACTGTCCTCATCAGGGCGGTCGATGTATGGCGGCAACGGCATATGACCGATGTCGTTAAGCGTATCTACCACGCCTTTATCGCTGTTTAGCTGGATTTCGAACAGAGCATCATGGCGTGCCACCATCTGAGCCGCGACTTGCTCCTCATCGCCGAGGAAAAGCTCAGCCCCGGGTTTCGGAGCTTTAGAGGCACGCACATGAGCAAGGAAGCGCTGCTCGTCGAGCACACGCTCCACTAGCACCTCAATTTTTCCGCCTGAGGCTTTGCGCCCATACACACGCGCCGGGATCACGCGCGTATTGTTGAACACCATCAGATCACCCGGCTCAACCAGCTCGAGGATGTCTTTAAACTGACGATGTACCACCTCGCCGCTGGTGCCATCGAGCGAGAGCAAGCGGCTCGCGCTGCGATCCGGTTGCGGATAGCGCGCAATCAACTCATCGGGGAGTTCAAAGTGAAAATCGGATAATTGCATGACCTTTGCCTAGATAAAAAGCAGGCCGCTAGTATAGGTAGCCCACCGTGAAGATCAAGCAAGCTGTAAGCTTGATTCAGGCATGGTTTACACTGGTACCCTTGGGCTCCACGTTTGCCTCGATGCACGTCGTTATCTTGATGCATATCACGTCTAACCCAGCACAACTGCACTACAGTAAAAGTAACCCTGTGTACTGACGACAAGGAGGTGCCATGTTTGTTGTTGATGATATGATGACCCGGCATCCACATACGCTTAGCCCTGACCACACACTTGACGATGCCCACCGTTTAATGCGCGCCGAGCGCTTCCGCCATCTCCCTATTGTGGATGATGATGAGCGTTTGTTAGGACTGGTCACACAAAGAGATGTGCTATCAGCGCAAGCCTCATCACTGGGCAAGACCACCAATGGCGATCACCAGATCCATACTCCCCTATCACACTTTATCGAGCGACAACTGGTCACGGTCGATCCTGGCGCATCCTTACGAGCGGCAGCGCTAACCATGTTAGAGCGTAAAATAGGCTGTTTGCCGGTAGTGAAACACCAACGTTTAGTTGGGATCATCACCGACAGTGATTTTGTCGCCATCGCGTCGACACTACTCGAGATCCAAGAAGAAAGTGAACCGGTTGAAGAAGGCGAGTAAATTAAAAAAGGGAGTGCGAAACTCCCTTTTTATGAGGTTGATAACGGGTATCGCCTGACTAGAACTGATCTTCTTCCGTCGAGCCCGTCAATGCCGTCACCGATGACTGGCCACCTTGGATAATATTGGTCATTTGATCAAAATACCCGGTGCCCACCTCTTGTTGGTGTGCGACAAAGGTATAGCCATGCTCAGCGGCAGCGAACTCGGGGCGCTGAACCTTTTCAACATAGTGACGCATGCCCTCACCTTGCGCATAAGCATGCGCCAAGTCGAACATGTTGTACCACATGTTATGAATACCCGCTAAGGTAATGAACTGGTACTTGTAGCCCATGTCTGACAGCTCTTGCTGGAAGCGTGCGATCGTCTCTGCATCCAGGTTTTTCTCCCAATTGAAAGACGGTGAACAGTTATAAGCCAGAAGCTGGTCTGGGTACTGAGCATGAATAGCTTCAGCAAACTGTCGTGCTTCTTCCAAGTCCGGTTTCGCGGTCTCGCACCAAATCAAATCGGCATACGGCGCATAGGCTAGGCCACGCGAAATGGCTTGCTCAATCCCAGGGCGCACGCGATAAAAGCCTTCGGCTGTGCGCTCACCAACGATGAAGTCCTTGTCGTATGGGTCGCAATCTGAGGTCAATAGATCCGCGGCGTTGGCATCAGTACGCGCAATCACCAGCGTATCGGTGCCCGCCACATCCGCGGCTAAGCGCGCCGCCACCAATTTTTGTACCGCCTCTTGGGTTGGCACCAATACTTTTCCGCCCATGTGGCCACATTTTTTCACTGACGCGAGCTGGTCTTCAAAGTGCACGCCTGCCGCGCCAGCCTCAATCATGTTGCGCATCAGCTCGTAGGCGTTAAGCACGCCACCAAAGCCTGCTTCGGCATCGGCCACAATCGGCAAGAAGTAATCCGTGCCCTCCTCTGGCGAACTGCCTTTTGACCACTGAATCTGGTCGGCGCGGCGAAAGGCATTGTTAATGCGCTTAACGACAGCGGGAACAGAGTCGACCGGATACAGTGATTGGTCTGGATACATGCTTGAGGCGGTATTGTTATCCGCCGCCACCTGCCAACCGGATAGATAAACCGCCTCAATACCCGCTTTGGCTTGCTGTACCGCTTGACCGCCTGTCAACGCGCCCAAGCAGTTCACGTAGCCTTTTTTCGCACTGCCGTTGACCAAATCCCATAGCTTGGCAGCACCACGCTTGGCGATCGTATTCTCCGGCACAAACGAGCCACGCATGTTGACCACTTCTTCAGCCGTATAGGGGCGCTTAACCTGTTTCCAACGCGGGTTTTCCGCCCAATCCTTTTCCAGTTCAGCGATTTGTTGTTGGCGAGTCAAAGTCATGTTCCATTCCTCTTTGTTAGTAGGGCTTTACCAGCCCCTTACTGTCATTCCATGTTTGTTATTGTGCTTCCATGCCCATTACGGCAGGTATTCATAACCTGGCAAGGTTAAGAAGTTAACCAGCTCATCACTGGTCGTGAGCTCAGCCATCAAGGTGGCGGCCTGCTGGTATTGGCCTTGCGCAAAGCGCGCTGCCCCCAGCTCTTTTTCCAGCACCGTCATTTCCTCACCAAGGTACTGTGTGAAGAGCTCCTTGGTCACCACCTTGCCATTGCTCAGTGGTTTCTGATGTTTAATCCATTGCCAAATCGACGCACGTGAGATTTCAGCTGTAGCCGCATCTTCCATCAGGCCATAGATAGGCACACAGCCGTTACCCGATATCCACGCTTCAATGTACTGCACCGCGACACGGATATTATGTCGCATACCGGCCTCAGTGCGTTCACCCTCGCAAGGCGCTAGCAAGCCAGCCGCCGTGGTCTCAGCGTCTTGCTCGCGGGTGACCGCTAGCTGATTTGGCTTATCGCCAAGTGCGCGGTCAAAAATCGCTTTAGCCGTGTCTGCCAGGCCTGGGTGCGCAATCCAGGTGCCATCGTGACCGTTATCAGCTTCTAAGGTTTTATCCTTTTCAATTTTGTCCAGTACCTGCTGATTTTCAGCCGGGTCTTTGCTGGGAATAAAGGCAGCCATACCGCCCATCGCCAACGCACCACGCTTATGGCAGGTTTTGACCAGCAGACGCGAGTAAGCGTTAAGAAAAGGCTTATCCATGGTCACCACTTGGCGATCAGGCAACACACGATCCGGGTGATTGCGCAGCGTTTTGATATAGCTAAAGATATAATCCCAGCGGCCGCAGTTAAGGGCGACGATATGGTCACGGAGGTGATACAGGATCTCATCCATCTCAAACACGGCAGGCAGGGTTTCAATCAGCACAGTTGCCTTAATGGTGCCGCGGCTCAGACCAAACTCGTCTTCGGCAAAGGAAAACACCTCGCTCCACCATGCTGCTTCCTGATAAGCCTGTAACTTAGGTAGGTAGAAATAAGGCCCCGATCCCGTCTCGAGTAAACGACGGTAGTTATGGAAAAAGTACAGGGCGAAGTCGAACAAAGCCCCGGGAATCGGCTTACCTTGCCACATCACGTGTTTTTCGGTCAGGTGCAAGCCACGCACACGGCAGATAAGACGCGCAGGGTTGTCATTCAGCTGGTAGCGCTTGCCGGTTTCTGGGTGCTGATAACTGATGGTGCCATTGACGGCGTCGCGCAAATTACGCTGGCCTTCAACCACTTGCGGCCATGCTGGCGAAAAGGAGTCTTCAAAATCCGCCATGAAAACTTTCACGTTGGCGTTAAGTGCATTGATTACCATCTTCCGGTCTACCGGTCCGGTAATTTCTAGCCGCCGATCTTGTAAATCCTTGGGAATGCCACGGATGGTCCAGTCGCTTTGGCGAATCGATTGCGTCTCCGGTAGAAAGTCAGGCAGCGCTCCCGCATCAATGCGTTGTTGACGTGCTTCACGCGCTGCCAAAAGCGTAGGGATACGCGCCGCATACCGCTCAGCGAGGCTGGCTAAAAAGCACAATGCATCCTCGGTTAAGATTTCTGCCTGCTCTTCGGTGACTGTCTCGTTAATCAGCAACGATTCGCGTAAGGTTGAGCACGCTTCCGTCATATCGCCTCCCTGGCTTATCATTTGTAATCCAATCACAACACTCTTTTCACTACACGCTCTTGGGCTCTCGTGCAGCGCTTGAGTTATTACGTTGGCTTACATTCGCGTAAAAATCAACCAAAGGTCAAAACGAAACGGCGAGACCAAGACAAAAAAATTCTACATAAACAACCATTTAAAAAATTAGAGCATAAGCTCGAATGTGCTTTTTTATGCCTATCAGCAGAATGATATAACACTGCTACTGGGATCATAATTTTGTCACCACCTTGTAATCAGTTACGTAAATAAATTACATATCGCGCACTTCACCTTCTCGTGAAAAAGTAAAAAACAAAAATAATTTCAATCTCTTAGGAAAAAAAGCAAAAAGCCGCTCCCCTAGATGCTGCTTTTTTCGTGATAATAATCCAACGGCTTCAGCGTCTTTTTGGCAAGGTTAAAATAGATGATAATGCTGAGATAAAGTAGATAAACCAGTTTAAATCACTCATTTGGGTCTCTTTGTTCCTTAGCTATTGGGGAAAGTAGCTCTGCGACCAGATCAGCGAGCTTGTTGAACGTATCAATCCGACTCGAAGAAGGACGCCAGACCACTCCGATATCACGGTAGGCCGCTTCCCCCGGCGGCGTTTCTAAATGCACGTCGAGGTTATCAATCAAGCCATGATCAATGGCCATTTGCGGTATAAAGGTCACACCATTGCCGTTGGCCACCATTTGCACCAAGGTGTGTAAGCTAGTCGCCATGAAAGGATTAATCTTCTGCGAGGCCGTCATTTGACAGGCAGACACCGCGTGGTCGGTGAGGCAGTGTTCTCGTTCAAGCAAGAAGACAGACTCATCGGGGAGGGCGTCATAATCAATCGGTAACTCAAGCTGCGCAGCTTGCTTTTGGCTCATCACCATTTTAAATGGATCCCGCCCCACCACGCGGCGAGTCATGGTGCCAATATCCATGGGTAAAGCCAGGATGAGGATATCCATTTCGCCGTGTTTTAGCGCGGTGAGTAAGTTCGCCGTCGTATCCTCGCGCAATAGCAAATCTAGATTGGGATAGTGTTGATTGACCTGCTGAACCACATCACACAACAAGAAAGGCGCAATGGTGGGGATGCAACCCAGCCGGACTTTGCCGTGCATAGGGTCTGATTTAACTTGCGTTAGCTCCATCAAATCCTGGCTGCGTGCTAGAATTTCTCGGCTTCGGCGCACCACCTCTTCGCCCATGCCTGTGAGTACCAAGGTTTTATTGTCACGCTCAATGAGCTGAGCACCAATCAGATCCTCGAGGTTTTGGATCCCCGCGCTCAACGTAGACTGGCTGACAAAACACAATTTGGCTGCTTCGCCAAAATGCCGTGTTTCGGAAAGGGCAACCAGATAGTGTAGCTGCTTTAAAGAAGGATATTTGCTCATACAGTCATATTTTAAACAATCGTATTTTTCGATTATTACAATCTATTAATTCCACTTTTTTCAATCTAACAAGTTCGCTATAGTTTGTCTCGCTTATATAGGAACCTGATTATCAGGAAAACATTTAAACTAGGAGCTGAGATATGGTACTCGTAGGTCGTCAAGCACCAGATTTTACTGCCGCTGCCGTACTAGGCAATGGCGAAATCGTTGATAACTTCAACCTGAAAGAGTTCACCAAAGGCAAAAAAGCGGTTGTCTTTTTCTACCCACTCGACTTCACTTTCGTGTGCCCATCAGAGCTGATCGCATTCGATAAGCGCCTGAGCGACTTCCAAGCTAAAGGCGTTGAGGTTATCGGTGTGTCTATCGACTCTCAGTTCTCACACAACGCGTGGCGTAAAACGGCTGTCGAAGACGGCGGTATCGGCGCAGTGAAATACCCACTGGTTGCTGACGTTAAGCACGAAATCTGTAAAGCATACGACGTTGAGCACCCAGAGGCTGGCGTTGCCTTCCGTGGTTCTTTCCTCATCGACGAGGAAGGCGTTGTTCGTCACCAAGTTGTTAACGACCTACCACTAGGCCGTAACATCGACGAAATGCTACGCATGGTTGACGCACTGAACTTCCACGAGAAAAACGGTGAAGTTTGCCCTGCACAGTGGGAAGAAGGTAAAGCGGGTATGGCAGAATCTCCTGAAGGTGTTGCTGCATACCTGTCTGAGCACACTGACGACCTGTAATAAGGTCAAGTGCCCCGCACTGGATAATGTGAGACAATAATGAGGCCCGGCAAACCGGGCCCTTTTTGTATCTGCTCGCCTCACCGTATCGGCTGATTCTCTCCCAACAAACCCTTTCCAACTAACACTAGGCGTTTTCCCCTCACCCTGTCACAATAGTTTTAGCTATGCTGACACGGTGCGTTTCGTCAAAGGGGTGGTATGTCTGTCTTGGTTGAAGTTTGTATTGATAGTATCCGTTCATTATCGCTGGCCGAACACGCTGGCGCAGATCGGATCGAACTGTGCAGCGCACTGCGCCTCGGTGGCTTAACCCCGAGTGATGGCTATATGCAACAAGCCGCTCAAAAAGCACGAATCCCTATTTATGCGATTATCCGGCCGCGAGAAGGCGACTTCGTCTATGCCAGTGAAGAAATAGAAGTGATGCTGCAGGATATTGCCAACGCCCGCCAAGCCGGGTGTGCAGGCGTGGTGATCGGCGCACTCACGCCAAACGGTCAGCTCGACCTACCGGCGATAGACGCCATGCTTGCCCGAGCAAAGGGAATGGGCGTGACGTTCCACCGCGCATTCGATCATTGCCAAGATCCTCACGCGGCGCTCGACGCAATCCTTGCCCGCCCAGCGATTGAACGGATTCTTACCTCTGGGCAGGCGGCGAACGCTTTACAAGGCAAAGAGGCACTCAAACAGTGGGTAGACGCCACACGCCATACATCATTGACCATCATGCCAGGCGCAGGCGTGACCCCCGACAATGCACAAGCGATTTTAACGACCACCGGCGCACGTGAAATCCACTTGTCGGCACGCACCGAGCAAGTAAGCTTCATGCAGTCAAACTCACATGCATCGATGGGCGATGGGGACGATGCCCGTTATCCGATCACCGATCCGGCAAGCGTTCGTCTGGTCAAAGCCATTGCCAATCGTTTTTAAACCTCGGTGTAATGTCGTGATCAGACAACATGGCAATGTGACCCGCTCTAGTCTTTTGAAGTGATATACGCTTTCGCTGCTTGAATCCATTGCATCCGAAAAGTGAGTTTTCTACCGTAACCCCATCGCTGTGGTAAAAGGAGATCGGCTTTGTCGGATAAAAAAACACAAAAAATCAGCAAAAAACACTACGAAAAAAAGCTAGCCGAATTACAAACTGAGTTGGTCAAGCTGCAAGAATGGGTCAAGCAAGAGCAGTTGAAAGTGGTGGTCATTTTTGAAGGGCGCGATGCCGCCGGTAAAGGCGGCGTGATTAAACGGATCACCGAAAAGCTCAATCCGCGTGTTTGTCGAGTCGTCGCGCTAGACAAGCCCACAGAGCGCGAACGCACGCAGTGGTATTTTCAACGTTACATTGAGCACCTGCCCGCCGGTGGTGAAATTGTCTTGTTTGACCGCAGTTGGTATAACCGCGCCGGTGTCGAGCGAGTCATGAACTTTTGCAGCGATGAAGAATATGAAGAGTTTCTTCGCACCTGTCCCGAGCTAGAGCGTATGTTGATCCGCTCCGGGATCATCTTAATAAAATACTGGTTCTCGGTATCAGACGAGGAGCAAGAAAAGCGCTTCGCGGAGCGGATTAACACCCCAATAAAGCGGTGGAAATTCAGCCCAATGGATCTCGAGTCTCGTAGTCGTTGGGTGCAATACAGTGAAGCCAAAGACCGCATGTTTGCCTACACCGACACCAAAGAAAGCCCTTGGTGGGTGGTGGAAGCCGATAACAAAAAACACGCTCGGCTCAATTGTATCGCCCACTTACTCTCACAAATCCCTTACCAAGAAATTGACTACCCCGCAGTAACCCTGCCAGAAATCAATAAGGAAGGTTACGTGCGTATGCCTTTGCATGACCAGAGCTTTGTCCCAGACGCCGTTAGTGACTGGTTAAATGACAAGTAGCGATTATTTGAGGAGCTTTTCCAGCTCCTCTTTTTGAATGTGGCGAACGTCTTTGCCTTTGACAAAATAGATGATGTATTCACAAATATTCTGACAGCGATCGCCCACTCGCTCAATGGCTCGGGCCGACCACATCACTTTCAGCACATTGGGAATCGAGCGTGGATCTTCCATCATGTAGGTCATCAGCTGACGCAAAATCCCCTCGTATTCACGGTCCAACGAGTCATCTTTACGATAGACTTTCATTGCCGCATCAATATCCATGCGCGCAAAGGCGTCTAACACATCGTGCAGCATTTTAGCGGCGCGCTGACCCAAGGCTTCGAGTGATACCAAAAACGGCTGCTGAGAATAGCTCGAGTTGTCGAGCGCCATTTTAGCGATACTGTCAGCAACATCACCAATTCGCTCAAGATCAGTGATGGTCTTAATGATAGCCATCACCAGCCGCAGATCGCTCGCGGTGGGCTGACGTTTAGCAATGATGCGTGTACATGCCTCATCAATCGCCACTTCCATGCCATTCACTTTGTGATCTTCACGAATAACATGGCGCGCGAGCTCCACATCTTGATTGTGCATGGCGCGCAGCGCATCGGTTAGCTGACGCTCAACCAAGCCGCCCATTGCCAGTACGTGGGTGCGAATGGCTTCAAGCTCTGCGTTAAACTGACCAGAAATATGACGGCTAATATTGTGGTTATCCAAGGCCTGCTCCTTATCCGTAGCGCCCGGTGATGTAGTCTTCGGTTTGTTTGTTTTGTGGTGTGGTAAACAAGGTATCGGTATCCGCGTATTCCACCAAGCGCCCCATATTAATAAACGCCGTTTGATCCGAGACCCGCGCCGCTTGTTGCATATTATGGGTAACAACCACCACTGTGTATTGATTCTTTAAGTCATTAATCAGCTCTTCAATGGTCAAGGTTGAGATGGGATCCAACGCTGACGATGGCTCATCAAGCAGCAAAACTTCAGGTTCAATCGCGATCGCCCGCGCGATCACCAGCCGTTGCTGTTGCCCACTGGACAACCCAAACGCATTGTCATTGAGGCGATCTTTCACCTCATCCCATAATGCCGCGCCACGCAATGAACGCTCGACGGCATCATCGAGTGTTCTGGGATCATTGATCCCTTGTAAACGCAGTCCAAAGATCACGTTTTCATAGACAGATTTGGGGAAAGGGTTAGGACGCTGGAACACCATCCCCACTTGGCGGCGTAATGCTGGCACATCCATGTCGCGATGATAGATATTTTGCCCGTGCAGGGTGATCCCGCCTCGAACACGGCAACCATCCACCAAGTCATTCATCCGATTAATACAACGTAGCAATGTTGATTTACCGCACCCAGACGGTCCGATAAACGCAGTGACTTTCCCTTTGGGAATACGCATACTGATATCAAACAACGCTTGGGTCGACCCGTAGTAAAGGTTGAGATCCCGAATAGCTAACGCGGTTTGCTCGTCAGGCAAATTCCCCAAGTCTAAGCTAGGCGTGACACCTATGGGTGGCGTTATCGAAAACATCGAGCGGGATCCTTATCGTTATAATTCCAATGCGCGATACTTTTCACGCAAGTAATGACGAATACCAATCGCGGACAAATTGAGCGCCACGATCACAGACACAAGCAAAAACGACGTGGCGTATACCAAAGGACGCGCCGTTTCGATGTGCGCGCTTTGAAAGCCGACATCATAAATATGGTAGCCCAGATGCATGAACTTCCGCTCTAAGTGCAAAAACGGGAAGTTACCATCCACTGGCAAAGAGGGAGCGACCTTAACCACTCCCACCAACATTAAGGGCGCCACTTCTCCGGCTGCACGAGCGACCGCTAAAATCAACCCTGTCATCATCGCAGGACTGGCCATCGGCAGAACCACCCGCCAGAGCATTTCTGATTGGGTGGCGCCAAGGGCAAAGGCACCATGGCGGACACTGGTCGGGATCCGAGCCAGCCCTTCTTCTGTAGACACTATCACCACAGGTAAAGTGAGGATCGCTAATGTCAATGCCGACCAGAGAATGCCTGGCGTACCAAAGACAGGGGCAGGCTGAGCCGCTTGATAAAACAGCTCATCAATGGTGCCACCGATAAAGTAGACAAAAAAGCCTAGCCCGAACACCCCGTAAACAATTGACGGCACCCCGGCGAGGTTAACCACAGCAATGCGAATAATACGCGTAAATGCCGTTTTCGGCGCGTATTCGTGAAGGTATACCGCGGCAAGCACCCCTAACGGGGTGACAATCACTGACATCAACAGCACCAAGAAAACGGTGCCAAAAATCGCGGGAAAAACGCCCCCCGCGGCATTACTGTCTCGTGGTGGTTCCGATAAGAAGGCCGCGACCTGGTATCCCCAAAATTCAAGCTTCTCAACCGCACTCATGGCGTTGGGATACCAAACATTAATCACATTTTGCAGTGGCAACGCCACGGTGTCACCGTGGCTATCTTCAACAACCAGCGCGCCTGTTTGTTGTTTTTCTCGCAACTGTTTAAGTTTTTTCTCTAGCTGATGATACTGCGATAGCAGCTGAGAACGACGCTTATCAATTCGTTTTTTGTCTGCCGTGTTTAGCTGGCTATCTAATGAGAGGGACTTTTCCTCCAGCCGCAGCTGCTCCAGCTGATAGTTAACGCTCGCTAGGTGTACTTGCTCGATGTCATTGATCACCTCTCGACGCGCCGCTATATCTTCCAGGCGTTGATAAAGTTCAGACAGCACTAATGCATGTTGGTGGCCGCCGGCGTCGACGTATGCTTGAGGCTTACCATAAAACATGCCATTTTCATTTCGCTCGATCATCGCCATTTCAACGGGTGTGTGCTGACTTTTTATCTGAAACGCCAGCAATTGACGAAAATCGATCCCTTCTTGCTCACGGTTACCGGTTTTTACCACCAAACGTTGGTAGCTGGGCTGGCGATAGGCTGGCAATACAACACCGGCATCTTTGAGCTGCGTCGCATCAACCTGATCGGTTCGGTATATTTGCCCGACCACGGTTTCTACTCCCTGCTCACTCTTCACTTCAAAGCTGGTAACTGGTGTCGGCCAGAAGTAGCCTAAGCCTCGATAACCGAGCAATAACAGCACTCCGAGAATCGCGATCAGACTGACACTGACCATACCGGCCGTCATCCAAACCCAAGGAGTGCCAGATTTTATCCATGGACGCATGCGCATTCTCGTCTCGGTTAAAGGTTGCTGTATTTGTCACGCAAACGCTGACGGATCAGCTCTGCCAATGTGTTAAAGACAAACGTGAAGACAAAAAGAATAAAAGCGGTTAAAAACAGCACCCGATAATGGGAGCTACCCACTTCAGACTCCGGCATTTCTACCGCGATATTGGCCGATAAGGTACGTAGCCCTTCAAGCAAATTCCAATCCATGATCGGCGTATTGCCAGTAGCCATCAGCACGATCATGGTTTCACCCACCGCGCGCCCAAAACCCATCATCACAGCAGAAAAAATACCTGGGCTCGCGGTAAGCAACACCACCCGGGTCAAGGTTTGCCAGTGTGTTGCCCCTAAGGCCAAGGCACCGTTTTTAAGGTGTGGAGGCACCGAAAAAATCGCATCTTCGGCCATCGAGAAAATGGTTGGGACCACCGCAAAGCCCATCGCGATACCCACGACCAACGCATTGCGCTGGTCATAGCCGATGCCAAGCTCATGTGTGATAAATTGGCGTGCATCCCCCCCTAACCACAGCTGCTCTACCCATGGCCCCAGATACGCGGCGAATACGCCCACCAGCAATAAGGCCGGAATGATGACCACAATTTGTGCGTTATCAGGTAAGCGGCGTCGCACATACCTTGGGATCATGCGCCACACCCCGCTTAGCCCGAGCAAAACAATAGGGATGAGCAAGAGCAGCAAGAAGACGCTAGCAATGTGCGATTCAACCCAAGGTGCCAGCCACAAGCCGGCCAAAAAGCCGATAATGACGGTGGGTAACGCTTCAATTGTTTCCACCGTCGGCTTCACCCAACGCCGTAAGCCAGATGACATAAAGTAAGCCGTGTATATGGCTGCCCCTATCGCCATCGGCACTGCGAAAATTAAAGAAACCAAGGCGACTTTTAAGGTTCCAAAGATCACCGGAACCACGCTCAGTTTTGCTTCAAAGCTGTCATCCGCAGAGGTCGATTGCCACACATATTGGGGAGACGGATACCCTTCATACCACACTTTCTGCCATAGCGAGTGAATACTCACCTCTGGGTGAGGGTTGTCAACAGTCAACCATTGCCATTGACTGTCAACCACAGCAATCAGCCCGTTTGCGCGAGGCGTAAACGCCAAAGCATCAGGCAGCGCGGTAAACTGAGCATCGAAATGGCGCACCTTTTTACTGGTGGCATGCACTAGGCTGAGTCGTCCGGTTTCATCCACCGTCGCCATGCTTTTGCGGTGACGCTCTGGTGCAAGACGCGCCACGCCCTCTCCCGGCGAAAACGCGCGTACTTCGGTTAACGACGGCTCGCCATTTTTCACCACATCGAACCATTGTGTCACTGTGCCGTCTTGGTGCT
This sequence comes from Salinivibrio sp. ML323, assembly GCF_001995745.1. NCBI lineage: Bacteria > Pseudomonadati > Pseudomonadota > Gammaproteobacteria > Vibrionales > Vibrionaceae > Salinivibrio > Salinivibrio sp. ML323. The sequence goes on along the minus strand of NZ_MUES01000002.1, from coordinate 21,372 downwards.
GAAGGAGCAAAGAGCGCCCCCCGGCTAGCATCGCCATTTTCGTGACCGGACTGGTGACGACATTGTCGAGATTGACCGTTTCGCGCAAGGCTAGATCGTTTCCCTTTAAGCGCCAAATCGTTAAGCGATTTTGTTGATGGACAAACAAGCGCTGCCCGTCTCCTGATAACGCAATATGGTCAACGGCTTGTGAAAGGGGCACCGTGCTTTTTTGCGTACCCCGATAGACAACCAGGCGGTTATCCTGGGTTACGGCAGCCAGCACTGGCGGGATGGTTTGACCATGTAAACTATCCGGCACCGCCACGGTAAGCTGGTTAAGCGGCTGCGCGCTCGCGTCCACTATCAACTCACGACCAAAGGCCGGCATAGTGGACAATTGAGGGACCACTGAAGCGTCAGCTTGATATTGTGTACGAAAGCGTAATTGCCAAACAGCCACGCGCCCTGGTGTCTTTTCTACCGCCAAAAACGGCGTAGATGCTTCGACGCGGCTTATCGCAGGCTTATCCATGCTGGATAACGGCTGCTGTAATACCGTTTGCGCGCGTGGCACGGCGCTGGCTGCGGGCGTCCCAGACCATGACGGGCGCTTGACAACGGTTAACACACCTCGATCATCCAAGCCATACGCCAACTGATTGCGCGTATCGGCGCCAATGTATTGAGGCACGCCGGGAGTGGCTACGCTAAAACGCTCACTCAAGCTGACACTCGCTTGGTGAAAAAGCGGTACCACCACTGTGAGTAAGTAGAAGAAAAGAAGCAGCAGGGTCACTAATACCATCACGCCACCAAGACGTACCGTTTGGCGAGTCAGTTTATCTTTAAACCGCCGCGCCGGTCGGGTATCCGTTAATGATGGTGAAGAGTGGGTCATTCGTGCCTCTTTTTATTGAGCAAGCACTGCATTGTATGTCATTACAATGACAATTTTGTGACAGCGGTATCCTGTCATAGCCCGTAAGGATCAACGCGTTGCGGCGCTTTCCTTTAGTGTATCGCGCGCGGTCATTCACGCCTAGTGACTTGGTTGCCACGCAATAAATATGCAACAAACGGGCTTTAGGCTTGCCCAAGTTGATATTGGGCACACTTTCGTGAGTTTAGCCTCTCGCAGCATAGACATCACCTTGACTGACCTCAATAATTGTCCGAACAATCGCCGTAAGGATCACGCATGAAGCACTTTGTTATCACCTTAGTCGGCCCAGATCGCGCAGGCCTGGTTGATCAGATATCACACACAGTGTTCAGCCATCATGGCAACTGGCAAGCCAGTCGGCTCAGTCAGCTAGCAGGGCAATTTGCCGGTATCATTCACATTTCGGTATCAGACACGTACGCTGATGCCTTGGTTCATTCGTTACGCGCGCTCGATGGCTTGCAGCTGCTGATCGCCGATGCGACACCCGCTTCGCCGTCTCCGATCACCCATACCTTGTCGGTGACAGGCAACGACAGGCGTGGCATCGTTCAAACGCTCAGCCAACTGCTCGCCGCTCATGGCGTCACCATCAACAAACTCAACACCCAAACGCAAAGTGCCGCCAATACGGGCGGGCAAATTTTCACCGCAGATTTTTATTTAACTGTCCCACCAACGGCGGACATTAACGTATTGCATGAAGCCCTTGAAACGCTGTCAGACGACTTGATTGTCGATTTTGACAGCAATTTTATTCAGTAGAACAGGATTTTCTTACGCGTTATGACTTTAGACTCTTATCATGTCGACAAAGAACTTAGCTGGCTTTCTTTTAATGAACGTGTCTTGCAAGAAGCTGCAGACAAAAGCGTCCCGATTATTGAGCGAGTCCGGTTTTTAGGCATTTTTTCATCCAACCTTGACGAATTTTATCAAGTACGGTTTGCCGACGTGAAACGGCGCATCATCATTGATGAGGAGCGGGGAGTAGAAAGTCATGCCAAAGAGTTGTTGAGCAAGATTCAAGCGAAAGTCGTCAAGCTGAATCAAGACTTTGATCATCTTTACAATGATATCTTGCTAGAAATGGCCCGCCGCCACATTTTTTTAGTCAACGAACGTCAACTCTCTGATCATCAAGCCCAGTGGCTAAGGCGTTATTTTAGAAGCAATATTTTGCCTTACATCACGCCAATCATGCTTAACAAAGACGTCGATGTTTTAAGCTTTTTGAAAGACGCCTATTCTTACCTCGCCGTTCAGCTGAAAAAAGAAGGGGAAGAGCCCAAGTATGCGCTGATAGAGATCCCCACTGATGAGCTAGAACGCTTTGTTAAAGTCCCTGAGCCAAAAGGAAAACGGCAGCGTAAAACCATCATTTTACTCGATAACATCATTCGTTTGTGTTTAGACCAAATTTTTAGTGGCTTTTTCGACTATGACACGGTCGAAGCGTACGCGATGAAAATGACCCGTGACGCAGAATACGATCTGACCAATGAAGTGGAGCACAGCCTGCTTGAGAATATGTCAGAAAGCTTGGATCAGCGTTTAACCGCCCTGCCCGTTCGGTTTGTTTATCAACGCGATATGCCGCCAGAAATGGTGAGCAAGTTGATTCAGGTATTAAAAATCTCCGACTACGACAGTGTCTTACCGGGTGCGCGTTATCACAACTTTCGCGATTTTATCGGCTTTCCGAATGTGGGGCGTAAATACTTGGAAAACCCGCCTCTGCCCCCATTCGAGTCAGCAGATTTTCAACTACAAAACAACGCATTTGAGGCCGTTCGCCAACGCGATATTCTCCTTTATTATCCCTACCATACCTTCCGGCATATGACCGAGCTGGTGCGCCAGGCCTCCTTTGACCCTAAGGTGCGCAGTATTCGTATCAATGTGTACCGCGTAGCGAAAAACTCCCGCATCATTAACTCAATGATTGATGCCGCTAACAATGGCAAGCGTGTCACCGTGGTCGTTGAACTCCAGGCGCGCTTTGACGAAGAGGCTAACATCGAGTGGTCACGGGTGCTCACGGATGCTGGTGTAAAAGTAGTGTTTGGCACCCCTGGGCTCAAAATTCACTCGAAACTGTGTTTGATTTCTCGTCGTGAAGACGGGGTGCTACGCGATTATGGTCACATTGGCACAGGCAACTTTCATGAGAAAACAGCGCGTATTTATACCGATTTTGCCTTATTTACCGCGGATCAACAGCTGACTTCAGAAATTCGTAAAGTCTTTGATTTTATTGAAAATCCCTACCGTCCTGTTAAGTTCAATCACTTAATTGTCTCGCCACGTAACTCGCGGCGGCGTATGTATAAATTGATTGAACGTGAAATTGAACATGCACAGGCCAAGCGTAAGGCTGGTATTACCCTCAAGGTCAACAATCTGGTCGACAAAGGCTTGGTGAACCTGCTTTACAAAGCGAGTAATGAAGGGGTGAAAATCCGCGTTATTGTGCGCGGCATGTGCTCGCTGGTGCCTGGGGTTAAAGGAGTCAGTCAAAATATCAAAGCGATCAGTATTGTCGACCGCTTCTTAGAGCACCCCCGCGTGTTTGCCTTTGAAAACGGCGGCGAACGTGATATGTATATTTCGTCTGCCGATTGGATGACCCGCAACATCGATAACCGCATTGAGGTTGGGGCACCCATTCGCGATCCCAGACTGAAAGATCGCATCATGGCGGTCTTAGAAATTCAATTTTCCGATCGCGCGAAAGCCCGCGTTATCGATAAAGCCATGTCTAACGCCTACGTAAAACGCGGTAACAAAAAGAAGATCCGCTCGCAAACCGAGATCTATGATTACCTTAAACACGTGGAGCGCCAAGAACTCAAAAACGCGGAAAAGTTGCAACATGACACACCCCCAGTCAAAAAATAAGCCTCGCGAAATCGCAGCGGTTGATCTCGGCTCTAACAGTTTTCATATGGTCGTCGCGCGCGTCGTTGGCGAAGGACTGCAGATAGTGAGTCGTCATAAACAACGTGTGCGACTGGCCTCCGGGCTGGATGATCAACATCGCCTCAGTGATGAGGCGATCCGCCGTGGTGTCGAGTGCTTAGCCATGTTTGCTGAGCGGTTGAACGGCCTCGACATGGAAAATGTCCGTATCGCCGCGACCCACACCTTGCGCCAAGCGCGCAATGTCGACACCTTCATCGAACGGGCGAGACAGGTTTTACCCTACCCGATTGAAATCATTTCTGGGGAGGAAGAGGCGCGTCTTATTTATATGGGCGTCTCCCATACGCAGCAAAACGTTGGCCGAAAATTAGTAATTGATATTGGGGGCGGCAGTACAGAATTAGTGATCGGGGATAACTTTGAGCCCGCACTGGTTAACAGTAAACGGGTTGGCTGTGTCAGTTATAACGAGCGCTTTTTCCCCAAAGGCAACATTACGCCTAAGCAATTTGCCGCCGCACAGCTGGCTACCCAACAAAAGCTAGAAAGCTTAGCGTCTCAATACCGCCAAGCCAGCTGGCAAGTGGCGCTCGGTGCGTCAGGCACCATCAAAGCGATTCGTGAAGTGATTATCGGTCTCGGTGATGAAGATGGGATTATCACCCGTAAGCGGTTAGATAACCTGATCGAAAAGCTGCTGAAATTTAAAAACAGCGACAGTATCGACTTGCCCGGCTTATCGCCTGACCGCCAACCGGTTTTCGCCGCCGGCGTCGCGATTCTTTCTGGGATATTTGATGCGCTTGCCATCGAATCGATGCGCTTCTCTGATGGTGCACTACGTGAAGGGTTGCTCTATGAAATGGAAGACCGCTTTCAGCGTACCGATATCCGTGGTCGCACGACGGATGATATGGCAGCACGCTACAACATCGACCTGAGCCACGCCCGTCGCGTGCAACATACAGCGGCGTATTTTTATGCGCAAGCCGAGCCGGATAAGGGCAGCAAAAAAGCAGAGCTCGCCGGGCTTTTGAATTGGGCTGCGCTGCTGCACGAAGTGGGGTTAAGCATTGGTTATCCTGGCTACCACAAGCATTCTGCATATATTTTGCGCAACACCAACTTACCTGGGTTTAACCAAGAGCAGCAAACCGTGCTTGCCACCCTCGCGCGCTTCCATCGTAAGGCACTAAAGCTCAACGAGATGCCTAAGTTTACCTTGTTTAAACCTAAGCTCATCGAGACGCTGATTTGCGCACTACGGTTAGCCTGTGTGTTGCATTCACAGCGTAACGACGAGGCCTTGCCAGAGGTTGCTCTCAGTGTCGACAAGAAAGGGGCATGGCAGCTCACCTTCCCGACAGGGTGGTTGCAAGAAAACCGCTTGCTCGCGGCGGATTTGGAAGCCGAAAAGCAATACTGGCAATCCGTAAACTGGACGCTGACTTTTAGTGACTAAGCGCGCGCCAAGCGTTCGCTTGCGCAACGCCGAGTCCCTCACAAGCCAATTATCTCGCAGCTAGTCTTTTAGCGATGCATCCAGCCCTAGTGCTTGTCTTTGCGCGCGCACCGCTTGAGCCGGCAAGGGAATATAGCCTTGCTGGCTCACCGCCTTCTGCCCTTGCGCCGACAAAATATAACGCATAAATGCCGATTCAAGGGGCGCCAGCGGCTGATTGGGGGCTTTATTGATGTACAAATATAAATAACGGGTAAGGGGGTACTCACCCGTTCGAATCGCTGAAGGGGTGGGCTTTATCGCCGCTTTTCCCTGGTGTGAAATCGCCAACATGCGCGCGCCAGAGGCCTGATGACCAATTCCTGCATACCCGATAGCATTCAGCGAAGAGGCCACCGACTGCACCACTGACGCCGAGCCAGGCTGCTCATTCACATCGGCACGAAAATCCCCACGGCACAACGCGGCTTGCTTAAAATAACCATAGGTACCGGATACCGAGTTGCGGCCGAATAATTGTAAATCTCGGTTGGCCCAACGGCCTGATAAGCCTAATTGCCCCCAGGTTGCCACCGGCTGACTCGCGCCACACCAAAGCGTGCGAGAAAATACCGCATCCAGCTGTTGAAAGCTGATGGCGCGTAAAGGGTTATCTTGGTGGACATAGACGGCCATCGCATCCACCGCAACGGGGACCGCGGTAGGAGGATAGCCAAAACGTGCTTGAAACGCATTTTCTTCACTGACCCGCATCGGACGACTCATGGGGCCAAGTTGGGCTGTCCCTTCCACCAGCGCGGGGGCGGCGGAGGCAGAGCCTGGCGTTTGTAGCTGTATATTCACTCCGGGATGCAACCGTTTGAACCCTTCCGTCCAAGCGGCCATCATATTGGCTAGGGTATCTGATCCCACTGAGCTCAAGTTACCGGATATACCACTGCTACGTTGATAATCAGGCAGGGTGTCAGCATGACTAAGGCTCGCCACACTCAATAGCAGGCAGGCTGTGGCCAAAAACCGCTTTAACATGCTAACCGCTCCGGTAAGGTAAAGGAGAACGTGCTCCCTACCCCGAGTTCACTTTGAATATCTAATTCCGCATCGTGATGACTGAGCGCATGTTTTACAATCGCCAGCCCTAAGCCACTGCCACCCGTTTCACGGGAGCGGGCTTTATCTACCCGATAAAAACGCTCGGTTAACCGATCCAGATGTTGCGGCGCGATACCCTCGCCACTGTCCTGTACTTCCAAGCGTGGGCCTTTGCTTGCGCGATACCAACGCACAGTGATCCCAGCTTTGGGCGGAGTATGCTTTACTGCGTTATAAACTAGGTTGGAAATCGCACTGCGTAATTGGTCGTCATTGCCTTTTACTTTAAGGCTGGTATCGACTTCAAACGTGAGTACATGCTCACTATCACCACTTAAAGCTTGGGCTTCTTTTTGTAGCACATCAAGCATGGCTGGCACATCGACAAGATGATCCAACTCAGGCTTGGCCGCTGCTTCAATTTTAGACAAGGTCAAAAGCTGTTCCACCAGTGACTCCATCCGGGACAATTGCTCGGTCATCACCCCATGTGCTTTGGGCCACATGGGGCCGACAACCATCTCTGGATCTTCCGTCATTTCTAAGTAGCCACGTAACACCGTCATCGGCGTGCGTAGCTCATGTGAAACATTGGCGAAAAAGTTGCGGCGCATCCCTTCCAGTTGCTTCAACTGAGTGATATCACGCACCACCATCAAATATTCGCCTTCCGCATAGGGCATGGTCCGGAACTCAAGTGTGCGCGCGCTATTAAGGTGAGAGCGCATCTCAAGCGGCACATCGTAGTTGGCATCAGCTATATAGCTGACGAATTCAGGGGCGCGGATAAGGTTACTGATATGCTGACCATTATCATCAGGCATACGCAAGCCAAGCAGCTCTTGGGCTAATTTGTTACACCAGACAATGGCACCGTCACGCTCAAACACCACCACCGCATCCGGTAAAGATTCCGCCCCGTTGCGAAAGCGACGAATCAGATTCGCCAGCTCCTTACGGCGACGACGATTACGCTTTTGTAAGCGATAAATCCCATTAAACAAAGGCTCCCAGGAGCCGGTGCCAGAGGGTGGCATCAGGCTTTTGTCTTTCCAAAGCCAATCGGACAGCTTGACCTGCTGATGCAGGTGCCAAAGCAGCATGGCAACGGTAGCGCCAAGCAATAGCCAAGGTAGGCCACCAAACAGCCAGCCTATAATAAACCAAGGTAAATAAAAAAAAGCCAGCTCCCAGGCTAGCTTCTTCCAAGACAGTCGTTCGACCATTGCGTCTCCATGCAGCCTACACCTGATGTAGGCCGGATTTAACTACGTGTTGAAAAGCGGTATCCAGCGCCGCGTACCGTTTGTACCAATTTAGCGTGCCCACCGGCTTCTAGCACTTTGCGCAAACGACGAATATGCACATCGACCGTTCTATCTTCAACATAGACATTGGTGCCCCACACGTTATTGAGTAGCTGCTCGCGGCTATATACACGCTCTTGATGGGTCATGAAAAAGTGCAACAGCTTAAACTCGGTCGGCCCCATGTCTAGCGGCTCATCATTGGCGGTCACTCGGTGCGAGACAGGGTCAAGTTTCAACCCTTGTACTTCAATAACATCATCCAAGGTTGTCGGCGATACACGGCGCATCACCGCTTTTAATCGCGCCACCAGCTCTTTCGGCGAGAAAGGTTTGGTGATGTAGTCATCTGCGCCTACTTCCAGGCCTCGCACTTTGTCTTCTTCCTCGCCCCGTGCGGTCAGCATCACCACAGGAATCTGTCGGGTCAACTCTTCCCGCTTTAAGTGCTTAATAAGATTGAGCCCCGATCCACCAGGTAACATCCAATCCATCAGGATCATTTCTGGGTAAGGCTCGCATATTTGCGCCAGTGCCGAATCGTAGTCTTCTGCCTCAACCGTTTGATAACCTTTTTGTTCAAGCACAAAACAAAGCATCTCGCGAATGGGGGCTTCGTCTTCAACAACGAGAATCCGTCTAACCATGATAATTACCTAGTGTTATCATTGAACTGGCGCCATTATGTGGATTTATTATGACATTTTTGTGACCCAGCGCGAGCTATTTTCCCCTTGTGTCGACAGGCTGTGACCTAGCCAACACCTTGCTGTGTCACCATGACTCTGCTTGCGCCACCACCTTGGCTATCTACGCGCACTTGCGCACCAATCCGTTCAACCAGCGTATTCACATGCGAAATCACCCCAATTTGTCGGCCATCCGCTTGCAGAGTGTCCAAGCAGGCGAGCGCCATTTCTAAGCTGTCAGGATCTAGGGTGCCGAAGCCCTCATCAATAAACAATGAGCCAAGCTGGCGGGTATCTGCCGCTAAAGAGGCCAGTGCTAGCGCCAGCGAGAGCGAGACTAAAAAGCTCTCTCCGCCAGACAGTGATTCGACACTGCGCACCTCATCACCCATATCATGATCGACCACTTGTAGCGCCAGCAAGCTATCCGGTACCGTTTGCAATGCATAACGTGGTGACAATGACGCCAAGTGCTCATTGGCAATCTCGACCAGCTGGGACAAGGTTAACGACTGCGCAAGATTACGGAATTTAGCGCCACTGGCAGAGCCTATCAGGTCGGCCAATTTCAACCATTGCTCGGTTTGCTGCCGCTGTCCCTCGATTTTTTCGGTCAGCGAGCCGGCTTGCTGTTTGGCTTTTTCCGACTCCGTCAATTGATGGCGGAGGGTGAAGAGACGCTGCTCGTTTTCTTCAAGTGCTTGTTGCCAACTCGCTTGCTGCGCGCCAAGTGATGCCTCATCCTCCGCGAGTTGCTGCGTCGCTAGCCAAGCACTTGCATCAGCGATGGCCTGCTGACAATGACTAAGCTGTTGCTGACGCTCATCAAGGCGTGTTTTTGCTTCTTGATAACGCGCCTCAACATCGCTGATAGCCTGCCGCTCATTGGCTCGCCATGCCTCATTGTAAGAAAGCGCGGTAATTAAATCATACTGATGAACACCAAGCTCCGGTTGCCATTGGATCCAACGTCTAACACTTGCGCGGTAGCGCTGATCCGCCTCACGCTGCTGGGTATCGAGAGTTTGCTGGCGCGCCTGTACGCCCGCGCGCTTTTCACTGGCCTGCGTATACGCCTGCTCAGCGTAGTTACGTTGCGCCCGTTGCCCGTCGATGGCGGCTTTATATTCTCGCTCCAACGCCTCTAAATCTGATTGCGGGATCAGTGCTTGGCGCGCGACACTTTGTTGTTGATGCTCTTGCGCCAACACGACCAATTGCGCTTGCCGTGCTTGAATATCTTCCGACAAGCTCTGACACTGCTGCGAGAGCGTGGCCAATTCGGTCTCTCTTTGTTGTTTGTGCTCAGCAAGCGCCGCTTTTTCATCTTGCAGCGCCTGGTAGGCCTGAATTTTTTGCTCCATCTGGCGGATATAATGCGCCGCCCCCACCTGTTGCAGGCTCGCCAGCCATTGCCCAGCACCTAACTGCTGATCCAACGATTGGCTGACGCGCGTGAGTTGCGCGTGTTGCTGTTGCCATTGCTCATCAATCGCGTTGAGTCGTGTCTCACACTCAGTCAGTGACTGATCAAGTTGATGACGTCGTGCCACTCGCTGCTCACGTGCATGTTGGAGTTCCGCGATGGCCGTATCCATTTGTTGCACGTGCGCAAGCTGTTGTTGGCGCTCCGTCATCGCTTGATAACAGGTTTGATACTCGGCATAGGTTTGTTGCGCCTGTGCGTCAATCTCGCTGAGGATGTCACTGAGTGGACGTGATAAGTCGATGGCTTCATCCAGCTCAGCGATCGCGGCATACACCTCGCGTTCGCATTGCTGTCGCTCAGCCTGCCAAACAGCTCCCTGTTCTCTCAGCTCGGCGCACGCGTGCTGGCTTTGCTGGTGCTGTTTCTGCCAATAATAGTATTCGGCATTGTGCTGGTTATACGAGGCTTGCAAGGCGTCTACACGCGCTTGCTGCTGGGCGATCATGCCTTCAATCGCGGGGGCATGGTGCAGATAAGGATGTTCGGTGGCCCCACAGAGCGGACAAGGATCCCCCTCGTGTAGGGTTTGGCGAAGATCATCAAGCTCGACCACCGCCATCGCCTGTTGGAGGCTGTTTTGTGCCTCCTCCACCTGAGCCTGCTCACGGGTTAGTGTCTCTTTCAAGTGGGCTACATGGGCTTGGCTGTCCGCAAACAATGCTTGGTGTTTTTCCAGCTCCGCTTGATTATGCTGACAACGCTCTTGCCAATACTGCCAGTTTTTCCCCTCATTGAGCACCGCGTCTTGCTGCTGCTTTTGAGTGTGCAATTTGCTATACCGCGCCTGATCTGCGTCTTGATTTGCCTGCAGCGCCTCAGGATCCAGCGCTTGTCGCTTGGCTTTCAGCTGCGCACTACTGTCATCCACTTGGGCAATGTCTTTGTCCAACTTGTCACGTTGCGGCTGCCAATGTTGCTGCTGATGATAACGGGCTTGATACTCTTCTTGCAGCGCCGAGAGCGTGTCTTGGCAATCGAGGTACTGGCGCAGGTTATCGAACACCGGCTGATAATGCTCCGCCACATGCGAGAAGTCACCATATTGCGCGATTTCTTGTTCTAACGCCGTCTCGCGACGTTGCTGTTGCTCGGCTTGTTCGCGCGCATGGACGAGTGACTGGTGAGCATGACGATACTTTTGCTGCTGCTCATTCAACGCCACGTTTTGATCGTGCATTTGCCGCTCAATGCCGGACAATTGCGTATCGATTTGCTGCGCCTCACGCACTTTAGGCTCAATATCCGCCCAATATTGCTCGGCCTCAGCCAATGCTCGGTTGGCGGCGCGCCAGCGTTCGGCCTCTTGTTCATATGCTTGCGCAATCTCGCGCTCTTCGCGTGCAAGTTGATGGCTTTCGAGTGTGAGCGCTTGGCGTTGCCATTGGGTAGTCTGCACCGCTTGCCAGTCATCGCGCGCCACTTGCACTCGCTCTATCTCATCCAACGCCTCTCGCCGCGCGGCAATGCCTTCTCGCGCTTCACTCGCTTCATCGAGCGCCTGCTGAGCCGTCTCGACACCCTGCTGCGCTTGGGCAAGGTGCGTGTGTTGTTGGCGGTAGTCATTGAGTTTTCTCAGCTGAGTTTGTAAATCGTGAATGTGCTGCTGGCATTGCGCCTGCTCTTGATGCAGTTGCTGTTCTTCATCATCCGTGAGTAATTGAATATCGCCCAACTGTTGGGTCAGTTGATCCAGTGCTTGCTTTTCATCGCGGGCCCGCTCGTGTGCCATTTGCGACAGTCGGCTATATATCTCAGTGCCTGTCATCCGTTCAAGCAAGGCCGCTCTATCATCAGCAGACGCTTTTAAGAAAGCGGCAAAATCCCCTTGCGGCAACATCACCGCACGGCGGAACTGTTCATAACTGAGACCAACGAGACGCTCTATTTCACTGAGTACTTCCTGTTTTTTACCGGCAATACGTTGGCCTGTGGCGAGGTTCTCCAACCAGTGCTCGCTCGCCTGTATGCGGCCATCCGCCTTGCCCCGCGCCCGGCGTACCGACCAATGTGCGCGCCAACGGCTGCCGTCATAGGCGACAAAATCAACCTCTGCGTATCCCTCACCTTTGCCACGCGATAAGATACTACGCACATCATTGGCTTTAACCCGAGTGGCCGGGTCACCTAAGCCAATATCCGCATCATGCTTTTTATTGGACTGAAAGCGCGGGATCTTGTCGTAAAGCGCCAAGCAAATCGCATCCAAAAGCGTCGACTTTCCCGCGCCCGTTTTGCCTGTGATCGCAAACAAGCCACTGTCACCCAGTGGTCCTTGTGAGAAGTCCAATGCAAACGGATGTTGAATGCTGGCCAAATTCTCGCCACGTAATGCCAGGATTTTCATCGTTTATTGATCCTCGTCCTGTTCCAGTTGCGCCAATAACTGAGAAAACGTTGCTGATAACGCCGTATCCGGTTCACCTTGATACTTTTGCTGCCAGCCATGACGCAGTACCTGATAAGGCTCAACCTCAGATAACCGTTGTTGCCGAAAGCCACTTGTTTGTGGTTGTTCTCGATAATGAGGGGTAATTTTCGCAAGCCGTACGGGTTTACTCTCTAGCGCGGCTAAGATCTTTTCTCTTAACATCGGCTGGGGTTTATCCAATAAAACAGGGACATCAAGCAAAGGCTGCTGCGACAGCGGTAAAGGCTCAAGCGTAAGCCCCGCCAAGGCGTCGAGTACCGTCTCCAGCGGTGCGGGCTGTTCCGGCACTCGCCATAAATCTACCGCACGCGGTACATAATGTGGCACCACGCTTTGTAGCTGGTTGTCTTCAAGGGTCACGGCTAATACTTGGTGCCGATAATGTCGCTCTGATAACGATAGTGGAATCGGTGAGCCGCAGTAACGGATCCGGGATTGTTTCGCCACTTGCTGGGCTAAGTGCAAATGCCCGAGTGCGACATAAGCAATATCCTCACTGAAAATATCTGCCGGCAGCGCATGCTGATTCCCCCCCAGAATGCGTCGCTCTGACATCTCTGATAACTCGCCACTGGCCATATACACATGGCCCATTGCTATCAATGCCTGATCAGCGCGCGCATTCTCACGCCCCGCTTGCTCCGTTTGCTGATAAATAGCTCGCACTCCCTCAATAAGCCGATCGTCCTTTTCATCGAGCCCTTCTGTACGTAAATCACCACTTCGCAAAAAAGGTACTGCCAATACCCAAGCCGCGACCTCGCCTGACTTATCGGTAATTGGCACGCGCATACGTTCAGTATCTAAATCGCCATCTCCATCTCTCGCGATGGCGCCAATTAAGTGTAAATCAAAGGCTTTGAGTAGCTCGTGTGGGGCGTCGAGTTTGCTAGGTGAGTCATGATTCCCGCCAGTGATCACTACATTTAAGTCTGGCAGTGCTTTGGCAATGTCAGCTAAAAATCGATACAGCATCCGCCAAGCACTGGCGGGTGGGTTAGCACTGTCAAACACATCTCCCGCCACCAATAAGGCATCGGCTTGCTCATCAATGAGACATTGCTTAAGCCAATCGAGAAAAGCTTGATGTTCATATTGGCGATCATAACCATGCAGCTGATGACCAAGATGCCAATCGGAGGTATGAATGATTTTTAACACAACTGAGGTAATCCATTCGTTGAGGAAGTTGGGCAAGTTTGTCTCGCTGAAGTCGCGAGCAGGGTTAAATTCTACGCTAATTGCAGCGACATTCGAGAGTGAATGCAATACCATGTTGCCTTTCTCACAACAGGATGGATAAAGCCTCGCCATGATTTGGTTTAAGAATTTACTCGTCTATCGTCTTACCCGTGATATTCCTCTCGATCCAACCCAATTGGAAAGCCAGCTCAAAGAGTTCGATTTTACCCCGTGTGGCAGCCAGGACATGCAAAAGTTTGGTTGGGACAATGCGCTGGGTAAGCACGGCGATATGCTTACGCATGTCAGCGGTAACAATATCCTGATCCGCGCTCGCAAAGAAGAAAAGTTGCTCCCCGCCTCGGTGATCAAAGACGCCTTAGAAGAGAAAGTCGACGCCATGGAGCAAGCCCAAGGGCAACGCCTGAAAAAGCGCGAGAAAGATAGCCTAAAAGACGATGTGGTCATGGAGCTCTTGCCACGTGCCTTCACGCGCCAAAGCCAGATGTGTGCCTTGATCATGGCCGATAAAGGCCTGGTATTAGTTGATGCAGCCAGCATCAAAAAAGGCGAAGAGTTACTCGCGCTATTGCGAAAATCTATCGGCAGCTTACCTGTCGTACCGGCTGAAACCGAGATCCCAGCAGAGCACGCGATGACCGAATGGGTGAAGCAAGGCCAAGCGCCGCAAGGCTTTCACCTCGGTGATGAGGCAGAACTCAAAGCGCTACTCGAAGAAGGTGGGGTGATTAAATGCAAACAGCAAGATCTCACCAGTGACGAAATTCAGGCGCACCTAGAGGCAGACAAACAAGTCACCAAGTTATCCATGGACTGGCAAGAGCAAATCGACTTCATATTAGGCGATGATTTGAGCCTGAAGCGCCTGAAATTTTCTGAAGAGATCCGCGATCAAAACGCTGACATCGACCGAGAAGATGTTGCCGCCCGCCTTGATGCTGACTTATCGCTGATGTGCGGCGAGCTCGACACGTTATTAGAAGGCTTATTCACGGCTTTAGGCGGTTTAAAAACCGACTAACTAATCCCTACAAAGATTAGGTAAATTCGGCTGGTAGTGTGGGCAATGTCACAGTAAAATGGCGCCCACACTCACCTTCAACGTGAAGGTGCCTGACTTATACTCAGACTCAAGCTTGGAATTATGTTTACGCCAGAATTACTCTCTCCCGCCGGTAGCCTAAAGAATATGCGCTATGCGTTCGCCTACGGGGCCGACGCCGTGTATGCCGGTCAGCCACGCTACAGCCTGCGTGTGCGCAACAATGAATTTAACCACGAGAACCTGAAAATCGGCATCGATGAAGCCCATGCACAGGGTAAGAAATTCTACGTGGTTTGTAATATTCAGCCGCACAACGCCAAGCTCAAAACCTTTATTCGCGATCTCAAGCCGATTATCGATATGGGCCCTGATGCGCTGATCATGTCGGATCCTGGCTTGATTATGATGGTGCGTGAGCACTTCCCTGATATGGCAATCCACCTTTCCGTGCAAGCCAATGCGATTAACTGGGCGACCGTCAAATTTTGGCAGCAGCAAGGGATTGAGCGTGTGATCTTATCGCGTGAACTAGCACTGGAAGAGATCGAAGATATCCGCCAACACTGCCCTGAAATGGAGCTTGAGGTGTTTGTTCACGGCGCGCTATGCATGGCGTATTCTGGTCGTTGTTTGCTATCAGGCTATATTAATAAGCGCGATCCAAACCAAGGTACCTGCACCAATGCCTGCCGTTGGGACTACAAAGTTCATAAAGGCAAAGAAGACGACGCAGGCCAAGTCGTACAAGTTCAAGAAGTGACCCCAACCCTGGGTAAAGGCGAGCCGGTTGATGATGTGGTATTGCTCGAAGAGGGCGGACGTCCGGGTGAGTTGATGGCCGCTTATGAAGATGAGCACGGCACCTACATCATGAACTCAAAAGACTTACGCGCCATTCAGCACGTTGAGCGCTTGACCCAAATGGGCGTACACTCGCTAAAGATCGAAGGCCGCACTAAGTCTTTCTATTACTGCGCACGCACCGCACAGGTGTATCGCCAAGCAATTGATGATGCCGTGGCCGGTAAACCATTCGATGAAAGCCTGATGAACACCCTCGAGAACCTTGCACACCGGGGCTACACCGAAGGCTTTTTACGTCGACACACCCACGATAGCTACCAAAACTATGACTATGGCTATTCGGTTTCTGACCAACAGCAATTTGTCGGCGAGTTTACTGGCAAGCGCCGTGGCGATCTGGCTGAAGTGGAAGTGAAAAACAAATTTATGCTCGGTGACAGCATGGAGCTAATGACGCCACGCGGCAATGTTCATTTCACCTTAGAAGCGATGGAAAATCGTAAGTCAGAAACCATCACAGATGCCAAAGGCAGCGGTCATTTCGTATTTATTCCTGTGCCAGAAGATATGGATCTAGAATACGCGCTACTGATGCGTAACCTACAATCAGGACAAGATACACGTAACCCATCGGGTAAGTGATATGGCACTACTCATCACCGATAAATGCATAAACTGCGATATGTGTGAACCCGAGTGTCCCAACGGGGCCATCTCTATGGGTTCCGAGATCTTTGAGATCGAGCCCGATTTATGCACCGAGTGTAAAGGCCATTACGAAAAACCGACGTGCCAGTCGGTTTGCCCGATCTCCAAGTGCATTATCACCGATCCCGATAATGTCGAGACCGAGGATCAGCTCCTAGAAAAGTTTGTGGTCATCCAAGGCATGGCCTAAACCATTAAAAGCGCCGCAAGGCGCTTTTTTTATGTCTTTAGGGGCGCTTTAAACGCAAAAAACCCCAGCTTTTCAGCTAGGGTTTCTAAGTAGTGGCGGAGGGCCGGGATTGCGGACAATGGGCAGGCCACCCTGCGGGACTCATTCGCCCGCAGGGCGAACCTGGCCAATAACAAAAAACCCTACTAAATTTAGCAGGGTTTCTAAGTAGTGGCGGAGTGGACGGGAGTCAACGCGCACTGCAAGTGCCGCGACCAAGACGTCTGGCTCAGGGGAGCTTAAATGCAAAAAACCCCAGCTTATCAGCTAGGGTTTCTAAAGTAGTGGCGGAGTGGACGGGACTCGAACCCGCGACCCCCGGCGTGACAGGCCGGTATTCTAACCAACTGAACTACCACTCCGCACCAATTCTGTCTCATCAAAGTCTTACATATCATTGCTTTGATGCTTAAATATTTGCTAACTAAAGCTCAATATTAAGCTCTAATTAAGTTATCTTGTTTGATGCGATGAGGGTGTNTAGTGGCGGAGTGGACGGGACTCGAACCCGCGACCCCCGGCGTGACAGGCCGGTATTCTAACCAACTGAACTACCACTCCGCACCAATTCTGTCTCATCAAAGTCTTACATATCATTGCTTTGATGCTTAAATATTTGCTAACTAAAGCTCAATATTAAGCTCTAATTAAGTTATCTTGTTTGATGCGATGAGGGTGTTGAATCGAGACGCGCAGTGTATGCCAATACATGAGCATCATCGTTATCACAAGCATCGAGCAATCAGCAAGATAAGCGTTTTTGCCTTCAGATTTTTCCAAAAATCTGAAAACAAGAAAGCAAGCCTGGCGATGTCCTACTCTCACATGGGGAGACCCCACACTACCATCGGCGCTGCTTCGTTTCACTACTGAGTTCGGCATGGAGTCAGGTGGGTCCAAAGCGCTATGGTCGCCAAGCAAAATTTGNAAGCATCGAGCAATCAGCAAGATAAGCGTTTTTGCCTTCAGATTTTTCCAAAAATCTGAAAACAAGAAAGCAAGCCTGGCGATGTCCTACTCTCACATGGGGAGACCCCACACTACCATCGGCGCTGCTTCGTTTCACTACTGAGTTCGGCATGGAGTCAGGTGGGTCCAAAGCGCTATGGTCGCCAAGCAAAATTTGTGTGTCTTCACCTTTCAGTCAAAACACGTATCTAGAAAGCTGTTTCGTTCTCGCCACAATCAACTGGCTTTATTTCGAGTCCAACCCAAAACCTCTTGGGTGTTGTATGGTTAAGCCTCACGGGCCATTAGTACAGGTTAGCTCAACGCCTCACAGCGCTTACACACCCTGCCTATCAACGTCGTCGTCTACGACAACCCTTTAGAGAGCTCGAAGCTCTAGGGATGACTCATCTCGGGGCCAGCTTCGCGCTTAGATGCTTTCAGCGCTTATCTGTGCCGAACTTAGCTACCGGGCAATGCGTCTGGCGACACAACCCGAACACCAGCGGTTCGTCCACTCCGGTCCTCTCGTACTAGGAGCAGCTCCCCTCAATCATCCAACGCCCACGGCAGATAGGGACCGAACTGTCTCACGACGTTCTAAACCCAGCTCGCGTACCACTTTAAATGGCGAACAGCCATACCCTTGGGACCGACTTCAGCCCCAGGATGTGATGAGCCGACATCGAGGTGCCAAACACCGCCGTCGATATGAACTCTTGGGCGGTATCAGCCTGTTATCCCCGGAGTACCTTTTATCCGTTGAGCGATGGCCCTTCCATTCAGAACCACCGGATCACTATGACCTACTTTCGTACCTGCTCGAGCCGTCACTCTCGCAGTTAAGCGGGCTTATGCCATTGCACTAACCTCACGATGTCCGACCGTGATTAGCCCACCTTCGTGCTCCTCCGTTACGCTTTGGGAGGAGACCGCCCCAGTCAAACTACCCACCAGGCACTGTCCTCACCCCGGATAACGGGGCTAAGTTAGAACATCAAACATACAAGGGTGGTATTTCAAGGATGGCTCCACAGCAACTGGCGTCGCCGCTTCGTTACGGCCGCCGTTTACCGGGGCTTCAATCAATGGCTTCTCTTGCGATAACCACATCAATTAACCTTCCGGCACCGGGCAGGCGTCACACCGTATACGTCATCTTTCGATTTTGCACAGTGCTGTGTTTTTAATAAACAGTTGCAGCCACCTGGTATCTGCGACTGCCCATAGCTCCATCCGCAAGGGACTTCACCGTGGGCAGCGTACCTTCTCCCGAAGTTACGGTACCATTTTGCCTAGTTCCTTCACCCGAGTTCTCTCAAGCGCCTTGGTATTCTCTACCCGACCACCTGTGTCGGTTTGGAGTACGGTTGCTACTTACCTGAAGCTTAGAGGCTTTTCCCGGAAGCATGGCATCAATGACTTCACCACCTTGGTGGCTCGACATCGGGTCTCGACCGTGTGTAATCCCGGATTTGCCTAAGATTACAGCCTACACCCTTGAACCTGGACAACCATCGCCAGGCCCACCTAGCCTTCTCCGTCCCCCCATCGCAGTAAGCAGCAGTACGGGAATATTAACCCGTTTCCCATCGACTACGCCTTTCGGCCTCGCCTTAGGGGCCGACTTACCCTGCCCCGATTAACGTTGGACAGGAACCCTTGGTCTTCCGGCGAGGAGGTTTTTCACCCCCTTTATCGTTACTCATGTCAGCATTCGCACTTGTGATACCTCCAGCATGCCTCTCAGCACACCTTCAACAGCTTACACAACGCTCCCCTACCCAATANTCGACTACGCCTTTCGGCCTCGCCTTAGGGGCCGACTTACCCTGCCCCGATTAACGTTGGACAGGAACCCTTGGTCTTCCGGCGAGGAGGTTTTTCACCCCCTTTATCGTTACTCATGTCAGCATTCGCACTTGTGATACCTCCAGCATGCCTCTCAGCACACCTTCAACAGCTTACACAACGCTCCCCTACCCAATATCCATAAGGACATTGCCGCAGCTTCGGTGTATCGCTTAGCCCCGTTACATCTTCCGCGCAGGCCGACTCGACCAGTGAGCTATTACGCTTTCTTTAAATGATGGCTGCTTCTAAGCCAACATCCTGGCTGTCTGAGCCTTCCCACATCGTTTCCCACTTAGCGATAACTTGGGGACCTTAGCTGGCGGTCTGGGTTGTTTCCCTCTCCNCATTGCCGCAGCTTCGGTGTATCGCTTAGCCCCGTTACATCTTCCGCGCAGGCCGACTCGACCAGTGAGCTATTACGCTTTCTTTAAATGATGGCTGCTTCTAAGCCAACATCCTGGCTGTCTGAGCCTTCCCACATCGTTTCCCACTTAGCGATAACTTGGGGACCTTAGCTGGCGGTCTGGGTTGTTTCCCTCTCCACGACGGACGTTAGCACCCGCCGTGTGTCTCCCGGATAGCACTTACTGGTATTCGGAGTTTGCAAAGGGTTGGTAAGTCGGGATGACCCCCTAGCCTTAACAGTGCTCTACCCCCAGTAGTGTTCGTCCGAGGCGCTACCTAAATAGCTTTCGGGGAGAACCAGCTATCTCCGAGTTTGATTGGCCTTTCACCCCTAGCCACAGGTCATCTCCTAACTTTTCAACGTTAGTGAGTTCGGTCCTCCAGTTGATGTTACTCAACCTTCAACCTGCCCATGGCTAGATCACTCGGTTTCGGGTCTAATGCAAGCAACTGTCGCCCAGTTAAGACTCGGTTTCCCTACGGCTCCCCTATGCGGTTAACCTNCTCCGAGTTTGATTGGCCTTTCACCCCTAGCCACAGGTCATCTCCTAACTTTTCAACGTTAGTGAGTTCGGTCCTCCAGTTGATGTTACTCAACCTTCAACCTGCCCATGGCTAGATCACTCGGTTTCGGGTCTAATGCAAGCAACTGTCGCCCAGTTAAGACTCGGTTTCCCTACGGCTCCCCTATGCGGTTAACCTAGCTACTTACATTAAGTCGCTGACCCATTATACAAAAGGTACGCGGTCACCCCATCACTAAGTCACCTCTGCTTGATTGGGTGGTTGACCCACGCTGCGCGTGGTTAACCCAATCAACAAAGTGATAGCGTCTCACTAAGATGAAGTGTCTTAGTGATGGGGCTCCCACTGCTTGTACGTAGACGGTTTCAGGTTCTATTTCACTCCCCTCACAGGGGTTCTTTTCGCCTTTCCCTCACGGTACTGGTTCACTATCGGTCAGTCAGGAGTATTTAGCCTTGGAGGATGGTCCCCCCATCTTCAGACAAGATATCACGTGTCCCGTCTTACTCGTTTTCACGCCTAAGGCGCCGTCGGTTACGGGGCTATCACCCTTTATTGCCAGGTTTTCCAACCTGTTCACCTAACGCCTAAGCCGCTTAAGGGCTGCTCCGGGTTCGCTCGCCGCTACTGCCGGAATCTCAATTGATTTCTTTTCCTTCGGGTACTTAGATGTTTCAGTTCCCCGAGTTCGCCTCTTAGCGCTATGTATTCACGCTAAGATACCTGCTTATGCAGGTGGGTTTCCCCATTCGGAAATCCCAGACTCAAATGGCTTTTACTGCCTTATCTGGGCTTATCGCAAGTTAATACGTCCTTCATCGCCTCTGACTGCCAAGGCATCCACCGTCTACGCTTAATCACTTAACCATACAACCCCAAGAGGTCTTTTTTGCTTGATCTTTCTCTTTTATGCTGCCTCTTGCTTAACTTTTGCTTGGTCACGTAACACGTTACGCTCCCGGCGGCAAAAGTCTCGCGCGCGTTGCCTAAAAAAGAAATCTACGTCGCAAAACCACTGAGTGTTGAATCATCAACCAATTAAGGTTTTGTTTTTGCCGGACTCAAATAGAAACTTTGTCGTTATTGATTCAATAAGACAAAGTCCAAGCACACTTGATTGTGTGAGTGACATTACATGTCACTGATTGAGAACTTTACTGTCATTCTTAAAGAATGACTTGTCAGCTTTCCAGATTGTTAAAGAGCATGTCGTTTATTGCTAAATAAACCACGTTCTAAAGATTCTCAAACAAAAACCTTTAAAGCGTGGTGGGCGATACCGGGCTCGAACCAGTGACCCCCTCCTTGTAAGGGAGGTGCTCTCCCAACTGAGC
>NZ_MUES01000019.1:0-47827 GCF_001995745.1 Salinivibrio sp. ML323 | reverse complement strand
CCGCTCGACGTCCAGCAAATCCACCGAAGCTTCAATGCTGCCGTTTCCGCTCGACTTGCATGTGTTAGGCCTGCCGCCAGCGTTCAATCTGAGCCATGATCAAACTCTTCAATTTAAGTTTGGTGTTTCCGTAGAAACTGCTCAATGAATACTGATTACTGTTTATCTCCGAAGAGACAAACGAATTGACTGTGATCCTGCTGGCATCCACTTTTGAAAAAGTGAAATCAAAACAGCTCAAGGCTGTACCAACATGAATTGGTCACTCAGTTCATCGAATAAATCTTTTTGTCTATTCTTAACGAGTGCCCACACAGATTGCATAGGTCAAATTGTTAAAGAGCGTTGACGGTGCGAAGCGGCGCTTCGCTTGGTCAGGGCTGCGTATCTTACGCGCCTTACCGTTAAAGTCAAGAAGAAATTTTATCTTTTATTTTCAACCCAACTGGGTGAAGCAAAACCTCTTTTTGACTCCCCTAACGCTTAGCGTTAAGTGGACGGCTATCTTAATCTTTTAAAAACTCACGTCAAGCGTTTATTTTTATTCGATTTTTTGCCTCGACATGTTCGCTGAACGCTTGCCCTGCGTGCCGTGTCGATGTGGGGCGTAGTATAGCGACGCGGATCACACTGACAAGGGATTTTTACGTTTTTTATTTCGACTGAGCAATAATCCACCTAAAATGATGAATAACCAGCGTTTTGAAACATTATTGATACGAGACCTTTACCACAAGGTAACGCTGGCTTGTTTTCTTGGTCTTTTTCACGACATGCATTGCCGGACTGTTGTCATGTCATCACTTTAATTGTTCTATTTAATTACGCTTATGAAATCACCAGTTAATTTTGCTTTAGTCATCTGCATCGCTGTCCTTGGCGCGATTATCGTCAGCCTCATGGACGTCAACTCACCCGCTCTTTCGTTTGCTGTGGGTGCAATACTTAGTGGTCTAGCTTGCCTATATCTTCCTTTACCCAATTTTATTCAGCCAGAGCAAAGGCCATCGACATCAACGCCATCAAGCGAAAAAGAAGAAGAGTCTCCGCAAAGCAAAACGCTATACGTCGGAAACTTACCTTATCGTGCGAATGAAAATGATGTGCGCACACTGTTTAGCGAACATGGAGAAGTGTTTGCCGTTCGTCTTATGAAAGACAAGCGAACCGGCAAGCGACGAGGATTTGGTTTTGTGGTGATGGCCGCCGGGCATGCCGACGACGCCATCAACGCACTCAATAACAATGTTTATGGCGAGCGGACACTTAAAGTCCGTGAAGCGAATGAGCCAAAAAAGCAGGCGAATAGCTGACATCCGTAAAACCTATCGATCGGATAAAGTCCGCTAAAGCATCGGCTTTAATAGGGGTTGCCGTCGCATAAGCATAATGCTTTGACGTCGCAGCGGTGGCCCTTGCGTCGCTATGTAGACTGACCAGCGAAACCACGCGACGCGCAATCGCATCTCCCGAATCAATTAAACGGACTGAGTCACCCACTACTGATTGGATTTCATCACGCAGTAAAGGAAAGTGAGTGCAACCCAGTACGAGGGTATCGACGGTTCCTTTAAGCGGGTGCAATATAGCCGCGAGATCTTGCTGATTCACCGCCTCACCCCGGAGTTTGCGTTCTGCCATATGCACGAGCGCCGTGGTACCGACTGAGACTACCTGGCAATCTTTGGCAAAGTCCGCCACCAGTTGTTCGGTATAAGGGCGGGCGACGGTGGCTGGCGTAGCGAGTAAGCCAATGATTTTTTTCTGACTGATCGCTGCTGCAGGCTTGATCGCAGGCACAACCCCCACGACCGGAAGCGCTAGCTGCTGACGGAGCGTCGGTAATACCAACGTCGATGCTGTATTGCATGCAATGACCACGATATCAATATCATGGTGCGCACACACCGCTTGCACTTGAGCCGCCACCCGTGTGATCAAGCGCGTGTCCTCTAACTCGCCGTATGGAAAAGCTTCGTTATCGAACAAATAGGTGTAGTTAGCGTCAGGTAGCTGCTCTCGCACTGACTGATAAATCGATAAGCCACCCACACCGGAGTCGAAGATCAATATATTGGGCTGCGCCATGGGACACCCATTCAATAAAAAACGCCCTTATCATAACGACAAGGGCGTGGGGAAAGCTAGTTTAGAAAGAGTATCTCGCTTCCAGTGTCAATTGGCGCCCATCACCTGGATAGTAAGCGCCCCATGAATTCGCACTGGAAGGATATTGCTTATCAAAAAGATTATCGACCCTAAATGTCGTTAACCACTGGTCTAGTTCGTACTGCAACGCAAAGTTAGATAGCCAATAGGGGGAGAGCTTTCCTTTACTGTTAGCAGTGTCACCATCTTTATAGCGCGATCCAGTGTAGATACCTTCCAAGGACATAAGGATATCTTGAGTAAAATGCACTGTACTTTGTAATGTAGCGGTGTGCATCGCTACCCACGGCAACGCACTACCTTGGTTATCCCCTTCGGTGAATTCAGCATCAATATAATGGTACTCAGTAGCAACGAGCCACTTAGGGGTAACTTGCACTTGACCTGAAAGGCTGCCGCCATATCGTACCGAGCGATCTGCGTTAACATTCGCACCGCCTGAACCGCCTGATGGCGAGATAGCATTAGAGTCAAATAAGATTTCATCATCAATTTCTAAACGATAAAGATCCGCACCAATTTGATAGTTCTCAGCCTCTTGTCGCCAACCTAGTTCTAGAGAGTTGCCTCGCTGCGGATCTAAACCAAACACACCTGGAGAGGTGTATGCTTGCTCATCCACTTTTGCAAAACGAAAGTTCTGCTCACCACGAATATAAATACGGTTTATATCATCAATAAAATGGTTTACCCCTAACTCTAACGCATTAGCATGTGCTTTTAATTGCTCACCATTTGGATATGTCGCAGCATCCGTTAAGTCATCGGTAACACGTGATTTTCTCCCTCCCAGAACAAGGGTAGTCTGTGAAGACAATGGGTAATGAAGTTGGCTAAACACACTCACTCGTTGCTGACGATTATCCCTGTCTGTAAACAGGGAAAAATAGTCAAAAGTATTGTTGGCATAATCAACGCCAACAATCCAAGTCCCCTCTTCTCCCCCTTTGGCCGCAAATGATTTCTCTCCTGATATAGAGACTGTTAGCTGATCTAACTCGCCTTGACTCGGTGTACTCGGGGCTCTTGCGTTTGTGCTGGTATCCGAATACTGTAAAGAGGTAGATAACTGCCATGCTTCTCCTACACCTTTCTGATAGCCCACATCAAGCGAGCGAGATATTTCATGACCATAGTCTTCAGCGTGAGTACTTTTAAACTGGCGAGGGTCGGCGCGATACTCATTTTCAGTTAGATCGCCTGGCCGCTGGCGATCATCGTCAAAGTAACTGAGTACAGCGTGGAAGCGCTCGCTACCTCGCTGATATTCGACTCGGCTACTCAACATCCCAGAATCTTGCGCGTTATGGTCGCGATAGTTATCTGTTTTCTCATAATCTGCCGAGACTTGATAATGCCAATAATCACTCAGCTTTCCTGATTTGCTAGCATAAGTGCCACGGGTATCGAAGT
Source organism: Salinivibrio sp. ML323 (assembly GCF_001995745.1). Classification (NCBI taxonomy): domain Bacteria; kingdom Pseudomonadati; phylum Pseudomonadota; class Gammaproteobacteria; order Vibrionales; family Vibrionaceae; genus Salinivibrio; species Salinivibrio sp. ML323. The sequence continues at coordinate 44,245 of NZ_MUES01000019.1, read as the reverse complement.
CTCCAACACGAACACCAACATGGCCTCCCTCTCTGGCTGTACTTTTTAGAATGATATTGATGACACCACCTACCGCTTGGTCACCATATAAAACACCGGCACTACCAGAGAGGATTTCAATACGCTCTACTTGGCTCATGGCAATAGCACCTAGTTGTGGCCCAGATAGATCAGCCTTATTTAATCGCCGACCATCAACTAAGATAAGTGTGTTATGCGCGCTTTGGCCACCAGAAAATCCGCGCATTGCAAAAGAAGCGCCAGAGTTAGTATCCGAAACCTGAATACCTGACTTTCCTCTAAGTAGAGCCGTTATATCTTGCGCACCGCTCTTGCGGATATCTTCTTGAGTAATTACAGCGACGTTTGCGGGTATTTGCGTCAGCGTATCAGCATGATGACTACGCCCTATCACCACCACCGTTTCGGTGTTTTGCTCGGCCCACGCGCTCGCGGGGAGTAATGACGCCGCCACCAGGCTCGCCACTATCTGTTTGTTCATTGGTTGTTCCTTCCTATCGCGAGAATGTGCAGCGACATGCTGCGTCTGTGGGCTGTGTTCGGACTTAAGAGCGTGGCTTTCGCCGCCTACTGCTAACGACTTCCCATCGCATACTATTTATCAGCATTAGCGACAGTGTCTGACCTTGGGTCGGGTTAGGGTCGTTCTCTTACACCGCTGCGCGTCAGTTGCGGACTCTCACCGCATTCCTGTGATCCGTCCTATTGGGTATAGACAGAGCACTGACCCACGCAGGGATAGTAGCCGTCTAGATGGATATTGTCCATTGATAACCTTATTGAATAAGGGAGAATCGTGAGCAAGGGTGGACATAGCTGGGGATTTGTCTAAAATCTGCGCTCATTTTCCAATCGCTGAGGCAGCCATCATGACCAAGGCTCACACCGCCGTTGACTACGACACACAGCTTGCTGAGAAAGTCCAACGACTCAATGTACAACTCGCGCCGTTTCACGCACCTGAGCTAGAAGTTTTTCGCTCACCGGAAACCCACTATCGGATGCGCGCAGAGTTTCGGGTATGGCATGAAGGCGACGACTTGTATTACATCATGTTTGATCCTGCGACCAAGCAAAAATATCGCGTCGATACCTTTCCTGCCGCGAGCCGCTTGATCAATGACCTCATGCCGCTATTAATGGAGGCGATCAAGCCCAACGACGCCTTGCGACGTAAACTGTTTCAGGTTGATTTCCTCTCCACCTTAAGCGGTGAGATCTTGGTGTCTTTGCTTTATCATCGCCAGTTAGATGAAGAGTGGGAAAAGGCCGCGCAAGCGCTTAAACAACGTTTGAACGATGAGGGCTTTAATCTCAACCTGATTGGCCGTGCGCGCAAGCAAAAGAAAGTGCTAGACCGCGACTACGTTTTGGAAAAGCTCAATGCCGATGGTCAGACATTGATCTACCAGCAAATTGAAAACAGCTTTACCCAACCCAACGGACCCGTAGCGGAGAAAATGCTGGAATGGGCCATTGATTGCACTCGCGATAGCCAAGGTGATTTGCTGGAGCTGTATTGCGGGAACGGCAACTTTTCCCTCGCCTTGGCGAAAAACTTTCGCCGCGTCCTCGCCACCGAGCTGGCAAAACCCTCAGTGCAATCGGCGCAGTACAATATTGCCGCCAACAACATCGACAATGTGCAGATTATTCGCATGTCTGCCGAAGAATTCACCCAAGCAATCAATGGCGAGCGCGAGTTCCGCCGCTTAAAAGATCAAGGGGTGACGCTGAGCGACTATCAGTGCAATACTATTTTTGTCGATCCCCCTCGTGCGGGCATGGATGATGAAACCTGCAAAATGGTGCAAGGTTACGATAGGATTTTATATATCTCCTGTAACCCTGAGACTTTGGCCGAAAACCTAGAACGCCTCAGCCAAACACACCGCATTAGTCGCTGTGCGCTGTTTGATCAATTCCCGTTCACCCACCATACCGAAGCCGGGGTGTGGTTAGAGCGCATCGAATAAGGGTTTTACGCTCATTTTTATAAACTAAAAATCGCTCTGGGTACGGCGAGGGATCCGAAAGCGATAAAAAATGGGCATACTGGACATGCCCGTTTTTATTTGCATTAATTAAGGGGACATTACCCACTAAACCAGCACTGACTATCAAGTACTTTTTCCGCAATTGTGATTTGCCTTGGTGTAAATTGCTGCTTTCTTGCGTTCCAAGAATGGACACCTTGAATAATCTTTTCGGTATCTGTTGCTTGTTCATACCGGTTAAGCCAGTGCACTGTAGCAAGAAGCTCTAAGCCCTGTGATGATTCAAAGCCTGCTACTAGTCGAGATACCTTTTCAAACCTCTCCCGCGTATCAGGGTGTTGGTCCAAGAACTTTTGTGCTTCTTCTACCGCTCCGGGTACTAGCTGAAGGACTTTCTCTGGCGCATCGCCACCGTCTGAATAACCAGAGACAAAATGACCTTCAATTGCATTCAACACATGACGCAAATTCTGCGCATAAGGTCCATAGTGCGCCTTTTGATATTGTAAGCGCAGAGGCTCACCGGCTTCTTGCATGAAATACAAAAGCTTGTGCACCTCAAGCAATGAAACCGATGGATCAAGCAAGCCTTTCAGGTAACGCTGCATGAGTTCTATCAATACCGCTCTACCTGCAGTCATCTTTGGCACTTCTTTATGCTTTACCATTCTGTCATTTTGAGGGGCACCTGATGGTTCATAAAGATAAACTTGAACGTCAGTTAGCGGCTTCATCGCTGTTTCGATTTTTTTACGCACTACCAACCAATCCAGTCCACCTAAGCCAGCCCCTAATGGAGGGATGGCAATAGATTTAATGCCTAAACGCTGAATATCTTCAACTAATGCTGCTAAGCCAGATTCGATATCTTCAATTCGGCTTGCGCCGCGCCAATGGCGCYTAGTTGGGAAGTTCACGATAAAGCGAGGGTTTGCCAATTGCCCAGTTTCAAAGATAAACATTTTCCCAGGCTGAACGTATTTGTTTTTACATGCCGCAGAATAAGCTTTGAAGTTATCAGGCCACGCTTTCTTAAACTGCAAAGCAATACCACGCCCCATAACACCGACGCAGTTGACTGTATTGACAATAGCTTCTGCATCAGCGCGCAGTATGTCACCTCGAGTAATTTCGAGCATCTCTACGGCCTCCTCAGTAATACCAGTTAGGGTTAATTGTAACAGGTGGTCTGTGAGCTGCCATTTGCAACATGTTGACTACCTGCTGATGAATGCTTGGTGATTGTACAACAATCGCCTCAACCAAATGCCAAGGAAAACTTCGCTCAATCAAAAACTCGGCTTGCTTCCCTTCTTTACAACCTTGCCACTGTCTCGCATAAATTGCAGGCCAATCCAAGTTATGTAACTGAGCCAAATCGTTTCTATCTTCGAAGTAGTACGAACCTGCATTTGAAAGTGTGAATGCCCAGCGATGACCTTGCTGCTGAGCCCATTGAACGGTTGTGTTTAGATCGGCTTGAAGGTGAATAATCGGCCCCTGCCCACCTTTATAAACCAGTTCATCACTATCTGCTCGATGAATTACATACAACATGATTGAACGAGGACAAAAATAAAACGGTACACATTGTCCGACGTACAAATTCGGATGACTATCCAACGTCAGCTCCGTCAAACGACGCTGTTTAATCGTATTCATACCAATAGTGGTTCCCGCTGTATTTTGAGCAATGATCTGGGCATCGCACAGCAGTCCGTTAGAAACCAGGATAGATTCCAATCGATCCACATGGACAATATGAAAAATTTTAGGCTGTACTGGCACGGGCATTTATCATCCTTTTCAGCTAAACGTAAAAAGGCGTCTTCTCGACGCCTTTTTTGGGTTTCAATCACAGCTGTTTTAGAGGCAATTAGACGTCAGACGCAGTATCGTTTTTCGCTTTGCGGCTGAAAAAGCCCAGTTTGTGGCCGACCCAGAACGATAATGCCATGGCAACCAAAATCGAGAAGAAGTTACCGCCCAGCTCTGGCATTTGCATACGAATAAACGCTGAATAGCCAAATGCCCCCACCAAGAAGCAGGCAAACGCAATCAGCGGCGTGCCTTCAGTCAGCGGCTGGCGTTCGTGAAGTTGGTAGCAAGCGTGCACGGCCAGTACAAACGCAAGAATGGGAAAAATAGAAAACGCCACACCACTGACGAACAGTGTCGCGAGTGTTGCACTTCCACAAATGCCGGTAACCAGTGCCAGCAGCAAAAATTTACGTTCTGATTTCACTTGCTCGTGTTCCATGTCTTCACCTGTTTTATGACAGTTTTTCCTGTAAGGCTCGCCGCTCACGGTCTTTTCGATACCAGTAAGCTCCCTTGGCTATCATGCGCAATTGTAACACCATTCGCTCTGCCAATTCTGCGCGGGCGTGAGGGTCAAGATCAAGCGCTTCCGCACCCATATTGAAGACCAAAATCACACACGCTTCTGACTGATTGTACGCTTCTTCATAGGTGAGCTGCGTACGAGATTGTAAATACTCGGTCAACTCAGCAACAAAATGTTGGATTTCTCGAGCCACGGCAGCACGGAATGCCGAAGAGGTGCCTGATCGCTCGCGCAAAAGTAGCCGAAACACATTGGGGCTGCTTTCGATAAATTCCATAAAGGTTTCTACCGAGGTACGTACCACACTGCCTTCCGCGGCGATCCGCTGACGCGCCTGACGCATCAGTTGTCGGAGCAATAGTCCGCCCTCGTCGACCATGGTCAACCCCAGCTCATCCATATCTTTGAAGTGACGATAGAAAGAAGTAGGGGCGATTCCCGCCTCGCGCGCCACTTCGCGTAGACTGAGGCTAGAAAAACTGCGTTCAGCACTGAGCTGGCTGAACGCCGCATCAATGACAGAACGGCGCGTTTTTTCTTTTTGTTGTGCTCGAATACCCATCGCACTCTACTCATGGTCACCATGGTGTCACTATACGCAATTTTAGCGTTTAAATCAGCCAATCCAGGCAGTGCTCCCCATCGCTATCACGCGGATTGGAACACAGATTTGGCTGCGAAAGTTAACCTTACGGGTAATAAGCGTTAAACTGGTCATAAACAGATGTTGCAATAATGAAAATAAGGTCTGATCCCTATGAGCAAGTCAAGCCCTCGCCCGCAAGATCATTTTGACGCTATCGTAATAGGCAGCGGCCCCGGCGGAGAAGGGGCCGCTATGGGCTTATCCAAAGCCGGTAAGCGAGTCGCAGTGATTGAGCGAGAAAGCACCGTTGGCGGTGGTTGTACCCATTGGGGCACCATCCCGTCTAAAGCACTACGCCACACTGTCAGCCGGATCATTGAATTCAATCAAAGCCCTATCTACACCCAAAACAGTAAGAGTATCCACAGTACCTTTTCTCAAATACTCAGCCATGCCGAGTCTGTGATAGGTAAACAAACCCGCATGCGCCAAGGGTTCTATGACCGCAACCAGTGTACCCTGCTCCATGGCAACGCTGAGTTTGTCAATGCGCATACCTTAACCGTGCATCATAGTGATGGCAGCGCTGATACTTACACCGCCGATCACTTTGTGATTGCCACCGGCTCTCGCCCTTATCAGCCTGCCGATGTGGATTTTTCTCACCCACGCATCTACGACAGTGACTCCATTTTGTCGTTAGCCCATGATCCGCGCCATGTGATGATTTATGGGGCAGGCGTGATTGGCAGTGAATATGCGTCTATCTTCCGCGGGCTCGGGGTCAAAGTGGATTTAATCAATACCCGTGACCGCTTGCTGTCATTTTTGGACAATGAAATCTCTGATGCTTTGTCTTATCACTTTGGCAGTAGCGGTGTCATGATCCGCAATGATGAGACCTATGAGCGCATTGAGGGCACCGACGATGGCGTGATTGTGCATCTGGAGTCAGGCAAAAAAATGAAAGCAGATTGTCTGCTGTATGCCAATGGCCGTGCAGGCAATACCGATAAACTCAATTTGTCCTCAGTCGGCCTGACGCCTAACTCGCGTGGGCAGCTCGACGTTGATAGCGAAAGCTATGCAACAGACGTGGGGCWTATCTATGCCGTCGGTGATGTGATTGGTTACCCTAGCCTTGCCAGTGCCGCTTATGATCAAGGGCGCGTGGTGGCCGAAGCCATTTGCCAAGGCAACGCCAATGTGCGCTTGATTGAACACATCCCCACGGGGATCTATACCATTCCAGAGATCAGTTCGGTGGGTAAAACCGAGCAAGAACTCACCGCGGAAAAAGTACCCTATGAGGTCGGACGGTCTTTGTTCCAACATCTCGCACGCGCGCAAATTGCGGGGATGGATGTCGGTAGTTTAAAAATCCTTTTCCACCGCGATACCCGCGAGATATTAGGCATTCACTGCTTTGGTGAACGCGCCTCGGAAATCATTCATATCGGCCAAGCGATTTTTGAGCAAAAAGGCGAAGGGAATACCATCGACTATTTTGTGAATACCACCTTCAACTACCCGACCATGGCCGAAGCTTACCGGGTGGCGGCGCTTAATGGCTTAAATCGCTTGTTCTGAACGGTAATCAAGAAAACGGCACCTGACGGTGCCGTCAATCATTACGATGCCCGCAGTATCGACGACCACGCGAGCGACTCATCCCCTAACACAATAAAGTTAGGGTTCTGTAATGAGTCCCGTTCGTTGTATGACAAGGCCCCTAGCTCGGTGCTCAGAATACGTCCACCCGCTTGCTCGACAATGCACTGCGTCGCCGCCGTGTCCCACTCCCCCGTGGGGCCTAAGCGCAGATAACAATCGACTGCGCCTTCTGCGACCAAGCAGGCTTTCAGCGCCGCGGATCCTAATGGCACCAAATCATAATTAATTTCAGGTGCCAGCTTTTCGGTGACCGCATGAATATCTTGGCGACGGCTAATAGCGATTGAGATTGATGTGAGCGTCTCTTCTCGCTTCATTGTCGAGATGCGATGCATTTCGCCATCTGGGGTTATTTTCCAGGCCCCTTTGTCTTGGCAAGCATAATAGGTCACCCCGGAGACGGGCGCATACACCACGCCCATCACGGGATGGTTGTCCTCCACCAGCGCGATAATAGTGGCAAAGTCACCGCTGCCCGCAATGAACTCTTGGGTACCGTCTAGCGGGTCAATCAACCAATAGCGCTGCCATTGCTGACGGTCGCTTAATGGCACACCACAGTCTTCTTCCGATAACACGGGGATGTCTGGCGTCAACGCGGTGAGCTTTTCCGTGATCAGCTTATGTGCCGCTAAATCAGCACTGGTCACTGGGGTTTGGTCACTTTTGGTGATCGCTTCAAAATCACCGTCTTGGTAAATATCTAAAATAACCTGACCCGCAGAGCGAGCAATCTCAATTACCTCGGGCAACAACTCAGGCAGTGCCATGCCTCACCTCTCAGATTGTAAGTACTTCAGCGCCATCATTAATGCGGTGATACTGCGCGCTTCACAGAAATCACCGTGGGTGAGTAACTCTTCCGCTTGGGCAAGTGGCCAACGAATGATTTCAAGCGGTTCAGGCTCATCCCCTTCCAGGCTTTCTGGATACAAATCACGTGCCAACATCAGTGTCATGCGGCTGGAAAAGTACGACGGTGCCAGAACAACCTCTTTCAGTGGCACTAGCTCACGGGCACCTTGGCCGATTTCCTCTTTCAGCTCCCGCACCGCGGCTTGCTCGGGCGCTTCACCCGGGTCAATCAGTCCTTTGGGAAAGCCCAGCTCATACTGCTCTGTCCCTGCGGCATATTCGCGTACCAGTAAGAGATCGCCCGATTCGGTCACCGGCACCATCATCACGGCATTACGCCCCGACGGTTTCATCCGCTCATAGGTACGCTCGACGCCATTGCTAAAAATCAGCTCTAGCGACTCCACTTTAAACAAGCGAGAAGCGGCGACCACCTGCTTAGACTGAATGTGAGGAAATTTACGCTGCGTCATATCGTGATTTGCCACCCTTTTTGATAAGCTTATCAGGCCTTGTTAGCCGCGAAAAGAAAAGCGATAGCGTCCTTGATTATCCGGTGCGCCTAACCAAGAGAGAGGTGCTTTCATTGGCTCAGGATAGGCTGGCCCCGGCTTCAGCCATCCTGACACAGAGTATCGCCCAGACGGTGTAATTGACAATGAAAACTTATTACTCAACGACGGGGAATCACCTTGCCCCCGCGCCGCGACACCTTGGCCGTCACAGGCGAGAGAAGCACGCAATGGGATATCATTGAGCCGCCCCGAGGGCAGGGTTAGCCCGGCCTGCTGCCACTGAATCCGTCCCGCTAACTGCTGACACCCTGACTCTGCCAACACCGCCTCGCGCACAATCACATCCAGTCGGCCATCAATAGACACACTCGGCGGCAAGGCCACCGAACGAGTCAGCAGGTGCGCCGGGGCAGAGAGCAAGGTTTGAGAAAGCGTTAGCTCGGTGCCATTAAAGCCCACCACGCCTTTTCCGCTGAGACCTTGCGGGCCTTTAACCTTGATGGCCGTTTCCAGTGTGGCGCGGGTCAATAACCGATGCCAATGGAGATCCCATTGTACTGGGCCGACAGCCTGGTCTTGCCAACGAACTTGCCTGACTTGGCCCTGCCAGACAGTGCCATGGATACCGCTAAGCTGTAGCTCGGCCGGCAAAGGCGCTAAGCGTAGCAGGGTTGCTGGGGCGTGCACTATCGCACTCACAACAAAAACCAACAGACATCCTACTCCTATCAGTACTTTTTTCGCCATGGTTTAACGCTCCAGCTGCAGTCGGTTGACTTTCACCACACCGGCCGTATCGTTCGCTTCAGTGCTTAAGCGAACGACTTGAATCCCGTGTCGCTGCGCCAGTTGCTCTAGCCACCGTAGTAATTGATTAAACGGTAGAGGTTCGAGACCCAATTGCACACTGTCTTCCCCAGGCTGTAACCGTGTAATGGTCAGATTGAACTCACCCGCACTGGCCGCGATCACTTGGTTAAGCGGTTGGTTTCGACTGGCCACCACTTGGCGACTGTGTCCAGACTGTGATCGCAGTTGCATAATATGATTGCGTTTTTGTTGCAGCTCACGGTAAATCTTTCGCTCACTGATCACGGCAGTCCGTGCCTGATCAGCTTGTGTCTGTATCGGCACCACAATGCCCCAATAAAGCACACTTAACAGCAACACACCGCCGGCAACCAACAAAAGCCGCTGCTCGCGCACGCTGATCGACTGCCACTGTGCCTGAATACGTGCGATCATGATTGGCTCCTTAGGGTAAATTCACCGCTGACCGTCTCACCACTGCGATTAAGCTGCCCCAAGTCTGTCGCATAATGCTCACTCAAGGCAGCACGTAAGCGTTCAAATTGGGCGAAATCATTGCCGGTTGCCCGCAGTATCAAGGCGTCGCGACTGGCTTGATAACGCAGTGCCTGAAGCTCGATACCGGGCACCTCTGTGAGTAGGGGGGCTAACTGCGCCAACCAAGGTAAAAGCGCCGCATCATGTTGTTGGTTTTCCAACCGCGCGATCTCTGCATCCATTTGCCGCACCATGTATGAGCGCGTCGGGATCCGCTCATACTGCGGCAAGGTTTGACGAAACAGGGCTTCGCTTTGCGTCCGTAGGGCCTGCGCTTGCTGCTGGGTATCACGAATCGCCAGCCATTGCTCGACACCAAGCAAACCAGCGATAGCGACCAATAGACACGCGGCAGGTAAAAAGGGTTTCAGTGTCTGCTTGGTTTGACTTTGCGGTCGATAATCTCCGGTCAGTATATTGGCCGTCACCGAGTGGCTGTGCGTGGCCAACACGTGCAGCGCCGCCTCTGTATGCCACTCAGATTGAAACGGTAAGGCATGAAAGGGATTGGACGCTTGCCGATCACTTTCACCGTAAGCGTCAATGCTAAGAGCACGAGTCTGCTCAGGCGTGTTACTGTCCGCCTGCGATTGCTGCTGTCGCCACCAAGTCTGTCCCCAAAAGGTGAGCCAGTCCGCCGAGCCTACCACGCCTTGATTGGCCCCCAAACGGCACAACCACTGTTCACCCAATGCCAACAGTGATAATGACTCGGGTTGCCAAGGTATACACAGCACATCGGGGATCCACTGCCGTGCACTTATCCCGGCTTCGTCCAACGCTTGTTGCCAAGCTTGCATTTGCTGATGCGCCACCACGGCCACCTGTGCCGTGTCTGCCTGGGTGTCAACAATACTCACGTGTACCGCTTCCACCTCTTCCGCCAAGGCTTCCTCGAGTAAGTAAGGCACCACCTTGTCGCGCTGGCGCCGAGATCCAGGGGGCAATGTCACCGAGGTTAATGTTAACCAAGTGCTGTCCACCAACACCACCACGGGTCGTGTTTGTGCTTGCTCGGTTAACGCTGACAGTTGCTGACAACAGCCGCTATCCACCACCTGGTTATCACTGGCACGAACCTGCGCCCAATAAACGGGCTGGCTGGCATCACTGATCCTTATTATCAGTCGTTCGCTCACGCATTCCTCCGAACCGACGGCGCACAATGGAAACCTCGCCCTCGTCTTGATAGTGCAATAGTGCCTGGATGTGACGTTGGGCAGAGGCCACCTGCACATCGGCTTGTAATAAAAAGAACTCGCTGGTCACGCTGAGATGGGACACGACTCGCTCTCGCTCGGCGTCATCAAACTCGGGGAGACTCAAGGTGTCGATAAACGCGGCGACACTTTTCCACCCTGCCTCAGGCCGCTGCGCAATCACCTGCTGCGCTTGTTCCACCGGTAACACGGAGGTAAACAATGCAGAAAGCAAAGGCGCTTGCTTCTCGGTTAAGGTATTCACATTGACCTTAAGCTCAGCGCTAGGCAACGCGCAAAGCTGAGGCGAGGCGCGCCGAAACACGTCACCATTCACCCCGCGCACCGCACGCCACTCACTCACATCGGCCAGCAACGCATCCGCCGTCACATACGCAGGCTGGACGCTTTCATAGTGCGCGTCTTCTGCCCCGAGCGACTGATCCAGCTGATTGTTTTCATCAATAAAATCACGGCTTGCTTGCGCGATAACATCCGCTTGATAGCTATCTTCCACATACTGTCCCACCAGCGCCCGCAACACAGTGACCTCATAGGGTGTCGCCCCACTCACTTTGACGCCGCGCAACTGTAAACTATTAAGGTTAAAACAGGCGCTTGCATCTTGTAAGTGCCCACTTACTTTCCCGCCATCCAGCGGAAAGGTTCGAGCTGGCTCTGCCCAGGCCTGACTTAAATTCACCGTCTCACTGCCTGCTAAGCTCTCACGCAATACCGATGCCGCCAACCCCTCAACCGCATTGCCAAACCAGTAGGCTTGCTGAAAATGCAGCTGGTTTTCAGCGCGATGATAGTTGGTGTATAACCGCGACGCCATGCTCCCGGCAATCGCGGTCATCAGCGCCATGATCATCATCAACACTAAAAGGGCCGCGCCTCGCTGCCGACTCATTGCGCCTCCCGCTGCAAGGGAGCCGGCAAGGTTTGCCCAGCCACGAGATAAGTGCGTACTAACTGGCCATAGCGTGGGTGGGTAAAGCGCACTTGAACCGCTTTCGGTAATGCGTGTTTAGTATCGAAACCGTCTTGCCAACTTTGTTTGACGTAGAAGCGAAAGCTCAAATCATCAATATCACTGAGCAGCGTCGCCACCGCGGGCTCATCGCTCGCCGCTTGGTCAGGGTAACGCCAGCGCAAGCGCTCAAGCTTGCCCTCGCGCTGACGGTACCCGACCGCCACCACTTCACCACGCGGAAAGCGCATTTGTGGGTTAATCCAGCCGGTGCGGGTAAAGCGCACGCCCATTGCGTCACTTTGCAGCACGTCAGAGCCAGCCATTAGCAGCTGCTCTGTTGGCGCTTGTCCTTCGACCCGCTGACGTCTTGCCGCCATTTGCCGAAAGTCACTGTCCATGATCACCAACGCGCGCTGCAGTTGCTGTAAGGTCTGCCCCACCTGCTGAGACTGCTCATCACTGCGCTGCACAGTTTGCAGCACCTGGTAGGCGGTCAAACTAATGCTGGCGAATACCACCAACGCCAACAGCACTTCCAATAAGGTAAATCCTCGTTCAACGCGTGGCGACATAGGTCCTCACGGTCACTAACGGGTGATCGGTCTCTGCGGCGGCAGCCACTGACATATCAACCGCACGCAACTGGCCGGTTTCTGTGGCGACTGGCGCCAACTGCCATTGCCATTGTTGCCCCGCCATCTCAGTCGTGCCTTGCGTGGCTTTATCTGGCACTTTAGCGCTGAGCACCACCTCGGCCAGCTGGTTATCCGCCACCATAGCGGCTAAGGTTTTTTGTTCTAAGCGACTCAGTGAGCGGGTGTGTTGCCCCGTGGCTTTCATCACACTCAGCGCCGCCACGGCAAAGATCGCTACCGCGACTAAGACCTCAAGCAAAGTCATTCCCTGTTGTGAGTTAGCGCGCACTAACATCATCACCCTCTCCTGCACGCTGCCAGGTAAACTGCGCCAATTCATTGGCTTTGAGCTGCCAGACCGCACGGCCATCTGTTTCAATCATCAGGGTAAACGGTGTCAGCTCACCATTGGGCAGTAGCCAGATTTGCGGTGGCGCCACTGCCTGCTCATCGTCCTCGTCAAACAAATCCTCAAACAGCGGCTTATCCTCGAACAACCTGTCTTGTTGCTGCCAACCAAAGCCATCCATGGTTAAGACAAAGCGGCTTTGCTCGGGCAAGCGCCCTTGGGTCGCCCAGCGGTCACTGCTGACCGGTTGCCATTGTTCTTGTCCCAACACTAAAAGTTGATAGCGCTGTTGCTCGATACGCACGCCATAGGTACGTCCTTCCAACCAGCTTTGCTCTGCCCACAGCTTCATCCGCTGATACAGTGCTTGACCGGCTTCTTGGGTGCGGGTGTCGGCCGGTTCAGGCCACACCATGATCACGCCCGAGGCGCTCACCGCAACGATGACCACCACCAGCAAGATCTCGAGTAACGTAAAGCCGGCTGCTTGGCGCATGTTTATTGCAGCTCGTTGAGGTTCCAGTTACCAATGTCTTGGTTAACCCCTTCCCCGCCTTCTTGACCATCAGCGCCTAGAGAAAAGATATCGACCACCCCGTGCTCACCTGGGCTGACATAGCGATAATCGTTATTCCATGGGTCTTGCGGTAAACGCTTGATGTAGCCTTGTGCCGGATAATTGCGGGGCACCGGCTCACTTTGCGGCTGGGTCACTAGCGCGTCTAAGCCTTGGTCGGTAGTGGGATACTGGTTGTTATCCAGCTTGTACATATCCAGCGCATTTTCGAGCGCGCTGACATCCGCCACCGCTTTTTTCACCGCGGCTTTGTCTTTGTTGCCCAGTAAGTTAGGGGCAACAAAACTGGCGAGTAACCCAATAATCACCACCACCACCATGACCTCGAGCAGGGTGAAACCTTGTTGACGACGCATCGCTTTCTCCTTGTTTAAATTATTCAAATCACAAACCCACCATGTCATTCATGGCAATGATTGGCATCAAGGTGGCCACCACAATAAAAAGCACTAATCCGGCCATCAGTACAATCATTAACGGGCCAAAAATCCCTAAGGCAACATTCACTTGCGCCTCAAAATCTTTGTCTTGGTTGTCGGCTGCGCGTGAGAGCATCGGCTCCAATTCTCCACTGCGCTCGCCGCTAGCAATCATATGCAGCATCATCGGCGGAAACAGCCCGGATTGGTCAAGCGAAACACGTAAGCTGGCCCCCTCACGCACTTTATCGGCGGCCTCTAATACCCGTTTGCGCACATACTGGTTAGTGATCACTTGCGCGGCAACCTTCATTCCGTCCAACAAGGGGATCGCACTGGCAGTGCAAATCGCTAAGGTACGAGCAAAACGCGATGTATTGAGGCCGCGAGCAACACGGCCAAGAATGGGCAGAGAAAGCTTTTGCTTATCCCAAGCCAAGCGCCTTTGCGTGTCTTTCAGTAACCAACGAATCCCCATACTGACAAGAGCTAGCCCACTGACTACCCACGCGCCCCACTGGGTAATAAAGTCACTGGCGCTTAAGAGAAACTGGGTTGATGCGGGCAGTGATTGCCCGGTTTGGACAAATTGACCGACGATATCAGGCACCACGGTGGCCAACAGGAAGGCGACAATCAACACCGAAAAAAAGGTCAAAATCGCCGGGTACAGCATGGCTTGCAGCAAGGTCGCTTGAATGCGTTGACGGTTTTCCACATAGTCAGCCAGCCGCTCAAGCACAGTGCCCAAATGGCCCGCTTTTTCACCCGCCGAAATCATCGCCCGGTAGAGTTCATCGAACACCTGCGGGTAGTCCGCCAAGGCATCGGCGAGTGTATACCCTTCCATCACTCGCGCGCGCACACTGGTCATCATGCTGCCAATTCGCGGTTTCTCAGCCTGCTCTGCCACCGCTTTTAAGCACTCCTCCAGTGGCATCGCCGCCTCAATCAAGGTCGCCAACTGACGGGTGATTAGCGATAGCTCCTGGGTGCTAATACCGCGTCCGCGCTGACGAAAAAGTGGTTGAGAGGCCGTGCTTTTTTGTGTTGCACGCTGACGGGTCGTGGCCTGGACCTCGAGAGGAGTAAAGCCCTTGTCGCGCAATTGCTGTCGCGCTTGACGTGCCGTATCGGCTTCAATCACGCCCTTGCGTTTACGTCCTCGCGCGTCCAGTGCTTGGTAGTCAAAGGCAGCCATTAACTCTCCTTGGTCACTCGCATCACTTCTTCCAGGGTGGTTTCCCCGTTCAGCACCTTGGCCAAGCCGTCATAGCGAATGCTGGGGCTTTGCGCTCGCACGGCTTCCTCGATGGCATGCTCACCGGCATCATGATGAATCAGCGCTTGTACCTTCTCATCCACGGTCAACAGTTCATGGATCCCGGTGCGGCCGCGATAGCCTTTTTGGTGGCAATGCTCACAACCACTGGGTTTATACAAGGTGATGGGATCGCCTTGATCGGCAAGCCCCACATCCACAAACAATTGTTGCTGTGTGTCGTCGGCTTGATAGGGCACACGGCAGTGTTCACACAGCGTACGAACCAAGCGCTGTGCTAATACCCCGAGTAACGATGATGAAAGCAAGAAAGGCTCAATCCCCATATCGCGCAAGCGGGTCACCGCCCCTATCGCGGTGTTGGTATGTAATGTGGACATCACCAAATGGCCGGTCAGGGAGGCTTGAACTGCAATTTGAGCGGTTTCTAAGTCGCGAATTTCCCCCACCATCACCACGTCAGGATCTTGGCGCAACATCGCACGCAGCCCTCTCGCGAAGGTCATATCGACTTTGGGGTTTACCTGAGTTTGCCCGATCCCGGCTAGATCGAACTCGATCGGATCTTCAACGGTGAGAATATTACGATCCTCACTGTTAATGGTTTGTAACCCAGCATATAGGGTGGTGGATTTCCCCGACCCGGTCGGCCCGGTGACCAACAAAATACCATGAGGCTTGTGAATAAGCGCTCGGAACCCTTGGTGAAGGTCAGGCGCCATACCCAGCTGAGCTAAGTCGAGCTGGACCGCATGCTTATCGAGTAAACGCATGACCACGCGCTCGCCATGGGAGGAGGGCATGGTCGACACCCTGACATCCACCGCACGACCACCAATACGGACTGAAATACGGCCATCTTGCGGTACGCGTTTTTCGGCAATATCCAGCTTGGCCATCACTTTCACTCGAGAGACTAACAAGGGTGCCAGTTTGCGACTCGGCGAGAGCACTTCTCGTAACACCCCATCGACGCGGAAGCGAATCGATAACGCATGCTCAAAGGTTTCAATATGGATATCAGACGCGCTTTCTTTGATCGCTTCCCCCATCATCGCGTTGATGAGCTTGATGATCGGCGCATCATCTTCCGATTCCAGCAGGTCTTCGCTTTGTGGCAATTCCTCCGCAAGAGAGAAAAAATCATCACTGTCTGCATCAGCGCCAATATCCGCCATTAACTGTTGGGCATCGGCGCTATCACGTTGATACAAACGGGTGAGGTGTTGGTCAAAGTCACTGTCCGAGACGATTTCAGGGGCTAAGTTACCCCCTAACACCCGTTGTACTTCTGCTAAGGTCTCTGGCGTTACGGAGGACAAGCACAGCAAGCGCGTGCGCTCGCTACCCTCAGTGTCATTGAGTAATATCACCCCATGACGACGGGCAAAGCCAAACGGTAATTGCCAGGCAGCGTTTGGATCTCGGCTGAGCTCTGTCGCGCGCTCGCTCATCCTGCTAGCTCCGCTTTTAGCGCGCGTACCTCGGCAGGCATCACCGCCTCGCTGTTGTAGTCCGGCAGCACCGGTTTCTCAGCGTCGGGCATCAGCTTCACACCCTCTTGGGCGCGCTGTAATTGCTCGGCGCGGATATAATTGTATTTACGCTGCGTCACACCATCCGCGGTCAAACCAGTACGGATAATGGTCGGCTTAATAAACAGCATCAGGTTTTTCTTTTCGGTTTCGGTCGAGGTCGACTTAAACAAATGCCCTAACACGGGAATATCCCCTAACAGTGGCACCTTGGATTCACTTTCGACCGTACGTTCGTCAATCAAACCACTTAGCACAATCATCTGTTGGTCACCCACCATCACAGAGGTGGTCAACTGGCGCTTACCAAAACGCACATCCACTGCGCCACTGGCACCCAATACATTGGACACTTCCTGCTCAATATCCAATAGCACCGCCGAGCCTTCATTGATTTGCGGGGTCACTTTCAGTTTGATGCCCACATCTTTACGCTCAACGGTTTGGAACGGGTTGTCATTGTTCGAGCCCGTTTGCGAGCCGGTGATGACGGGCACTTCTTCCCCCACCACAAACGAGGCTTCTTGGTTATCCAGTACCATCAGATTGGGCGAAGACAGAATATTGGATTCATTGTTCGAGGCCACTGCCGTCACCAAAGCGGTCCAATCGCCCATGACCACGCCAGCCGCCAAGCCATTTAAGCCACCTAAGACTTCATTAAGCGCCGAGTAGTCGCCTGATTCGGTTACTTCGACTGGCGTTTCAACACCGTCGATGACACGCGTTTCCGTGCGCGTTCTATCTTTAGTGGCTTCTTGCCCGCCGAGGTAACTCGAAATGCCGACACCTGTGTTATTAAACTGAATGCCGCCGTTTTCCAGCGAGCCCCACTGTACGCCGAGGTTCGCCCCATCGGTTTCCGACATTTCCACAATCAGCGCTTCAATCAACACTTGTGCGCGGCGAATATCGAGCTGGGAAATCACGCTTTCAAGGGTTTTTAAAATATCGGGCGGGGCGGTAATTACCAGTGAGTTGGTCCCTTGATGCGAGGAGATTTGTACTGCTTGATCATTCACGCTCGGCTTGGCGTTTTTCTCTTTTTCTTTCAAAAGATTATCCGAAACGCCCTGTAATACATCTACCACGTCTTCCGCTTTGGCGTAGCGAAGATAAATCACGCGACTATTGCCCGTGGTCGCCATTTCTTGGTCGAGTTGTTTGATAAGTTCAATCACCCGTTCACGGACTTTAGGCTCACCAGAAACCAACACCGCATTCAGCCGTTCATCGGCGACAATGCGTGGTTCTAATAGCTCAGGGCGGGTGTTAGCGTTATCACGCTTATTGAGGGTGTCGACAATCCGCACCATTTCCGCGGCTGACGCGTGATCAAGGCGCACGACTTCGACTTTTTTATCACCAGCCTGATCGACGCGCTGAATAATATCGGTTAAGCGATTCACCACCGCGGCACGTCCGGTAATCATGATCACATTGGCCGGATCGTAGTGCACCACATTTCCCGCCCCCGCATTATTGATAAGCTGACGTAACAGCGGCGACAACTCACGTACCGAGACGTTTTTCACCGCCACCACTCGCGTGACTACCTCATCGCCCACCACGTTTTCAGCTTCACCGACCACAGGCACGGGCGAGGTTTTGGCATCTTTGTCACGTACCACCTTGACGACGCCGTTATCCATTTCCACCACCGCAAAGCCATACACTTCTAGGACATTGAGGAAAAACTGATAGTACTGCTCCTCAGTCAGGGTGTTATAGCTGCGGACGTTGACCGTGCCTCTTACGGAGGGATCGACAATGATGGTCTTTTCTAGGTTACGGCCCACAATTTCAATAAATTCCTGAATGTCAGTGCCTTTAAATGATGCACTGAATTCCGCCGCGCTCGCCGACAGCCCAGAGAAAAGAAAAGTCACAGCGATGAAATAGGGGATCAGTCGTTGCCTTAAATTCACGTCACGCTCCTACTGCCGCGCGCAGCGGTGGTTGTAATTTATAATTGAATCGAGATGTCATGTTGCTGTCCTTGCCGCTCAACCACCAGATCAAGCGTGCCCTGTTGTTGAATGCGACTGAGAATGTCGGGCAGTGCCACCGAACGACTGAGCTTGAGGCCATTGATCGCAATCGCGATGTCTCCTGGTTGCAACCCAGATTGTTCAAACAACACCGGGTTTTTACCAGGGGTGAGACGAAAGCCTTTCAGCGCCTTGGCATCACCCACTTGCGCGAGCTGCACATAATCAAATAGACGCTGAGGATTTTGATTGAGCTGCTGCGCAAGATTGACCGGCCAGTCAGTGCTGGCTCCCTCATGGGGCGTGGGCTTTGGGGGCGCTACCTCCCCTTTTGACGGTGAAAAGACGGTTTGCGGCGTGCTATCCGCCTCTACGCCTGGCATCAACAATGCCTCTCGCCGTGTTCCCTGGCGTAAGATCACCCGATCTGACAACACCTGGTCAATACTGACTTGGGTGCCGTTCACCTGCTCACCCACCCCATAGGTGGCCTGCTGGCCGCGATTGGCGATCACCGCCAACGCGCGGGATGGTTGGTCACTGGCCACCACCCCTACCAAGGTTAATTGCAAGCGTGTTTCCGGCACCTCGCTCACTGCTTGTCGACGCTGCGCCTTTGAGGCTTGATAACGCCCGAAAAGCTGGGCATTGATCACAGGTGCAAGAGACAGCCTGTTCCCGGGTGATTGAGAGGTGGACGCTTCGTGCACCACAGGCGACTGCGTAGGAGGCGCAGGCTGATAAAAAGCCCACACCAGACGACCTGCCAACCATGCGAGCACGCAGACTAGGCCAATATTGAGCCAAGGGGCAGCGCGACGCAGTGTTTGTGGCGACAAAGAGAAGCGATTATGTTGGCGTCCTGCCTGAGAGATCATGCCTTTTAAACCAATTTGGGTCACCGTTTATCCATTGATGGCTTTTTTTGCCAGCAAGTTCCATCATTAGATTACGAAAAGCTGGGCATGCTAGCAAAAGCGCATTGTGATAGTGAGACTTTTTCAGTCATAGACCGGTATTTTATCGAAGTCATCGACTGGACGGGCAGCGAAACCGCGATGCTGTGATACTGCTCTAAAGTAAATTTTGTGCTAATGTCGCCGATCCAGATTGCGCAGGAGTTGGATGATGAAAAACCACACATCAACGCCTTTGACGGCGGTCAGGTTGGACAAGTGGCTGTGGGCCGCCCGCTTTTACAAAACGCGCTCCGTTGCGCGCAACATGATAGATGGCGGCAAAGTGCAGTACAATGGCCAGCGTGCTAAGCCGAGTAAAATGGTAGAGGTTGGGGCAGAAATCCGCCTTCGCCAAGGCCATGATGAAAAAACCGTCACGGTTATGGCACTTTCAGAGCAGCGACAGGGAGCGCCGATCGCGCAAACCCTGTACCAAGAAACCGAGAGCAGCCTCGCCAAGCGCGAGCACGAGTCAGAAATGCGTCGCTTAAACGCACACAATCCGCGTCCCGATGGGCGACCGGATAAAAAGCAACGCCGAGATATTCGTAAGTTTAAACAAGGCATAGACTAAGGCCGCGATCGCGCCATTGCCGGAGAGAAATTGCATGTCAAACGATCAACTACACCGTTACCTATTTGAAGATGTGTCTGTGCGTGGTGAGCTGGTTAAGCTCGATGACACCTATCAGCGCATACTGGAAAACCAAGATTTCCCGGCACCGGTCAATGCCTTGCTGGGAGAGATGCTTGCCGCGACTAGCTTATTGACCGCGACACTCAAGTTTAACGGCTCAATCACAGTGCAACTGCAAGGCGATGGCCCTGTCTCTCTCGCGGTGATTAATGGGGATCATCACCAACAGCTGCGTGGTACCGCGCGCGTCAAAGGCGACATCAAAGACGATGCGACCTTGCCGGAGATGATGGGGAAAGGCCAACTCATCATCACCATCGAGCCTGTCGATGGTGAACGCTATCAAGGTATTGTCGGTCTGGAATCTGACAGCTTACAAGCCTGTCTTGAAGATTACTTCGCCCGTTCAGAGCAACTGATGACCCGCCTTTGGCTGCGTACGGGTGAGCATGAAGGTAAACCGCATGCGGCGGGGATGATGCTACAGGTGCTCCCCGACGGCAAAGGCGACGAGGGCGATTTTGAACACCTTGCTCAGCTTACCGACACCATCAAAAACGAAGAGCTATTTAGCTTGCCTGCTAAAGATGTGCTGCATCGTTTGTACCACCAGGAAAAAGTCACGCTGTATCCCGCACAAGAGGTGGTATTCAAATGCAGCTGCTCACGTGAGCGCAGTGCCAGCGCCATCGCCGCCATTGAGCGCAGCGAAGTGGATAAAATGGTGGCAGAAATGGGAACCATTCATTTGCATTGCGATTATTGTGGCACAGACTACGCTTTCGATAGTGTTGATGTGGCAGCCATTTTCGAGCAAAACGCGGACTCTTCCTCACAAATGCAATAACAGCGTGCTACATATTTAGCGCTCCGAAGCAAATCCAGCTGACGGAGTTCAAAAGCCAGCATTATGCTGGCTTTTTTCTTATACCTACCCGACTTAACTCACATTTTTTCTCGCATTATTTTTGTACAAACAATAATAGGTCTTTGGGTAGCGCAAACGATTAACTAAGCGTTACCATGTCTATGACATGGCACCTGGTGGTCCGTACCCTACAATCAAAATAACCCCAGTGTGCCGTCTTGTATGGAGTCAGTCCCTGAAGTCACATTTTCAGGTTGCTAGCACAAAGACAGTTAACAACATCTTACCCCAAGGAGCACCTATGACTGTCCTGAACGTCGAACCCGAGGTCGCTGACATCGATCTTTCCTGTCATGGTCTGGAAAATGTCAAAGAAGTCATCCGTAACCCCTCTTATGAGCAACTGTTCGAGGAAGAAACCAAACCTGGGCTGGAAGGCTATGAAAAAGGCGTGGTGACCGAGCTCGGCGCGGTGGCGGTAGATACGGGTATTTTTACCGGCCGCTCACCAAAAGATAAATATATCGTCCGCGACGATACCACGCGCGATACCGTCTGGTGGTCTGATCAAGGCAAAAACGACAACAAGCCGATTGACCAAGCAGTATGGAAGGATCTTAAAGCTCTCGTCACTGATCAGTTATCAGGCAAACGCCTGTTTGTGATTGATGGCTATTGCGGTGCCAACCCGAACACTCGTCTGCGTATTCGCGTGATCACCGAGGTAGCTTGGCAAGCGCACTTCGTCAAAAACATGTTTATCCGCCCAACCGAGGAAGAGCTGAAAGACTTTGAGCCCGACTTCGTGGTGATGAACGGTGCCAAATGCGTCAATACCAAATGGCGCGAGCAGGGTCTGAACTCGGAAAACTTTACCGTTTTCAACCTCACCGAACGCATGCAGCTCATCGGCGGCACCTGGTACGGCGGCGAGATGAAAAAAGGCATGTTCGCGATGATGAATTACTTCTTGCCACTGCAAGATATCGCGTCGATGCACTGCTCGGCCAACATGGGTAAAGACGGCGACGTCGCCATCTTCTTTGGTTTATCCGGCACCGGGAAAACCACCCTCTCTACGGATCCCAAACGCCAGCTGATTGGTGATGATGAACACGGCTGGGACGACCATGGTGTGTTTAACTTCGAAGGCGGGTGCTACGCGAAAACCATCAAGCTATCGAAAGAGGCAGAGCCTGATATTTACAACGCCATTCGCCGGGATGCGTTGCTGGAAAACGTCACCGTTCGCGGCAATGGTGCCATCGACTTTGACGATAACACCAAAACAGAAAATACCCGTGTCTCGTATCCGATTTATCACATCGACAATATCGTTAAGCCGGTGTCGAAAGGCGGCCATGCAAACAAGGTGATTTTCTTGTCGGCGGATGCGTTTGGTGTGCTGCCCCCCGTGTCTAAGCTGACCCCAGAGCAAACCAAGTACCACTTCTTGTCAGGGTTTACGGCGAAGCTTGCAGGCACGGAGCGTGGCATCACCGAGCCGACACCTGCGTTTTCTGCCGCCTTTGGTGCCGCCTTCTTGACCTTGCATCCCACCAAGTATGCCGAGGTGTTGGTCAAACGCATGGAAGCCGCCGGCGCGGAAGCCTATTTGGTCAACACGGGCTGGAACGGCTCAGGCAAGCGGATCTCCATCAAAGATACGCGGGCGATCATTGACGCGATTTTAGATGGCTCCATCGAAAAAGCGGAGACCAAGTCAATTCCAATCTTTAATTTGGAAGTGCCCACCTCACTCGACGAAGTGAGCGACGGCATTCTCGACCCGCGTGATACCTATGTCGATCCCCTTCAGTGGGAGAGCAAAGCCAACGATCTGGCACAGCGCTTTATCGATAACTTTGAAAAATATACCGATACCCCCGAAGGGGCCGCACTGGTCTCAGCGGGTCCTAAGCTAGACTAACCCCCTGCCCCGTATCGTGCGTGCGATACGGGGCCACCTCCCCCACGGTTATACTGGCTAATAGTTGAAGTTACGGCACTTTTGCGCCAGTCTTATTGCTACTGATTGCCTTGATAGGGTTGGTTCATGCGCATCCTGGCCAAACTGTTCGCCAGCTTTTTCATTCTCTGTGTCACCGCATTATTGGTGTTAGCAGTTCTCTTTCACACGCGTTATAGCACCGCGCTGTTTCATCATGTTGTCTCGCCTTGGCTGCCAGGCGATCTCTCCGCCAAACAGGTGGTCTATCATTGGCGTCAACCACTGAGTTTGACCCTCACCAAGCCTAGCTATCGCGTCGGTCCCCAACATTGGCAAGCCGACCGCCTGCGCGTGCAGCTCGATGCCACGCGATTGCCACGCATTCATTGGCTGCGGGTTGATGGTCTGGCTATCGATCTGACTGAGAGCACGCCGCCTAGCCTAGAGATGTTGCCTGCGTCTGTGCAAATCGGCCGTGTCTTGTTCAACGACTTAGATCTCATTGGGCAAGGTTGGCAAGCGCGCCACGTGAGTGCCCAGCTTGATGAATGGCAAAAGGGCGACTCACCATGGGGATCGGTCCGTGGTCGCGCACAATGGGAAGCCAAACATATCGATTGGCACGGCCTCACGCTCTCTCATGCACTTCTGGATGCCACTCCCTCCCCTAGAGGGTGGCAACTGAATGGGCTCTCATTTCAATGGCAACGTGCGGCCTTTAGCGCCCAAGGGCAATGGCAACCTGGTGCACTCGCCTTGAGCCAATTGACCATTAGCAATGCCATCGTAGACAGTGAGCAAACACAACAGCAGCTTCGCGAGGCCTTGTCACATTGGCCGTCCGACACCCAACTCACCATCGATCGTGCCGACGTTCGTCAACTCAGTGCCGAAACAGATCGGCTATCGGTTAATGCACTGACCTTATCAGCGGAACAATTAGTGTTTTCGCCTCAATCGCCTTGGTGGCATCAGCCTCAGCTACGCGCTTCGTTTAATGCCGACTATATCCGTTGGCAAGGACACACGTGGGAGCAGCCTCTAGGGGAGCTGGAACGTCGCGGTGACAATTGGATAGTCAACCAACTCACCAGCCAGTGGCACGAAGGGTTTATCGCGATTTCCGGCCAATTTTCTCCCCAGGCTTGGCAGATAGATAGGCTACGCGCGAATGGCCTCACTCTCAGCCGCGAACGGCTTAGCCCGCTGATAAGCGCATTGCCAGATTGGCCGCACCATATCGTCGTGACCGATCTGTCGCTCAAACACAATGAGTGGTTGGCGTTATCGCCGCAGTTTCCCGTCAAAGTGGATGGCATTGATATTGACGGTCGCGATCTGCGTGTCAGTCGCGACCAACAGTGGCAACTGCGTGATGGCACGCTCACCGCAAGCGCCAGCTATGCCAGCATCAACCAACAATGGCTAGCAGAGCCTTATTTGCGGTTAGAAGCGAACGACGGTCACGTCAATTTACGTCAATTACTATTGGGCTTTCCTGACGGGCAATTGGCGGCCTCTGGCCAGTGGAACTACAACACACCGAGCCTACCGTGGTCATTCCAGGTTGACGGCCTCAACGTCCCCTTATCCCTTTATCAATCATGGTTCAACTGGCCGCTGCCTTTAAGCGGATTTCACGATCTTCAAGGGCAATGGTCTGGGCTAGCGTCTGATACTGAAAGTTTCAACGTAGGCTTAAGTGGCACACTCGCTGCCACCCTATTAGATGGCCACGCGGATGTCATGCCAGATAAAGGCTGGCCAGCGCGAATTTCTGAGTGGTTTCAAAAAACGCCGGCCAAACAGCGTCAGTCGCAGTCGTTCCCATTTGCTCAACTTTCTCTAAAAGCCGATCGTGGCGATATCACGGGCATTCTTCAGGGGGAGACATCCGTATCGATTGATTGGCCGATTTATCAAACCGCCACCCCAAGGGTGCGTTAACGCAGTAGTGCCAACTGAGGCGCAGGCTGTGCGGTGGCGCCATCGTCTGATGGCAGCAATACGTAGGTGCCGGTAAACACGCCGGCCTTATCGTCGCCACTAAAAAACTCAACGTCGAGCGTGACACGCGCGCGGCGACCATTTTCCAGCCTATCCAGCTCACCGCTCAAGTTATCCAGCGAGACACTCGCCCTTGGCCGTTCTGCCACCGGGCGGCGATAGCGAATATGGCTGTCTGCGAGGACGATATCCGCGCTGAGTTGGCGCTCTTTCATCAACAGCCATACCATCCCCCACCCCGCGAGCGTGGCAAGACTAAAAATACTGCCCGCAAACATGGTATGACGCGGATTTAGGTTGGCATTTAAATTGGCACACACTTCAAAGTGATAGCCGGTGAATTGGCTGATCTGTACCCCCATTTTATCACTGATGGGGATTTGCTCTTGCCAGCGCTGCTGTAGTTCGGTACACCACTCAGGATGACGCACTACATCAGACAAAGGGTCTAAAGGTTTCACCATCTGTTGATGACGGATCGGTCCGCGTTCATCACTGAGATCTCCCTGACGCACAAAGTCGTGTTGTGCATAAAAGCTCACCGCCTCTTCTCGGGCACGACACACAAGACGCTTGGCTCCCTCTTGCCGCGCCAACGACTCCAGCGCCATTAATATGAGCGCCCCGAGACCACGATTACGAAAATCGGGAGAGACCGCCATATAGCGGATCTGTCCATCATTGTCTGGGGTTAAGTAAAGACGCCCGATGGCGACGGGATCATCGTCACTGTCGACAATCATTCGATGACAGGCATTGCCATCATAGGCATCGCGCTCTGAGCCGCGCGGCGCATGCCAAGGCTCTCGCAACATGCGATAGCGAAAGTCATAATAACGCTCAAGCTCTTGCTCTGTGCGTGGCGTGACGATTTTAAACATGCCTATCTCTCCCTGTTAGGCGCACATTATACCTGAAGCCAGAAAGTCACCGGCCCATCATTGACCAAGCTGACTTTCATATCCGCGGCAAACTGACCGGTTTGCGTCTTCACGCCGGCCTGCTGACAATCGTGACAAAACATCTCATACAGGCGTTCAGCGTCGGCGGGTGATGCGCCTGAAAAACTTGGACGCATTCCTTTTTTCGTGTCAGCCGCGAGGGTGAACTGAGAGACCACCAGTAACTCGCCTCCCGCCTGTGACACATTGAGGTTCATTTTTCCTTCGTCGTCTTCAAAGACACGATAACCGCGCACTTTATGCGCCAGTTTGGCTGCCTGAGTCTCGGTGTCGCCTTTTTCGACCCCTAGCAGCACCATCAAGCCTTTTCCTATACAGCCCAGCGTCGTACCTTCTACGGTCACACTGGCTTCACTCACGCGTTGAATGAGGGCGATCATGGGTTTCCTCTTTTTCCATGGTTAAAGGAACAGATGACGCATCTTGAGCGCGCGACCACCAGCGTTCAGATTCTCTCAGCGTCGCCGTCACTTGGGCACCAAACAATACGATACACCAACTAAAATACACCCAGACAAAGAGAATCGGGATCACTGCCAACGCGCCATAAATCAGTTGATACGACGGAAAATGGGTGACATACAAGGCGAAGACTTTCTTGCTTAATTCAAACAGGATACTCGCCACCGCCGCTCCCACAAAGGCATGACGCAGACGCACGCGCGTATTGGGCACCAAGGTATAAAGCCCCGTGAAGGTCAATGTGGTCAGGATAAAGGGCAAAATGCGTAGTAAGGTGGTAAATAAATCGTTGGCAATCCCGCTTTGTAACAACGACAGCGAGGTAAGATAGGAACTCAACGCAATACTGGTGCCAATAAGAATCGGCCCTAAGGTCAGCACCATCCAATAGATGGAAAAGGCGATCATTGTGGGTCGCTTGGTCTGAATCTTAAAGGTGTGGTTCAAGCTCTTATCGATCGCCGAAATAAGCATAATGGCCACCACAAACAAAAAGCTCACCCCCACTGCCGTCATTTTACCGGCATTGACCACAAACTCATTAAGGTAGCGTGCAACCACCTCGCCAGCCGCCGGCACAAAGTTGTTGATCACAAACTGCTGTAAGGTGTCTCCCACCTCGGAAAAGCCAGGGAAACTCGAAAAGGCGGATAACACCACCGTCACTAACGGCACAAGGGATAGCAGCGTGACATACGCCATATGGCCCGCACTCACCGTGAGCCGATCTTCGCCCATACGCCGCCATAAATGGGCCAGCATCGCCATCAACCAATCACGGTGATGACACCACGTCTTCTCATCCAGGATCCCAATTTTGCGCATCCTTCCACCTTAACCTTGTGTTAGCCTTAAGCGTAATGAGTGTACATGATTTATGATTAAGGAGTTGCCTGTGCGGGTTATCTTTCTGTTTGCTATCGGCTTAACCCTACTCACCGGCTGTCAGTCTGCCTATTACTCAGCCATGGAGCAAGTGGGCATCCATAAACGCGATATCATGGTCGACAGAGTCGAAGACGCGGCTGATGCGCAGCAAGCGGCGCAATCTCAGTTTAAAAATGCACGGCAAGCTTTGAGCCAGCTCACCCAGTTTGACGGTGGGGAGCTACAAGCCGCCTACGACGCAGTGGATAGCCAGTATCAAACAAGCCATGAAGCCGTTACCCGCGTGCGTGAACGCATCGATGCCCTTGAGTCTGTCTCTGAAGCGTTGTTTGATGAGTGGGAAGACGAATTAGACTTGTACACCAATCAACGCCTGCAGCGTGATAGTGAGCAGCGCTTACGCCAGACTCGTGAGGAATACGAGCGACTGCGTGATGCCATGCGTCGTGCCGAACAAACCATGACACCGGTACTGAACACGCTGCAAGATAACCGGCTTTATCTCAAACACAACCTCAATGCCCGCGCAATTGGTGCGTTACAAGGTGAGCTGGATGCCCTTTCGGGCGAGATAGACCGCGCAGTCGCTGACATGCAACGCGCCATCCAAGCGTCAAATCGCTTTATCCAAACCCTCAATTAAACGCTAGCCAATAAAAAAGGCACCCGAGGGTGCCCTTTGTCCATATCGCGCGGTGATGCCCGGGTGATTAACCTTTACGACCTGCGCGCTTACGCTCGGTTTCGGTCAATAGCTTCTTACGGATACGAATGCTCTCCGGCGTCGCTTCAACCAGTTCATCATCATCGATAAACTCAAGCGCCTGCTCCAAGGTGTACTTGATCGCTGGGCTCAATACCTGCGCGTCATCGGTCCCTGAGGCACGAACGTTGGTCAGCTGCTTACCTTTCAAACAGTTAACTGTCAGATCGTTGGCACGATTATGAATACCAATCACCTGACCTTCGTATACTTCGTCACCGTGCTCGGCAAACAAGCGTCCGCGGTCTTGCAAGTTAAATAGAGCGTAAGTCAGTGCTTTACCCGCTGCGTTTGAGATCAACACACCATTAATGCGCTGGCCAATATCTCCGCCTTTGTACTTACCGTAATGGTCAAAGGTATGATAAATCAGGCCTGAGCCCGAGGTCAGCGTTAAGAACTCTGTTTGGAAACCAATCAGGCCACGAGATGGCATCACAAAGTCCATACGCACACGGCCTTTGCCGTCTGGCAGCATGTTCGTCAGCTCACCTTTACGCAGGCCGATGCTTTCCATCACGCCACCTTGATGCTCTTCCAGTACGTCAATGGTCACCGTCTCAAACGGTTCGAGTTTCTCGCCGTTTTCTTCTTTGATGATCACTTCTGGGCGCGATACCGCCAGCTCAAAGCCTTCACGGCGCATGTTCTCGATCAAAATCGACAGGTGCAATTCACCACGACCAGAGACACGGAATTTATCCGGGTTATCTGTCTCTTCGACGCGCAGTGCCACGTTGTGAACCAACTCTTTTTGCAGACGCTCGAGAATGTTACGTGAAGTGACGTATTTACCTTCCAGCCCTGCAAACGGTGAGGTATTGACCTGGAAAGTCATGGTCACAGTGGGCTCATCCACAGTCAGTGCAGGCAGCGCTTCCACATTGCTTGGATCGCAAATCGTGTCTGAGATTTTCAGCTCACCCAAACCGGTAATCGCAATAATGTCGCCGGCAGAGGCTTCATCAACGTCATGACGCTCAAGGCCCATGTAGCCTAAAACACTGCCCACTTTACCATTACGCTTGCTGCCATCGGCGCTTACAATCGTCACTTGCTGATTCGGCTTAACCGAACCTCGGGTGATACGACCCACGCCAATAACCCCCACATAGGAGTTGTAGTCCAGCTGAGACACCTGCATTTGCAGCGGCGTGGTGATATCAACGTCAGGCGCGTCAACGTTATCAACGATCGCGTTGAACAACGGCTCCATATCCTCGCCTTCTGTGGTTTCTTCTAGACTCGCCCAGCCGTTAAGGGCTGACGCATAAACCACTTGGAAATCCAATTGCTCATCGGATGCACCTAATGTGTCAAACAAATCAAACACTTGATCCATCACCCAATCCGGGCGCGCACCTGGGCGGTCAATCTTGTTGATAACCACAATCGGCTTTAGGCCATGAGAGAAGGCTTTTTGGGTCACAAAACGGGTTTGCGGCATTGGACCGTCTACTGCGTCCACCACCAGCAATACCGAATCAACCATCGACATGATGCGCTCAACTTCACCACCAAAGTCGGCGTGTCCCGGCGTATCAACGATGTTAATGCGGTAGTCATTCCAGTTAATGGCCGTGTTCTTGGCCAAGATGGTAATGCCACGCTCTTTCTCAATGTCGTTTGAGTCCATGACACGCTCTTCCACCTCACCGCGGGWAGCCAGCGTACCGGATTGCTGCAGCAGCTTATCCACTAGCGTGGTTTTACCGTGGTCAACGTGGGCAATAATGGCGATATTTCTTAATTTATCTGTCTGTATGTTGGTCATGGACTCTCTTTTTCACTCGATAGACGGGGCGCGCGCCGAAGTTGGCAAGCTATGCTAACACGACGGCACCGCCACCTGATTAAAAAAACGGCCGTAATGTACCAGATTTTGTCGCAAAACCCACCTTATTATGTGAATTGGCTCACCGTCCCCCGGGTTTCACCCGGGCACAACTGGTTATTTATTGTGCAAATACAAGGATTCATCGTGATTGGGGAAAAAATGAATTTTTAAAGACCGCCCACACTCTTGTCATGCAATGTCTGCTACAAAGAGGGGCGACGCATGCACGCATCTCGTGCAAAGCGACGCACCGTCTTTGCCCCTTGCACCAGATGCGATCAAAGGCGCACCATAATGGTGCAAACTGCACGCTTTTGAACAAGGCTGCACACGATTTTATCGCGTTAAACGCCGTTTGGCGCGGTTTAAAATTGTTGGCACGGTTTTCGCTTTGTCATGCAGCAAGGAGCCAACGCGCTATTTACTCAATTTGACACCGGAGGTTATTTCACATGTCAGTAGAAAACGTGCTCGCACTGATCCAAGAAAACGAGGTGAAATTCATCGACCTGCGCTTTACCGATACCAAAGGTAAAGAGCAACATGTTTCTATTCCCTCGCATCAAATTGATGATGACTTCTTTGAAGAAGGCAAAATGTTTGATGGCTCATCGGTTGCGGGCTGGAAAGGCATTAATGAATCAGACATGGTGATGATGCCAGACGCCAGTTCGGCCGTGCTTGACCCCTTTACCGAGGAAAGCACCCTGAATATCCGTTGTGACATTCTCGAGCCCTCAACCATGCAAGGCTACGACCGCGATCCTCGCTCGATTGCTAAACGTGCAGAAGATTACATGCGCGCATCTGGCATCGCCGACACCGTATTGATCGGTCCTGAACCAGAGTTCTTCTTATTCGATGACGTTAAATTTGCCACCGATATGGCCGGCTCGTTCTATAAAATTGACGACGTCGAGGCAAGCTGGAACTCAGGTACCGCCCTCGAAGGGGGAAACAAAGGTCACCGTCCAGGCGTAAAAGGCGGCTACTTCCCGGTTGCCCCCGTTGACTCATCACAAGACATCCGCTCTGCCATGTCATTAGTGATGGAAGAAATGGGCCTAGTAGTTGAAGCGCACCACCACGAGGTGGCGACAGCAGGTCAGAATGAAATTGCTACCCGTTTCAACACCTTGACCACCAAAGCCGACGAAATCCAAATCTACAAATACGTGGTGCATAACGTTGCGCACGCCTTTGGTAAAACGGCAACCTTTATGCCTAAGCCACTGGTTGGTGACAACGGCTCAGGGATGCACGTCCACCAGTCGCTTGCCAAAGATGGGCAAAACCTGTTTGCCGGTGATAAATATGGCGGCTTGTCTGAAACCGCGCTGTATTATATTGGCGGTGTCATCAAACACGCACGTGCGATCAACGCCTTCGCCAACGCCTCAACCAACTCGTATAAGCGTCTGGTCCCAGGCTTTGAAGCGCCGGTTATGTTGGCTTACTCGGCACGTAACCGCTCAGCATCAATCCGTATCCCAGTGGTGCCGAGCCCGAAAGCTCGCCGTATTGAGCTGCGCTTTGCCGATCCAACGGCCAACCCGTATCTCTGCTTCGCCGCCATGCTAATGGCTGGCCTCGACGGGATTAAAAACAAGATCCACCCTGGCGATGCCATGGATAAAGACTTGTACGACTTGCCTGCAGAAGAAGCAGCGGAAATCCCAACCGTCGCGGAGTCCCTTAAAGAGGCACTACAGGCCCTTGACGATGACCGCGAGTTCCTAACCGCTGGTGGTGTGTTCTCGGATGACTTCATTGACTCTTACATCGCGCTGAAGGGCGAAGATGTTGAGCGTATCCAAATGACCACCCATCCCGTGGAATTCGAGCTGTACTACTCGGTATAAGCGCGCAAACAACCCAAATTGTAGCCCACCTCGCAGGTGGGCTTTTTTGTGCTTTTTACCCGCGCCATCTCGCTTATCATTGCCACTATCTGCAGATAAAAAAGGGGAAGCGATGCGCTGGCTAACCATTATCGTGCTCGGCCTCACTGTCACCTGCCAGGCTGGCACGGTTTACCAATGGCAGGATCAAAACGGACAATGGCATATTAGTGATCAGCCTCCCAACGCGCCCCACCAAGTGCGCCATTACGCGCCCTCGCCGGTATCGCCACCGTTAACGCAACCGCCGCAGACACCCCCCACGCCCACACATCAATCAAACGTGACGATCACACTGGTTCACCCCAGTGATGGCGCGACGTTGCGCAGCAACCCCGGCAAGGTTTCCGTAAAAGCCATTCTGGCCCCGGCGGCTTCCCCAAGCGACCACGTGCAGCTGGTGATGGACGGTCAACCCGTTCAGGCTCACCCTGAGCAAACGCGCAGCGCCTCACAGCTCACACTGCAATGGCACCTCGGCCCGGTAGACAGAGGCACCCATCGCTTTAAAGTGCGCGTTTTAAAAAACGRCAAGATAATTGCATCGTCCTCTGAACATCAGGTGTATTTGCATCGCGCCCACGTGAATCAGCCACATCGCGCGCATGATTAACCCACGACAACGCCGATGCATTCACAAACCCAGCAGTGCAAGCTGCATCAAGCAAGGATCTCGATTACACTCAATGCACCAAATCAGTGCAAACAAGGACGCAACACGGATGGCACCCGCTCAACTGTTCGACCACCTCCTCACCGCCATTATTGTGGTGGATAGCCAATGGCGTATTCAGTACGTCAACGCGGCCGCCGAGCAGCTGATGCATCAAAGTGCCAGGCGCTTGCTGACGCGGCCGCTCACCGAGCAAATTCAGCACGCCAGCGTCGACTGGGCACAAATTGCCAACACCACACGGGCGGGGCAGAGCTTGACGGACAGTGATGTGACCTGGGTGGTGGACGGTCAGCCACAAAAGGTACAACTCAGTGCCAGTCCGCTATTTGATCAAGAGGACGAAGGGCGGCTGCTACTGGAAGTGAATGTGGTCAGCCAACAGCAAAGGATCAGTAAGGAGCTGACCCAAAAAGCACAACAACAAGCGGCAAAAGAGTTGGTACGCGGCTTGGCGCATGAAATAAAAAACCCTCTTGGCGGCTTACGCGGCGCGGCACAGCTGCTAGAAAAGATGCTGCCTGATGCGAGCTTAGCGGAATATACGCAAATTATTATCGAGCAAGCCGACCGATTGCGAAACTTAGTCGACCGTTTACTGGGACCACAGCGTCCTGGGTTGCGCCAACGACAAAATATTCACGTGGTATTGGAAAAAGTCCGCCAATTGATCAGCCTCGATAACCACGAAGGCATCCAGATCATTC
Organism: Salinivibrio sp. ML323; assembly: GCF_001995745.1. Taxonomy (NCBI): domain Bacteria; kingdom Pseudomonadati; phylum Pseudomonadota; class Gammaproteobacteria; order Vibrionales; family Vibrionaceae; genus Salinivibrio; species Salinivibrio sp. ML323. Next base: position 11,325 of record NZ_MUES01000019.1, on the reverse strand, counting down.
GCGATTATGATCCCAGCTTACCTGATTTTGAGATGGATCCTGAGCAGCTGGAGCAAGCGATTCTCAACGTCGCCACTAATGCGGCGGATGCGATAAGTGGTCAGCCAAACGCGCGGCTCACCTTGCGCACGCGCACGGGCTTTCAAACCGTGATCCATGGCGAGCGTCACCGGGTGGTCGCGCAAATTGAAATCATCGATAATGGGCCCGGGATCGCGCCGCATCTGCAAGACACCTTGTTCTACCCCATGGTCACCAGCAAGGCTGACGGCAATGGGCTTGGACTCGCCATCACTCATCATTTAATCGATCAGCATCAAGGGAAAATTGACGTGAATAGCTGGCCAGGCCATACCTGCTTCACCATCCAATTGCCAATCATAGAAAAGGACACGCCACATGAGTAAAGGGACCATTTGGATTGTTGATGATGACAGCTCTATTCGTTGGGTGATGGAGCGCACCCTCAGTGCTGCCGGCCTCACCTGCGATACGTTTAGCAATGCTGAAAATGTACTCAGTGCCCTGCATGAACGTCGCCCTGATGTGTTGGTCTCCGATATTCGCATGCCAGGTAGCGATGGGCTGGCGCTGCTAAAAGCGGTACATGAGCAACATCCTGACTTACCCGTGATCATCATGACCGCGCACTCGGATTTAGATGCCGCGGTCAACGCCTACCAAAAAGGCGCGTTTGAATACCTGCCCAAGCCGTTCGATATTGATGAAGCGCTGGCCCTGGTTGAGCGCGCGCTGGCCCACTATAAAGAGCAGCAAAAGCAACAAACGTCACGACAGCCGCAAACACAGACACCCGAGATCATCGGCGAGGCTCCCGCGATGCAAGAAGTGTTTCGCGCCATTGGCCGGCTGTCACGCTCCTCGATTTCGGTATTAATCAATGGTGAGTCGGGTACAGGTAAGGAGCTGGTCGCCCAAGCGCTACATCGTCATAGTCCGCGGACCAATCAAGCCTTTATCGCTCTGAATATGGCCGCCATTCCCAAAGATTTGATTGAATCTGAGCTGTTTGGTCATGAAAAAGGGGCGTTTACGGGGGCCAATGCGGTCAGGCAAGGACGCTTTGAGCAAGCCAATGGCGGCACCCTCTTTTTGGATGAAATTGGCGATATGCCATTGGATGTGCAAACGCGTTTACTGCGTGTGCTGGCGGATGGTCAATTCTATCGGGTCGGCGGTCACGCGGCGGTCGATGTGGATGTGCGCATTATCGCTGCGACCCACCAAGATCTTGAACGCTTGGTGACAGAAGGCAGTTTCCGAGACGACTTGTTTCACCGCTTGAACGTGATCCGCGTTCATCTACCCTCACTCAAAGACAGGCGCCAAGATATTCCCCAGCTGTGTCAGCATTTTCTTGCCCGCGCGGCCAAAGAGCTAGATGTCGAAGCCAAGCAACTCCACCCAGACACAGAAACCATGATGAGCCAGTTACCTTGGCCGGGTAACGTCCGCCAGCTAGAAAACACCTGCCGCTGGCTGACCGTGATGGCCAGCAGTAAGGAGGTGCTGCCCTCCGATCTCCCAAGGGAGCTGCTCAACCAGCCCAGCGCTATGACCGACAATGAAGCCCATGATTGGCAGCAGGCTCTCACGCATTGGGCGCAAGATGCGATAACACAAGGACAACATGGTATTTTGCAACAAGCGCTCCCCAGTGTTGAACGCATCTTGTTACAATCGGCGCTCAAGCACACGCATGGTCACAAACAAGAGGCAGCTAAAATTTTAGGGTGGGGGCGTAATACCCTGACACGTAAACTCAAAGAGCTAAATATTGAGTCGTAACTCATTATTGAAACTGACACTCTTTGAACCTCTGCTAAATTTAAGTAAAGAGATTGAGGTAAAATCCAACAATCGTGTTGTTTTTTTTATAAGAGTAAAGTTGTTGTCCTGATGAGAAACGTACGCCCATTGTCAATACGCGCTGCCGTGATGCTTCCCGTGTTTCTCGTCCTAACACTCACGCTGGTCGTGATCATTATTACCATCAACAACCACTATCGCGCCAGCTCGCAATTTGTCGGCAAGTTATTACTCGAAGACTACTCCGTCGGTATTGAGCGAGACTTGCGCCAGTATCTTGCTCACCCCTTTAATGCCAACATCTTTGTCGCCGACAGCCTAGCCGCCCGGCTTGGCGATGCGCCAATGACTGACGCAGGGCTGCGTGATTATCTTCTCAATAGCTACACCTCCCTCTACCAAGCCATGCCTTACATGCAGGTATTAAGCATTGGCGTCGATGCCGAGGGCGAGTATTTTGGCTATCGTAAAAGCCAAGCTGGTCAGTATATCTTGATGGAGCAAAGTGACGCGACCCAGGGTACGCTGCGTATTTTTGATGGCCGCACGCCAAACGCTAACGTCATTTATCAAGACAACCACTACGATCCACGCATCCGACCATGGTACATTCCTGCTTTCAATCGCGAGCAGCCGCGCTGGACCGACATTTACCGTGATGCCGATGAAGTCGGCGAAGTCTCCTTATCGGCGATTGCCCCGGTAATGGTCGACGATAATGTGTGGGGCGTGGTCGCCAGCGACATCAAGCTCAATGCGTTTAATCGCTTCTTAAGTGAGCGGCAACAAAAACTTGGGGGGGCATTATTTATTGTCGACGATGAGGGTCGGATGATCGCCCACAGTGGCCAAGAGAGCCCCAGCAATATCTTGCATTTTCCCGATATTAGCCATAACCCAGTCCTCGATAATACCATTAGTCAGGTCGCAAACGCGTGGCCGCCCGAACCCGGCCGTTTAGGCAAGCCCTTTAGTTTCAATATTGCCGACAAGGGCCATTTTTATGGCACCATTAAACAAGTGGCGATGCCCGCTCCCTTTCAGCATCAATGGTATGTAGTGGTCGCACTGCCCGACCAGCTACTGTTAAAAAACCTGCTAAGCCAGCAAGAGATCAGCATTTATCTGGTGGTAACCATGGCACTGATCGGGCTTGCGGTGGTGTATTTCATTATACGCCAACTGACTCGCCCATTGAGAGACACCGCTGAAGCGGCAGCCAAACTGGCATCGGGCAACTTGACTTACCGCATCAATACGCCCGCAAGCCTGCGGGAAATCTCGATACTCAAAGAAGCATTTAACAACATGTCGGTCAAGTTACAGCAGTCGTTCAATGCACTGCGCCAACAAGTCCGTCAAGATAACCTCACGCAACTCTATACGCGTGAAGGCTTGATTGAACAGGCTGCTGGCTTGCGCTATCACGCCCCCAATACCTTGGTGATTTTGGGGATCAACGGCTTTCGCAACATTAATGATAGCCTTGGACAAGAAGGCGGGGACACGCTTTTATGCGCGATCGCCGATCGACTCAGCGCCCTCTCCGATGGCTCTGGGATGCTACTGGCACGCGTGCGTGGCGATGAGTTCGCCGTTCTCGCGCCCAATACCACCAACCGCACGCAATCAGAGGCATTGGTCGATCAGTTGCTGAGTTTGTTTAAGCGCCCTGTCACCATTGGCAACGATGATGTTTTGGTCGACGCGTGTGCGGGGGTCGTCTTTGGCTACACCTTTGGCGATGCCATTTACGAAGGCCTTGATCACGCCGGTCTCGCATTGAGCGAAGCCAAACGCAGTGAAACAGCGATGTATGTGTACTTTGAAGCCAATATGCAGGCACGGATTCAAGAGCAATCAAGGCTCCTCCTCGAGCTTCATCACGCCGTACAGCATCATCAATTTGAGGTGTTTTACCAACCCTTTGTCCGCTTGCTTGATGGCCGCTTCTGCGGCGCGGAAGCCTTGGTGCGCTGGCGCCACCCTACGCGTGGCATGGTCTCCCCGGCCGATTTTATTCCCGTCGCCGAGCAAAGTGGCTTGATCAATCAAATCGGCATGCAGGTACTCGAGCAAGCCGCTTATGACACCGTGGCGCAGATTCAAAAAGGCTTGTGGCCAGCCAATTATCAGCTGCACGTGAATTTATCCGCACGTCAGCTACTGTCGGCCGACTTTATCGACAAACTGCAAAGCGTGCTGGATCGTACCCAACTGCCAGCGGAGAATTTAACCTTGGAGATCACTGAGTCACAGCTGATGAGTCATGAGCACTTGGCGACCTCAGGGTTAACCAAAATCCGCGCGCTGGGAATTAAAATTGCTATCGATGACTTTGGTACCGGCTATTCATCGTTGGCATACCTTCACCAAATGGCGTTTGACAGCCTTAAGATTGATCGCAGCTTCGTTCACTCGATGACCGAAAACAGCACTAACCAGCGCATCATTGAAGCCGTGGTTGCCATGACACGCGGTATGGATGTGCACCTGGTGGCCGAGGGCATAGAAACCCAGGAAGAAGCCGAACGGCTACGTGACATTGGTTGCCACTTTGCACAAGGCTTCTTGTTTGCTAAACCCCTCCCCTTGGCGGAACAACCAACAGAACGGGTAACGGATAAGCTCCCCACGCGATAGCTGTCACGCCATCGACACACTGACTACTGACGATAAGAGAGTCACTCGCTATACTGAGCCCCAACTCACCTGCTGGGAACCGATGATGATAACAAAAGACTTACCCGTGACAGATTTGCACCGTCACTTGGACGGCAATATTCGTATCGAGACCATTTTGGCGCTAGGGCAAAAATTTGCGATGCCACTACCCGCTACCGATATCGAGTCACTGCGCCCACATGTGCAGGTGGTCAAGAACGAACCCGATTTAGTGGCGTTCCTGTCTAAGCTCGATTGGGGCGTAGCCGTATTAGGGGATTTAGATGCCGTTCGCCGCGTCGCCTACGAAAACGTAGAAGATGCCTTAAACGCGCAAATTGATTATGCCGAGCTGCGCTTTTCGCCCTACTACATGGCGCTGAAGCACCAATTACCACTAGAAGGCGTGGTCGAAGCCGTGGTCGATGGTGTACAGGCGGGTAGCCGCGACTTTGGCGTGAAAACCAACTTGATTGGCATCATGAGCCGTACCTTCGGCACAAAAGCCTGTATGGCCGAGCTGGATGCACTACTGACACAGAAATCACACTTAGTGGCCATCGATCTGGCCGGTGATGAGCTGGGCCAACCGGGTGACCAATTCACCGAGCACTTTGCCAAAGTGCGGGCCAGCGACCTGCAAGTGACCGTGCACGCTGGCGAAGCCGCTGGCGCCGCCAGTATGTGGCAAGYAATCAACGAACTCGGCGCCACCCGAATCGGACATGGAGTTAAAGCAATTGAGGATCCAGCGCTGATGGATTACTTGGCGAAACACCAGATAGGTATCGAAACTTGCCTGACGTCAAACATCCAAACCAGCACCATTGCTGATCTCGCGCAGCACCCGGTGCGTCAATTCCTCGACCATGACATTCTGGCCTCGTTAAATACTGACGATCCAGCCGTGGAAGGGATTGAATTACCCTATGAATATGAAGTCGCTGCCCCTGCCGCGGGCTTAACGTCGGCGCAAATCACCACATTGCAAGAAAATGGCCTTTCGATTGCTTTCTTGTCTGATAGTGAGAAAGCCGCACTGAAAGCCCACGCGGCAACACGCTAGGTCGTCGTCGCGCCACTCCACGCGAGCCTCACGCCGTAAAAAGCCGCCATTTGGCGGTTTTTTTAGGTTAAATCACCCGCGAAAACTGTTGCTGACGCGCTCTATCTCGCAAATAAACATCAAAGCTCATACAGATATTGCGGATCAGCATACGGCCCGTTTTGGTCACTGAAATCGTTTTATCAGTCACCCGGACCAAGTCATCATCGATAAAGCACTGTAGTAACGCCAGATCCTCAGCAAAATACTGATCAAAATCTATCTGGTAACGTGTCGCAATGTCCGCTTTCTCTAGGGTGAAATTACACATCAGCGCTTTAATCACATCACGACGAATGCGATCATCCGGCTCAAGCATCACGCCTTTGAATAGGGCATGGCGCTCGGCATCCACTTGCTGATAATACGCTTTCATCTCTTTTTGATTCTGCGCGTAACAATCACCAATCATCGAAATCGCCGACACCCCGAGCCCGAGCAGATCACAGTCACCTTGGGTGGTATAGCCTTGGAAGTTGCGATGTAAACGCCCTTCACGCTGCGCCACCGCCAGCTCATCATCAGGCAGAGCAAAATGATCCATGCCGATAAACTGATAGCCAGCCCCCGTCAACGTATTGATGGTGTCTTGCAACATGGTGAGCTTGGCGTCCGGTGAGGGTAAATCCTCTTCTTTGATTTTGCGCTGCGCCGCGAACAAGTTGGGCAAATGCGCGTAATTAAACACTGAGAGTCGACCCGGACGCATGGTAAGGACTTGCTCAAGCGTATTGGCAAACCCCTCTGGCGATTGGCTGGGCAAGCCATAAATCAAATCGAGATTGGTGGAGCGGAAGCCCAGTTCGCGGGCACGTTCAACCAAGGCGTGAATAAAGTCTTCATCTTGCTCTCGGTTCACCAGCTGTTGCACTTTTTTATCAAAGTCCTGCACCCCAATACTGATACGATTGAAGCCTTCATCGCGGAGATGATCGAGCATATCGAGTGGAATTTCGCGCGGATCGACCTCGATGCTGATCTCAGCCTCGTCTTCAAAGTCGAACTCTTGGCGTAGCAAGTGCATTAAGCGAGAAATTTGCGCTTTAGTGAGAAACGTCGGGGTGCCTCCGCCCCAATGCAGTTGCGTCACACGACGTGAGCCAAGTAAAAATGCACGCTGACGGATCTCGTGCTCAAGCGCATCCAGATACTCATCCGCCTTATGCTGGTGCCGTGTCACCACTTTATTGCAGCCACAGTAATAGCAAAGTTTGTGGCAAAACGGGATATGCACATACAACGACAACGGGCGCTCAGGATACTGGCTACACGCCATATCAAATTCCGCGGGCGCAAACGCCTCATGAAATTCGAGTGCCGTCGGGTACGACGTATAACGGGGCCCTGAATAGTTGTACTTATTGATAAGGGCTTGATCCCAAATGATTTGTGGTGATGACATGGCTTACATTCCGCAAAAGCGCTTAGGAAAGGAGTAACAGCGTCTAGTGTGCCACAGCCTTAAGTCAGGTGTTTAGCACTACCCGCACTGATGTTGCGAAAGTGTCGGCGAGATCGATTTTCGCCTAATAATTATAAGGGTATTGGGACAAAATGACAGTGGAAAGCAGCTGTTATCGGCTGCTTTCCAGGCAGTCACACTCAGTGTGTCAGGATATGATCAGGGATGTGGCGACCCCCAGTAAAGGCAAGAATGTCTGAGAGCTCCACTTTTATTGCCTCTTCCAGACGCGCTTCATGTTTGGCTCGGTCTAAGTCGAGTCGCATGCGCTCATTCTTTTTCAGCCCCTTTCTTGCCTCACCACGAGGGGTATCTTTTACCGCCTCATACAATTCAAACAAGGCCGGATAGCGGCTATCAAACTCAACCCGCTTATCGCCTTGTAGGTGATCCATGATCATGTAAAGACGGATCGCGGCCTCCGACAAGTCGCATTGATTCTGCAGTGCGGCAAACGCAATCACATCAACGCTCTCAATGATTTTATCATTGCGTTGGTTGATCGCTGCCTCTTTCATCTCGGCTTGCCATTTGGTTTGTCGCTTTAGCTTCGCCAGCAATACGCCTGCATACACCGACAACGCCAAAATAATCAGCGCCCCAAGTCCTGCCAATATCCAGATCCACTCCTGCACCAGTTACTCCTTGTTAATCATCCTGTTGCTCAAATTTAGCCAGCAGGTCATCGTCATCATTCAACTCATTGTCGTCGGTCAGCAGGCCCAGTTTATCCATCAGCACTTCAATCCGATCCAGCTTTTCATCCACGTAAGCTTGCAAGCCCGCGCCCAACTTCTCACCATTTTCGATGCGATCCAGCAACACGTTCAGTTGTGGGTCTTGCTCAAGCTTTGCAAGCTCTTGCTCTGGCGTGAGTTTGGGTTGCTTCGGTTTTTCTGCATCCGTACCCAATGGGATCGGCTTTTTACTGCCAATGCGCGGGTCTTTTTTACCACCGCTGCGACGCACTTGCTTGTTGTCTTCTTCTGAATGACGCGAGCCGGCTTTCTTGCCCTTACGCTTTTTCTGCTTTTTCAGCATTCGCGCAATGCGGTCTTGCTCGTTCTGGTTTTTATCTACGTATTGCGCCGGGCCTTCCGATCCTACGCGGCGCGTTTTCTTTTTACGCGTCATGTCTGTGGTTTCCTCATTAAAATTACGTCGTTGCCAATAAACGTGAGCGCCAAGCCAGCTTGGTGAGCTAAAAACTGGAACGTATGGCGACTAAAAAAGCTAACGTGAGTCAGATCGTTCTTATAGTGCCAGCGTGAAAAAGCATCTGGATCCTTAACCAGTTTGGTCATAATCCCCAAATAGCCGCCCGGTTTAAGCATTGAGAGCCATTGATGCCACTGCGCCTTCGGCCAATAAAAATGCTCGATCGCCTCCGTACAGGTAATAAAGTCATAGCATTCATCCAGTACGTCGGTTTGTGGCGCATAGAAGGGATCATAGCAGGCCACATCATGCCCTGCGTCTCGCAACATACTCGCCAACACGGGCCCTGGACCACAGCCAAAGTCTAGCCCGCTCGCAGGCACCGCCAATCGCGCCAGCAAGGGTGTGGCTAAACGCGATAAAAAGCGCTGGTAGCCTTGGTCCTCCAGGTGATTTTGGTGCAAATCATAAATGGCCTTTTCGTCCTCGGGCGCAAGCAGCGTTTGGCGATCAACAAATACCAACGCGCAATCCGTGCATTGAAAGTACGCACGGCGTTTGTCGGTATGATAAAGATGGGTTGTTGTGTGCTCACATAAAGGGCAGTGCTGCATATCATTCATCTATGCCAAAGGCTGGCGCGAATGTAGCAGAAAGTGGGTCAATAAAAAAGCGACAGGCATAAAGCCTGTCGCGTATCGCGCTTGCGATAATAAGCGGATCGTGTCCGTCCTGGTACTGGGTTCATCCCTGATAAATGGCGCTTAGCGTCTTAGTATCAACATCCTGTCATTGTGGGTAGCATGCCTGCCTATCCGTCGCTTCCTGCGCCCTTGTCGCTCGACACCCACTACACATCCTGTGTCACGTCATCCTTGTGCGCCAACCTTGGCAACATCCACATCCTGTGGTTAGACCGTCCTGGTGCTCATCTGCCTTGCTTGGCTCAGTCTCTTATCCTTAAGACCAACGTCCTGTTGATAGTGATAGCATATCGCAGTGACCGCGCTTGCCTAGAATGACCGCCAAATAAAATAAGAAGCGAAAATGGATAATGAAGGTAAAGCACTGATTTTAAGAAGATAAAAAATATATCTTTCAAAAAGTAACGTGTTTTTCTTGCTAGCAAATAGCCAATCTCTCACACACGAGGTGGCTGTTATCGCTATCGGCGTGGTGTGATGTCAAAGCACGAGCCTAGCGAGATGGTAGGGCGAATAAACGGGAGGGATAAAAACGGCGGCGTTTATCACACCACCGTTTTCGCAGAGCGGCTCGGTTATTAGTGTAGCCCGCCTAAGTAGTTAGACAGCGCGTCAATTTCTTTGTCCGTCAGTTTCGCCGCGACCGACCGCATCATTTTGTTCATATCATTATGACGCTCTCCGGCGCGGAACATTTTCAACTGACTGGCTAGGTACTTCGCAGGCTGGCCAGAAATTTTCGGGAAACCAGAAGAAGGGGTGCCGTTCCCGCGAGGACCGTGACAGGCTGTACAGGCTGCAATACCGCGCTCAGGATCACCGGCCATGTAGAGCTGGCGACCTACCTCGATTGCGCCTTCAGGCGTGGTACCAGGCTTGGGTGTTAAGGTTGCATAATACGCCGCTAAGTCTGCCATGTCCTGCTCAGAAAGCGGCGCGACCATGCCAGCCATTACAGCGTTATATCGTCCTTGCTCACCGCCGCTTTGCGCGCCGAGCTTAAATTCTTTCAGTTGTTTCTCTAGATAGTTGGCGTGCTGACCCGCCAAGTTTGGGTAATCAGGCAAAACACTGTTACCGTCAGCACCGTGACAGGCGACACAGGTATTGGATTTTGCTTTGCCCGCTTCAGCATCTCCTTGGGCCCAGACTGAAGTGCTGGCGAGGAGAGTCAATATTAGCGCTAATTTCTTCATGACATTCCGTTTATAATTATCAAGCTTCCAGTACCACTACTTAGTTACCGTCATGGTACAATTACCGATCAAAAACCGAGCACGGTTATTTTACACAAATTCACACAAAAGTAATCAGTCTACTACACCAAGACGAGACGGAGTTAACAGTGGAGCAATCACTTAATTACCGTAACACCCAGTTTGTTACCAGCGCACCCGACATTCGCCATCTTCCTGATAATACGGGGATCGAGATTGCGTTTGCTGGCCGTTCCAACGCCGGTAAGTCTAGCTCCCTTAACCGTCTTTGTGACCAAAAGAGCCTAGCAAAGACCAGTAAGACACCCGGGCGCACACAATTAATTAACCTCTTTAAGGTGGACGAAGGTTGTCATATTGTCGACCTACCCGGTTATGGTTATGCCCAAGTCCCTTTGGAAATGAAAGAGAAGTGGCAGCGTTCACTGGGAGAATATTTACAAAAACGTGATCAACTTGGCGGATTAGTGGTGTTGATGGATATTCGTCATCCGATGAAAGACTTGGATCAGCAACTGATTTACTGGGCGGTAGAGTCTCACTTGCCAGTATTGGTACTACTGACCAAAGCCGATAAGTTGAAATCAGGGGCACGTAAGCAGCAACTGATGAAAATCCGTGAAGCGTCACTGGCCTTTTGCGGCGATGTTGAGGTCGAGTTGTACTCATCGCTCAAAGGCATGGGCGTCGATAAATTACGCCGCAAGCTAGACGGCTGGTATCAACAAGATCCCTCTCCTCTTACCGACGACGCACAACCAACCGATTAACCCGCTTTAAAGGGGAAAGCCTGCCTGTCACTGACGTAGATAAAAAAAAGCCGACCCTCAATATGAGGGCCGGCGAATCTTTGTGCTTAAGCGATCTCAATCAGACCCTATAGACACATAAAGAACAAGAAGCTGTGCGCATTATAACCAAGCCCTTAGGCAAAATTAAAGTAATTGCTCTAATTTTTTTGAAAATAATGGAATAATGCGAGTCAGCAAACGATAAAAAGGCAGTGGCAGGGTGACGCCTCGCGCTGACGATTAGCCAATAAAAAAAGCCCCAGTCAGTATCCTGACTGGGGCTGCTGAATCAGCCAAATCCAATAACGTGAAACAAAAGGTCTGAAAGATAGAACATCTTACCTCTGTACCCTACGCTGTTAACTGTATATCAATCACTCAGTGTTGAAAGAAA
>NZ_MUES01000018.1:0-53802 GCF_001995745.1 Salinivibrio sp. ML323 | reverse complement strand
AATCACCACTCATCGGCACACCCAGCTGAAAACCGTCCCGGGGTACCGGGGTGAAATTACTCACCACCAGCATCCGCGAGCCGTCATCGCCAAGCCGTTCGTGTGCCATGACACTGAGATCGGCAGCGTCTTTTAATCGCCACTCAAACCCTGCCGGATCGCAGTCGAGRCGATGCAGTGCCGGCGTTGAGACATACAGGTGGTTCAGCGCTTTCACCCATGCTTGGATACCTTGATGGCGACCGTATTGTAGCCAATGCCATTCAAGCTGACTGTCATGGTTCCACTCTGCGGTCTGACCGATCTCCGCCCCCATAAAGTTAAGCTTTTTACCTGGCTGACCATACATATACCCAAGAAAGGCACGTAAGTTGGCGGTTTGCTGCCACTCGTCACCGGGCATTTTACCGATCAACGAACCTTTTCCATAAACCACTTCATCATGCGACAGTGGCAATACGTAATTCTCGCCAAACGCATAAACCAATGGAAATGTTAGCGTGTCGTGGTGATAGCATCGATACACCGACTCTTCACGGATATAACTGAGGCTGTCATGCATCCAGCCCATATTCCATTTGAACCCAAACCCAAGTCCGCCGGCATAAGTAGGTGCCGATACTCCCGGAAATGTCGTCGATTCCTCGGCAATGGTCATCGCATTTGGGAAATAATGATAAACAGACTCGTTCATCCACTTTAAGGTAGCGATGGCATCATAGTTCTCGTTGCCGCCATCCACGTTGGGGACCCATTGATCCTGCTCGCGCGAGTAATCGAGATACAGCATCGACGCGACGGCATCGACACGCAGGCCATCGATGTGAAACTGGTCAAGCCAATACAAGGCGTTATTCACCAAAAAGCGGCGCACATGCTCTTTACTCATATCGTAGAGATGACAATGCCAGTCGTTGTGCCAGCCACGTCGTGGGTCGGGGTCATGATATAGCGGAGTGCCATCGAAAAAGGCTAAACCGTGATCATCGGTAGGGAAATGCCCCGGCACCCAGTCAAGGATCACACCAATACCCGCTTGATGGCACTGGTCGACAAAATACTTAAAATCATCTGGCGAGCCATAGCGGCTGGTCGGCGCAAACAGGCCAACCGGCTGATAACCCCAGGAACCATAAAACGGATGCTCACTGACTGGCATTAGCTCCACATGGGTATAACCCATTTCTACCAAGTAAGGAACGAGACGGTCAGCAAGCTCACGATAGCCTGGGCACTGACCCGATGCATCTCGCTGCCAGGAGCCGAGGTGAAGCTCATAAAACGATAACGCTTGCGTGTGTTTTTCGGTGACGGGACGCGCTTGCCAGTGCTGGTCGTGCCATTGATAAGCATGTTGATCATAGGTCAGAGAGGCAAAGGACGGGTATTGCTCGGCATACGCCCCGTAAGGGTCGGCTTTGTGCGGTAAGCACTGTCCATCAGGCCCCGTTAGGGCGTATTTATAGCGCTGCTGCATGCTAAGGTGAGCAATAAACCCGACCCAAAAGCCATCTTCAATCGGCGTCATGTAGGCGGCGTCGGCTTGCCAATGGTTCCAATCACCTATCACGCTGACTGATTGTGCATGCGGGGCAAAAACCACAAACCGAACCCCCTCAACCGCTTTACCCGCGACGGGTAACGTCACCGGATGCGCGCCCATATACTGATGTGCAACGCTCGGGTTATATAAAGCAGCCATATCCATTGCAAAGTGATCAGGCTGAATAGATTGGGGCTGTATCGAATGGGAAGAATCTGGCACTGGAGGCTCCTTATACAAAAAAACGCTCCATCCTGTACGTGTTGGCTGGCACTGAGGATAGAGCGTTAGAGCATGGTATGGTGGTTACACCGTTTGGCGGCTCGCTTGCATACGCACCCGAGATAAATCTCTGGCAAGTTGGTTGAGGTCGTCTCGACTAAAAAGCGCCTCTAAACTGACCGAGAGTTTACGTCGCCAGTTAGGATACTCATCCACCGTGCCTGGGATGTTGACCGGTTTCTCCATTTCCAACCAATCTTCCAACTGGACACTTAACAGCGCCGATTGGCCGGCGGCAACATGCAATTGCAATGCGCGGCACAAGTGGCCATCCATCGGCACATAGCGCGCATCAGCCCCCACGCCATCCGGTAGCATGCCGTGCCAGCTTACACTGTCTAATATGCCTTGTTTGGCTTTTAAGCGATCATCAAACAATTGTTGGAGTTGCGCTTCATCTGGGTATAGGCCTAACTCTTGCCCCAGCTTTAAATCGTCGCAATGCCAAAAACCACGAATCGTTGGCATATCATGGGTGGCAAGCGTCGCCATCGCTTGCTCGGTGTAATGCGCCGGAGAAATAAAGCCACCGTCCTCTTCTGAGGTTTCAAAGAAGAATACCTTGTAGGAATGCACGCCCGCATCCGCAAGTAACGCGCCAATTTCATCGGGTACCGTCCCCAAGTCCTCACCAATCACACTGCACTGATGACGATGCGACTCAAGCGCTAAAATCGCGAGCATGTCTTTAACGGGATAGTACAAGTAAGCGCCCTCGGTAGCATTTTTCCCTTTAGGGATCCACCATAAGCGCAGCAAGCCCAGTACGTGATCGATACGCAACGCCCCACAATGACGCATGTTGGCACGTAGCAATTCGATGTAGGCATGGTAACCGGTGTGTTGCAGCGCTTGCGGATCAAATGGCGGCAAGCCCCAGTTTTGTCCCCGCGGTCCCAACACATCCGGCGGTGCACCAATGCTAGCATCCAACACTAACGGTGAATTATCCGACCAGGTTTCGCTTCCCGCCTCTGACACCCCAACAGCAAGATCACGGTACAAGCCCAGCGACATCCCCTGCTCTTCAGCAATGGCTTGTACCTCTTCCATTTGACCTTCGGCAATCCACTGTAGATACATGTACAGTTGAATGTCATCGCTATGCTGCTCGATAAATGCTTGCGTCGCCGCGTTTTCATAACGACGATATTTTTCAGGAAACACTGGCCAACCCCAGGCGTGAGGATCATCGGCCCGTAAATACTGGTGCAACGCATCAAACGTCGCTTGCTGTTTTAAGCTTTCTCCGCCTTTTTCAATAAAGTCTAAAAACGCACGGCCACGTCGTGTCTGTTGCAGTAGCTCGCGTTGCTTAAACTCTTGAAATAAAAGCGGTAGTACGGCCATCTTTAAGGCGGCGACTTCACTATAATCAACCCAATGCGTGTCGCGTACTGCTTGCAGGCGACGCTGGAATTCGGCACTGCCCACGAGTTGCTGGGCACGGGCGCTCAAACAAAACTCTCGAACGTTGCTCACATCAATATACAAAAGATTAAGCCAGCGGCGTGATGACGGACTATACGGGCTCGCGGCTTCTGGATTGGCAGGGAACAACGCATGAATAGGGTTAAGGCCAACAAAGTCAGCGCCGCGCGAGGCAAGCTCACTAACCAATTGTTTGAGATCGCCAAAATCACCGATACCCCAGTTATGAGGGGTACGTAATGTGTAGAGCTGAATACTCGGCCCCCACATTTTCTTGTGTTGATCCAATTCTGGCTGCTTATAACATTGGGTGGGCGCCATGATGAGTGTCATTTGATACGGGGCTTTGCGCCGTTTACGTATCACGGAAAGGCGGTGATAGCCCCACGGTAGGGAGCAAGGCAGGCTAAACACCAATGGGCCACCATTACTGCGCTCATCGCGAACGATTTGTGACTGTAAGTAACCTTCAAAGCATTCGCCCTGTTCGGTTTCCAAACGCCAACTAAAGTCACTTTCTCGCGCACTGGTACCTAAATGAAGCGCAATYTCAACCGGCTCATTCTCCTGCACCACCTGCACGGGGGCGAGCACATCCGCTTTGTGTTTTTTCTCCGCCGACGCCAATAACGCCTCGTCGTTTCGTGTGTCATAGCCAAGTGACGTTAGTAAGTCATGTAAGGTACTGTCCGGCACAGCCGCTTCTGAGCCCCATGCACTGATATAGCGATCAGCGAGGTTGGCCATTTGTGCGACTGTCTTCAATGCAGATTCTTTCATCGCTTTCTCCGAGGGGTCTGCCCCCTTCTTTTATTGGGCAATATTGTTGTCATTATTGTTAGGTGGCAAGGCTCATTCCTTGCCACCGATAAGGTTGTTAACCCGTTATATTGCAATTAGCGCTTAATCGCTTCTAACTGCCAAATGTTATTAACGTAATCGCGAATTGAGCGGTCTGAGCTAAACTTACCGACCAGCGCGGTGTTCAGAATCGCTTTACGTGCCCATTGCGACGCGTCACGGTAATCACGGTCAATGTCATTGTGTGCGCGCACGTAATCGGCAAAGTCAGCCAAACACAGGTACGGGTCGCCGCTACCCATCACGCTGTCAAACACAGGACGCAGGGCCCCTGGCTGACCTGGCGTGAACGTCTCATCCAGCAAACTATCCAAAGCGGCCTTCAATAGGGGCTGGCTGTGATAGACCGCTTCAGGCTGATAGCCTTTTTGGCGTAATTCGGTGACACCATCAACATCTAAGCCGAAGATATAGATATTATCGTCACCCACCTCTTCACGGATTTCCACGTTAGSGCCATCCATGGTGCCGATGGTAAGCGCGCCGTTGAGTGCCATTTTCATGTTACCCGTGCCAGACGCCTCTTTACCGGCCATAGAAATCTGCTCAGACACATCGGCAGCCGGAATAATGATTTCTGCCATGCTGACACGATAATCAGGAATGAAGACGACCTTGAGCTTGTCACCGACTCGTGGGTCATTATTAATGGTTTCAGCGACCTTATTAATCGCATAGATGATCGATTTTGCTAATTCATAGCCAGGCGCGGCTTTCGCGGCAAAAAAGACCACTCGTGGCGCCATGTCAAAGTCTGGCTCGTTAAGCAAGCGCTGATAGAGCGAAATCACATGCAATAGATTCAAGTGCTGACGCTTATATTCATGCAGACGCTTAATTTGTACATCAAAAATCGCATCGGTATTGAGGGTAATATCGAGATGCTCTTTGACCCATCCTGCCAAACGCTGCTTGTTGCGCTTTTTGACATCCATGAATGTCTTTTGAAACGCAGTATCATCGGCGTATTGAGCAATCCGCTCGAGTTGCTCTAATTGCGCTGGCCACTGCTCACCGATTTTTTCACTGATCAAGTTGGACAAGTCAGGGTTACAGAACTTCAACCAGCGACGCGGTGTGATGCCATTGGTCACATTTTGAATGCGGCCCGGATATAGCGCATCAAATTCTGGGAATAAATCACGCTTAACTAACTGAGAGTGCAACGCCGCAACGCCATTTACCGCATAAGAGCCAACCACACATAGATTCGCCATACGCACCATGCGCTCACCTTTGTCGTCAATCACTGACAACACCTGCTTTTTCGCCACATCGCCGGGCCACTTCGCTTCTACCTCTTGCATGAAGCGATGGTTAATCTCAAAAATGATCTCCATATGACGCGGCAGCAAGCGCGCAATCAATGCCTCACTCCAGGTTTCCAGCGCTTCGGGCAGTAAGGTGTGGTTGGTGTAAGCAAAAGTACGACTGGCGATTGACCACGCCTCATCCCAGCCCAGACGATAATCATCCAGCAATACGCGCATCAGCTCAGGAATCGCGATGGTGGGGTGGGTGTCGTTTAATTGAATGGTTTCATACTCTGGCAACGCCGCTAGAGCATGACCTGCCTCTAGGTGACGACGGAGGATATCTGCGACCGAGGCGGCACTGTGGAAGTACTGCTGCATCAAGCGCAGCGTCTTGCCCGAATCATGGTTATCGTTGGGGTAAAGGACTTTAGACAGGTTACCCGCATCAATATCTGCTTGCTGCGCATGGGTATACTCGCCCGCATTAAAAGCATCAAGCGCGAACGGTGTCAGTGCTCGACCTTCCCACAAACGCAATGGATAAACGGTGTTACTTTGGTAACCGACAATGGGTAAGTCCCAAGGCATTGCCTGGATTTTCAAGCTTGGCACCCATTGGCGATAGGTATGCCCTGCTTCTTCAACGACCTCAACATGACCATAAAAGCCGATAATTTGGGATAATTCAGGACGTACCAGTTCCCATGGGTAGCCTTCCGGTTCGCGCCATGCATCAGGAGCCTCTTGCTGCGCCCCTTCATGAAAAGACTGACGGAAAAGCCCATATTCATAATGTAATCCGTAACCCACTGCCGGATACTGCTGTGCCGCCAAAGAGTCCATAAAACAGGCCGCCAGACGTCCCAAGCCGCCATTACCCAGAGACGGATCACGCTCTTGTTCGAGTAAATCCGTTAACCCAAGCCCAAGCTCACTCACGGCATCGGCGATAGCATCGTACAAGCCCATGCTAATCAGGTTGTTCCCGGTTAAACGACCAATCAAAAACTCGAGGGATAAATAGTTAACACTTTTCGCTTGTTTAATAGCTTGATCGTGTTCAGTGGCCACCAAGTCACTCGTCGTGTGTTCGGCTAATGCGCGGCCAAGCGCGAGGTACCAATCACGCAGTTGAGCAGTATCTGGTGCGTGACCTAGCTGGGTTAAGTGTTGAACCATACTGATTTTAAACGCACTTTTATCAAACGCATGTTGCTGTTTTGGTGTCATGTCGTTGCTCTCGATAATGGAATGAAACCTTGATGGTTAGTCATCCTGCCCAACCCGAGCACGGCAAACATCCTCCCACGTCGTTCTCATCAAAGGAGGAGACCACAGGGCGTAGAGAGCCAGGTCACACATCAACAGTGAGCGGGCTCTCATCAAAATGAAGCACAGCCCACTGACTGGTGATCTTCATCACGCTATGAGACAAAAGCCTGTCTAAGCCGGCGATGAAAAAAACCGTCTAGCTTTTGGTGATTTTTGTGCGCTAGCGCAAATTAAACCCTGACAAACCAACATGAATGTGTACACCGACGATAAAAAAAGCCAAGAAAAAGGCAATTGAGTGACATTTATCACAATTATAAGGCGTAGTTGCACTAAATTAGGGCACCCGTTAAGAGATCAGGGATAGATCATAGTTTGTGTCTTTGAAGTTACATACACTGCAATCAGGACAGAGGTGCGCACCAAAGATGACGCACCGCATTTGTAGTGAAGGACAGTGTCTTATGTGGATCCCATCAAAGCTGACTCGGCCTGGACGGCTTTATAACGCGATATTGCGCCCGCGAGTGCTCGATATTTTACAACAAGCCCCCCACTATAAGCTGGTGCTGTTTCGCTCTCCGGCCGGTTATGGCAAAACCACCATGGCTGCCCAGTGGCTCGCCGATCAACCCAATGTCGGTTGGTTTAGCATTGATGACAGTGATAACGACAGCTTTCGCTTCATAAACTATTTATTACAAGCGTTGCACCAAGCCACCCAAGAAGGCTGCGCCAATACGATAAAACTGGCGGAAAAACGCCAATTCTCATCACTTCGTGCGCTCTTGTCTGATGTTTTTGCCGAACTGGCCGGGTTTCACGCCACCAGCTATTTGGTGCTGGACGACTATCAACTGGTTGATAACGAAGAAATCCATGAAGCGATGCGCTTTTTCATCAAGCACATGCCAGAGAACCTCACGTTAGTGGTGACGTCACGCGCTAACCCACCACTGGGCACCGCGAACTTACGCGTGCGAGACCTGATGATCGAGATAGGCAACGAGCTTCTCGCGTTCGATAACGAAGAGACAACCCGGTTTTTCAACCAACGTATCGACGATGGCGTCGATGAATCGACCGCGAATGCCTTATGTACCTACGTCGAAGGTTGGCCATCCGCGCTGCAACTGATCGCCATTCAAGCGCAGCACCAAAAACGCACGCTAATTCAAAGCGCCGCCTCGTGTGCAGAATTTAACCATGCCCATCTTTGGGACTATCTAGCGGAAGAAGTCTTCGACTTGCTTGACACGGAGACACGTCAGTTTCTGATGAAGGTCTCAGTGTTAGAAATGTTCAATGATGAACTGGTTTTCGCCTTGACCGAGCGAGAAGATGCGCTGGGTATGCTTGAGTCACTCAATCGCTATGGCTTGTTTATCTATCCGCTTGAGGGGGATAACAACTGGTTCCGGTTTCACCATTTATTCGCGGAGTTTTTGGCCCACGAGCGCCAAGCCAGGATCCCCCACCAGCAACAAACCTTGCATCGACACGCGGCACTGGCTTGGCTAAAGCTGCAGTCCCCTCATCAAGCCTTGCGCCACGCACGCTATGCCAAAGACGATGCGTTGCTGGCCGATATTCTCAATCAACACGGCTGGCGTATGTTCAATCGTGGCGAACTATCCACACTCGCATCCGCGATTATCAAGCTCAGTGATGAGCTTTTATACCAATACCCCAATTTGAGCTTACTGCGTGCTTGGTTAGCACAAAGCCAACACAGGTATCACGAAGTTGGCGAGTTATTGGCCAGTGCCGAAAAGGCGTATCAAGCCCGCGACATTCCACTGGATATTGATTACCAAGGCAATGCCAATGCCCTGCTTGCCCAAGTAGCCATTAATGCGAATGAGCCTGAGCAAGCGATGCAGCTGGCAGAAAAAGCACTCGAGCAACTCGATAGCGCCAATTACCGAGGACGTATTGTCGCGACTTCCGTGGTTGGCGAGGTGAATCATGTGCTCGGCGAACTGGATCGCGCTTTATCCATGATGCAACAAACGGAAAAGTTAGCGCGCCAGCATCAGGTATATCACCAAGCGCTGTGGGCCATTTTACAGCAAAGTGAAATTCTCCTGGCACAAGGCTATGTGCAAGCCGCGTTTGAGTTGCTCGACAGCGCCGATCAGCTCATTGAAGATCAGCAATTGCACCAAGTTCCTTTACATGAATTTGCTCTACGGCTTCGCGCCCAAATACTCTGGTGTTGGAACCGACTGGATGAAGCTGAAGCCTGTGCGTATAAGGGGCTACAGGTTTTGGAAAACCAACCGCCGAGCAAGCATTTGCATAGCTACTCTATGCTCGCGCGCGTGGCTGTTAGTCGCGGTGAGTTAGATAAAGCGGCCAAAAGCATTGAGCACATAGAGCACCTTCTACGAGAGTCTGTTTATCATGTTGATTGGACCGCTAACGCGTCACTCTCGCTATTGCTCTATTGGCACGCCAAAAACGAACTGACCAATATGGATGAGTGGTTACATCAAGCCGTTCGCCCCGCGACCGCCTGCAACCACTTTAGCCAGCTTCAGTGGCGAAACATTGCCCGCGCGCACCTGCATTTGGGTCAGTATGATCAAGCACGTCAAGCGGTCGATTTTCTGCGCCGCGAAGCGAACCGGGCCAACTTAGTGACGGATAAAAACCGCAATCTCATCGTCGAGGCCGTGCTCGCCAGTAAAGTGCAAGAGACGGAATACGCCAAAAGTCTCTTGCAAGATGCCCTGATCCTAACCAATCAAACCGGGATGATGGGTAACTTTTTAATCGAAGGTGATGCGCTCTCATCATTGCTGCACGCGTTGATTGAACAACATGCGCTCGGCGCATTAGAGCGCCACCGGGCACAGCAGCTATTAAAAGAAATCGCCAGCCATCAGCGCTCACGCTCCACCCACTTTGATGAAGCCTTTGTCGAAAAACTGGTCAAGCACCCTAACGTGCCAGAGCTGGTGCGAACCAGCTCCCTGACGCAACGCGAATGGCAAGTGCTCGGCTTGATTTATTCCGGGTTTAGTAACGAGCAAATTGCTCATGAACTGGATGTCGCCGGTACCACCATCAAAACCCATATCCGTAACCTTTACCAAAAGCTCAATATTGCTAACCGTAAAGAAGCGGTCGTCACCGCCGAAAACCTCCTTCAGCTTATGGGTAACTAGTCATCTATGCCTACGCCCCCAGACTTTTCGGGGGCGTAGTGGTCTTTCGCTCTCCCCCTACTTTTCGTGATACTTTACTGAATTTCATCATCTTTTCTGCCATAACACGCTGAGTTTTAACCCGATCACGCATGGTAGGTGTCGCCCTTCAGTATGCTGCGCCTCAGTATTGACACATGAGGAATAATCAATGAAGCGCACTCACTTTTTGCAACCGCTCGGCGCATCGGTTGCCATCGCGACTATCATGGTGAAGGTTGGAAGAAGTCGCCAACGATCGCCAGTTTGTCCAAGCCACCCAAGCAAACCTGGCCGGCACAGGTATTGGTTCGTTTTCTGACCGACTTCGTGATGCGGTTCGTGGCGGCGGTCCATTCGATGGCGGCGAGTACCTGCGTAAAAACCAAGGCTTTGGTAATGGTCAATGGGTCGCGCCCAATGATCTGCAACAGCAAAGCAACGGGGAAAGAGCCAGTGCCCTGCATAACGCCGATTTAGTCCGTTTGGGTATGGCGGGTAATTTAAAAGATTTTCAGTTACAAATTGCCAATGGAGATACGGTCCGAGGCGACGAGGTCGATTACAACGGTCAACCGGCTGGCTACGCACAAGATGCTTGGGAGATCCAAAACTATGTCTCCAAGCACGACAACCAAACCTTGTGGGATAACAATCAATACAAATTCCCTTACGCCATGCCGCTCGCGACACGCGTCCGTGCCCAGGCCGTGTCACTCTCCACTGCACTGTTGGGACAAGGGGTGCCTTTTATTCACATGGGCAGCGAGATGCTTCGTTCAAAATCCATGCAGCGTGACTCATATGATTCGGGCGATTGGTATAACCGCGTCGACTTTACCCAACAAACCACGCAGTGGGATCAAGGGCTGCCGCGTGAAGATAAAGACGGCTACACCTGGCCGATGATTGAAACCGTGATTGCCAACCACAACAACGAGGCCAAACCAACGCCACAGGCAATCAGCAACATGGACAGCTACTTTAATGAGCTGGTGGCGCTGCGTACGTCGTCAGGGCTGTTCAATCTGGGCCAAGGCAGCGTGATCAACCAACGTGTCAGCTTTCACAATACAGGCGCCTCACAAATTTCAGGGCTAATTGTGATGAAAATTGATAACAGTGGCAGTCTGCTCGACAGCACGATGGATGCAACGCGTGACGGGATTATCGTCGCGATCAATGCCTCAGGCGCGGCGGTCAATGACTTTGCCAACATCGACGCCACCGGCTATCAGCTTCACAGCTTGCAAGCCAATGCGGGCAACGGCTCGATAGCGTATAACCAACAGCCCGCTCAAGTGACCAACGGCAAACTCACTGTACCCGCTTGGTCCGTCGCCGTGTTCGAGAAACCTCAACAGCCTTAACCATCATTTGGGGGAGTCCGGCTCCCCCACTCCACTTGCCGCCCGGACATACAGGCTTAACGCCATCATCATCAACCTAGCCTTCCTTTAAAAAGCCGTTAAATACACGAGTTTTCTGGCCCGCGCTCGCGTTATTTATAGTGATATCAACGCTTGAATACGCTTTGACAGTATTTCCTCGTTTTTTGTGTTGCTATTGGCATAAACGCTGATCGGTTCACTCAACACCCGAGTACAGGATGTGATACGGTATTTCTCTCTAATTGGAACTGACATCACACTCATCAATAGTCACCGAGGAGTGTGAGCGGTCAATAAGGAATAAGTGAATGTTAAAAGATTTGGTCGTTGATGGACGTTATAAAAAAACACTGGATCAGTCGATACACGCTATCGTGACCATCGACGAAAAAAATGATGTTATCTATTTCAACGATGCTGCTGAATCGCTGTGGGGTTATCAACGCAATGAAGTATTAGGTCACAACGTCAAAATGCTGGTTCCAGAAGAAATTCGGGGCAGTCATGACGGGTTCATTAATCATCACCGTACGACCCAAGAAAATCGCATCGTCGGAACATCTCGCGATGTACAGTTAGAAAGAAAAGATAGAACTCGTGTATGGGTGAACATCTCGTTAAACCATATTAAACATGCTGGAAAATCTACTTACACCGCATTTGTTCACGATATCTCTTCACAAAAACAAGCTCAAGAGATTGTTCATCAAACCCTCGAGCAAGCTCTAGATGCAGTCGTGACTATCGATGGCCGTAACTGCATCACCTTTGCTAATAAATCTGCTGAGCAAATGTGGGGATACTCTCGGGACGAAATGCTAGGCCATAACGTAAAAATGTTGGTGCCTGAACAACACCGTCATGAGCATGATGAATTAGTCAATCGAAACCGAAGAACCGGTATCAACAAAATTGTGGGCTCCACCCGCGAAGTCCCTTTCGTACGTAAAAATGGTGAAAACCGTTGGGGAAGTTTCTCAATATCTAAAATAGAACTTGATGACGAGATTCAGTACACCGCGTTTGTCAAAGACGTCACAGAGGAAGTTGAGCGTCGGGAAGAATTCAAAATGCTGTCGATGGTAGCAAATGAGACAGATAACTCAGTCATCATTACCGATGCTGACGGCTATACCCGTTATGTTAACCAAGGGTTTGAAAAACTTACAGGTTATACAATGTCGGAAATGCGCGGCAAAAAACCAGGTACCATGCTTCAAGGGCCAGGAACTAACACCGAAACTGTCGCGAAAATCTCACAAAAACTAAAAAATCGCGAACCCTTTTACGACGAGCTCCTTAATTATAACAAACACGGTGATGCCTATTGGATATCTGTCTCTATCAATCCAATTTTTGATGATAACGGACAGTTATCTAGCTTTATTTCTATTCAAGCTGATATCACCGAAGCGAAACAACGATCACTTGAGGCAGAACGTCGATTTGATGCGATCAGTGTCAGCAACGGCATTATGCAGTGGAGTCTTGACGGTACACCTGATTCGTTTAATTCGTACATGCTTGACCACTTACGCGCAGAAACATCGTCGAACTCAGAAATTCTAAGCAACAACCTCAAGAATAAGCTCGGAGAACCGACATTTAGCGATGTGCTCTCGGGTAAACAAATAAAAGAAGTACTGCCGTTTACAGCTGCAGACGGAAGCGAACGCCGTTTCGATACTGTCGTCGCCCCCATTTTTGACTCCGAAGGGAACCCTGTGTACCTCGTCTCCTACGGTATTGATGTGACCAATAGAGCCCAAGCTGTTGATGTAACGGAGAAGGAAATGACAAAAGTCGAAGCATCTAGCAGCGAAATACAACAAATTATTGGTGTAATAAACGGCATCGCCGAACAGACAAACTTACTTGCGCTCAACGCAGCTATTGAAGCAGCTCGGGCCGGTGAGTCGGGCCGAGGTTTTGCCGTGGTCGCCGATGAAGTACGACAATTGGCACAACGCTCTGGAGAGTCTGCAGCCGAAATTCGTCGCCTTGTCGATCAAACGAATGAACGCGTGAGGGCACTAGCTGATGCTCTTCAAAATTTAAATGGCGAAGACGACTAGTCGTCCTAGTATAAGCAGGCCTATCACTGACGATTCATCTCGGTATAATGCAGCCCTTAGCTTTTTATCGATGAATAGCATTATGATCAAGAACCTGGTCTCAACTTACCTTAAAGGCATGGCGATGGGGGCTGCAGATGTGGTTCCTGGTGTCTCTGGCGGCACCATCGCATTTATTACTGGTATCTACACCCAGTTACTTGAGAGTATTCGGCGTATCACGCCGCGCCTTTTTACACTCTGGCGCAAGGAAGGGTTCAAGGCCGTCTGGCACCATATCAACGGCACCTTTCTTTGTGTGCTCTTAGCCGGCATTCTGACCAGTATTGCCAGTTTGGCCAAAGGGATAAGCTGGATGCTCACCCATCACCCGATCCCACTGTGGTCGTTTTTCTTTGGCTTGATCATCGCTTCAGCGTTGCATATTGCCAAACAATTGCCCGCCCCCAGAATAAGGCCTAAAACCGTTCTCGCCGCACTGCTAGGGATCGGGTTTGCCTATTGGATTACTATTGCGAACCCGTTGCAGCTCACCGCCTCGCCGCTCACCGTCTTTCTCGCCGGCGCCATCGCGATTTGCGCTATGATTTTGCCTGGGATCTCTGGCAGTTTTATTCTGCTGTTGCTGGGAATGTACAGTCCGATCCTAGATGCGGTTCATCAAACGCAGTTTGGCTTACTGGGATTATTTGCGGTGGGCGCGGTGACTGGCTTATTGACCTTTTCGCACCTGTTGTCATGGCTGCTGCGCCGCTACTACGCGCTAACGCTCGCGTTTCTGACCGGCCTGATGTTGGGCACGCTAGGTAAAATCTGGCCGTGGAAACACACGCTTACATGGCGTACCAACTCATCCGGTGAGCAAGTGCCTCTGATGCAAGATAACCTTCTACCGGGCGCGTACGAGGCAATCGTGGGACACCCGGCACAAGTTAGCTTGGCCATCATTGCCATGATAGGTGGCTTTGTGCTGGTATTATTGCTGGAGCGTTTCTCGCCTAAGCAGGACTAAATAATGCATATATCACCCTCACAATCACCCGTGAGTCGCCCATTGTTTATCACTGTCGGTCTCTTAATGCTGGCAGTGATGGCTTTTTTTCTTCCCTCTTGGCTATCTGGCTTTTTCTCGACCGCTTCGAGTTCAACCGTCGCGCCAGCCGCCTACTGTTCGCTAAATCAGCAAACGTGCCAATACAAGGGTTATCAAGCCCACTTAGGCAATCCAGTGGTTCATCCACTACACGCCAATACCCTCACGGTAACCGCCCCCCAGGCGCTTAACACGGATACCTTGCTCGTGAAGCTCCAAGGCGTCGAAATGAATATGG
This sequence comes from Salinivibrio sp. ML323, assembly GCF_001995745.1. NCBI lineage: Bacteria > Pseudomonadati > Pseudomonadota > Gammaproteobacteria > Vibrionales > Vibrionaceae > Salinivibrio > Salinivibrio sp. ML323. The sequence continues at coordinate 39,169 of NZ_MUES01000018.1, read as the reverse complement.
GGGAATATCGGCTGGTGCTTAAACAAACCGATAAACTGACTTACCAAGGGCAATTGATGCTGCCCGTTTGCACTGAAGACAGCATGACCTGGGCGGGAACCATTACACTTAATGATGATGCAAACACGCTATTCCCCATTAAAGTAAGCATGGAGCGACTATGAGTAAGAAAGCTTGGCTTGTCGCCATTATTGCCGTTTGTTTTGGCTTGGGTGCCCGCGCGCTATTTGATCACTATCAAACGTCACAAAAGCAGGCACAAGCGGGTGCATTACAATCACAAGGGCAACCGTTTAACCTTTACAATACCGATGACCCACGTCCGCGCATTGTTTACTTCGGTTATACCCATTGTCCTGATGTTTGTCCCACCTCGCTCGCCGTACTATCTGCTGCGTTAAAATCGCTCCCTGAGTCGACACGAAACGCGGTGTCGCCAGTCTTTATCACCCTCGACCCAAAGCGTGATACCAGCGAAAAAGCCGCGGAGTATGCCCATTTTTTCCATCCGGCCATCACCGGCGTCAGTGGTTCAGAAGCACAAATCGCCCAGCTGGCAAACCGTTACGGAGTTTTATATCGCATCACCGAGCTGGAAGACTCCGCCATGGACTATGCCGTTGACCATAGCTCCTTTTTTTATTTTCTCTCACCGAACGGTGAACTCGTAGAGAAAGTCCCTCACACCTTAAACCCTGAGATGCTGATCGCAGCGATTGAACGGGTGACTGGTCAAAACAAGGAATAACAATGACATCATTCAAATCTTTTATTGCCGCTATCGCTTTTATGGTTGCCCCATTGGTGCATGCCCATGGTGAGTTTTTTATTCATGATGCCTACGCGCGTGCCACTGCACCTGGCGCACCAAATAGCGCCGCTTTCATGGTGCTCGATAATCAAAGCAAGGTGCTAAAACGGGTGGTGAGTGCGAGTACACCGGCGGCGAAACGGGTAGAGTTGCATGAGCATGCCATGGTAGATGGCATGATGGAAATGCGACAAATTGCGCAAATCTTGGTGCCTGAAGGCGAGCAAGTCACATTAAAGCCAGGAGGCCTGCATGTGATGCTATTTGATCTTACCCAGCCACTCAAAGTAGGCGAGCACATTTCGTTGACCTTAAACACTGCAGACGGTCATTCACTGACCAAGCAGATCCCAGTGAAATCAGTCATGGATGGTATGCAGCACCATAGCGATGAAGGAAATCATCACCACGAATAGTCTTTAACGTGTCTCGATGGATGGGTCGAACAGCGCGTTAAATGTTAACTGTGTCAAGGTATGGCCGCCAAGTTGAGGATTCAGCAGCAAAATCCCCTACCAGCGTCTATGGTAAAAGGTAGTCGCGCTTGCGCGTGACCCTTTTGACGTGATTGCTATCTCCAACAACAATAGCGAGGTTCTCTATGAAAATCCGTCCAATGGCTCTAGCAGCAATAGCTTCAACCGTGTTGCTCGTCGGCTGTACTAGCAACACCGCACTACAACAAAGTGTTGATGATTTATCCGCGAAAGTCGATGCGCTCTCTAACGACGTTTCTATGATGAAAAGCGACGTGAGTGATACCAAAGATACCTCTCAAATGGCCTATGACGAAGCCAAACGTGCTAACAAGCGCATTGATAATATGGCGCAGTCGTATACCAAGTAGCGTATCGACTTAAGCACCGACGACGCATTGAATAAACAAAACGGCGCTACGCCATGCGCCGTTTTCATGCTGTTATCTGACGTTTACTCCTTCGTTCGCCTCACTGGCTTGACATCTACGTCTGCACGCTCGAGACGCTGCCAGGCTTTTAACTGTGCTGGGGTCAGTGTCGCGATCTCTATCGGCACGCCTTCCTGAACCGATAACGCCGCTCGGTACCGCTGAGGTGACAATTCCAATCGCGCTAACATCGCTAACACCTGAGGATCAGGCTCAATCGACAAACGCGCTTTGGTCTCTTTTTCATTTTTTGACAAAGGACGATGGGCTTCTACCATCACGCGCCCATCAGGCTCAACGCTTAGCTTCGCGGGTTGATTAATCACCCTCACGGGAGTATGAACGTCCACTTGCTCAAACAGCCATGCCACATCGTCAGGACGAAGTCGGATACAGCCCGCGCTGACTCGCAGCCCAATACCAAACGACTTATTCGTGCCATGAATTAAATACTCACCGTTACCGAAGCCCAACCTTAGCGCATGTTCACCTAAGGGATTGTTTGGTCCTGCCGGCACCACATCAGGCAAAATGATGCCGCGCTGTTTTTTATATTCATCACGAATGCTCTGAGGTGGCGTCCACGTCGGATGTTCGCGCTTTTGGCTAATATAGGTGTTCATGGTGGGGGTTTCGCGCCCCACTCTACCAATCCCGATGGGGAATACATGAACAGCACGTTGAGCGTCTGTTGTTTCTCCTCCTGCTCTAGCGGCTGGCTCAGGGAAATAGTAAAGGCGTAACTCGGCAAGATTAATCACGATCCCCGAGTGAGGTGGTGAGGGCAGCAAGAGCTGATTGGGTAAGCGCACCAAAGCGCCGGGCTCAGGCAAGTAGGGATCCATTCCTGGGTTGAGCGCTAAAAGCGCTAGAAACCCCACATCATAGTGTTTGGCAATGGCTTCTAAGTGCTCGCCCTCTTTGACGATGTGCGCTTCTGGATAGCCAACCAGTCGACTGCCGTCGGTGGGCAACGGATACTGGGTGGCAAACGCTGTTGGCACCGCTAACGCCCAAAGCATCGCACAGGCTAACCCCAGCGATGCAACCTTTTTATTAATCACAGACGGGAGTCGGCTAGAAATAAATCCGCGCCCCAGCGGCACCTTCAAACTCAATATCGCCTTTTTCCTCCCAATACCACGTCGTGCCCGCCTCGGCGAACAGTTCCACATCCCCCGTACCCACCGGAAGCGTGACGCCGAGCCCTGCGCGTGGTCCCCACTGGTGCGTTGAATCATCTACCCACTGACCCCCCGCATAGACATACATAGGCGCATATTCCATCCGCCCAAGCCATTCACCCAAATTCCAAGTCCCATCGACGGCAACGCCCACCTTGTCGATGCCCGCTTGAATTTTAAATTGGTTTTGTTTCAAGGTCACGCCCGACATCGGCGAGCCAAGGAAAACCCCCGCGGCAAGGCCATCAGCCGCGTATGAAGAAACGGGAAATGAGGCAACCGTCAACCAGACTGCTGCACGAAGCCAAAGGTTTAAATTCATGGTATTCCGTTGTATTACTGTGACATGCACACAGACAAAAGCAATTTTAGTGCCAATATGAGATAGCAATTGAACAGGCACTGGTGTGTCTCCAAATAAGGCAATGAGCCGGTGATCGTCAAGGTGACTGGGTCAACGCATCACCCCGTCCCCACCGAAGGAGGCAATAATCTGCCAATAAGGGTAGATAAAAACATACAAACCATGCCGCTTGATTGGTCACAACATGGTACCGATCGCCGTTCAGCCCCTCCCCGCGATGAGAAAGTGCGCACAAAGTAGCGTTTCTCCCTGATTTATTGGGCGATTTAAGTGATATACTGCATACTTTAGGCTGTGTGCCCTGATGAGTCCGCGCAACAGGACGACATCCGCGTTCAAGACGTTTTTGGTAGGAGTAACGGGTTTTTGTTAGATGATCTGGTCTCGCTGGCACTGCGCCAGTTTCAGCAAGATTGTGTCAAATTGTGCGAGCATCACTATCCGACGGTTCACAACCGGGGAATGCGTGATCCCCACATGGGCAAAGCACTCGCACGCCGACTCATGCGAGTGCTTGATGCACACGACAAGCCCGCAACGTTTCATTTGCTCGACGATACCCGCCCACATAGCCAAACCGTCTATCAACTACAACTTGATGGCAGCGCGATATACATACTCGCCCATCGCCTACTCAGCGGCAATAACGCTTGTCGTGATGCCCTGGTGCGTGACGTTGCTTGGCTACTGAATCATGGCATCACCAACCCGGCTGAGCCTGGACGCGTGATTGTGGTCAGTGATCACTGGATTGATCGCACCAACGCCAGTAAGGCCGTTCCTTCATGGTGGTTGGGACACCAGCCAATTCACGCAGACGCCTATCGCGCGCAAGGAATACGCCTGACCAGCGCGACATCGAGCCTTGCTGAGACCATCGCACCCTTAGGGTTAACTGAGGGGCGATATCGTATCTTTCACCCTTTGTTTCGCAAAAAAGATGGCTTACCGTTGCACAAATACCTTTTACTCACCGCCACGTTTCCGCTCGGTGTTGAAGAGGACAATAACAGTCTTTAATGTGGTTTGTGCCACACAGATTTAAAATCAAACCACCCCACTGCATTCGATGCCACATCTTGGAGATCTGGCGTTGCCATGACACCCATCCAAATATGAAACAACGGCACCATTTGATGCTCAACCAGACAACGGGCTAAGTGCTCAGCACAGCTATCATCTTGCGTGTCTCGCCAACGCTGCGTGTGACTTTCAATGGTTTTGAGCATGGGATCCGTGCAGGCACTCAATACCAGATCATGCGTCCCCAGCCAGTTGAATAACCCTGCCTGTCCGCGTTCTCCAAAGCTCATCGCCCCTAACCAGATATCGATTTTGCGGCCATATTGACCACTAAAATAGTCGGTAGGTGACAATGCCAGGGTTTTCACTTGAATACCATCCTCAAGTAAGTGCGCGTGTATTGCCTTGGCGAGAAGGGGATAGAGAGGATGATCAGATAAATACGCCACGGTCAATGACGTTGGCGACGGCACGACTGGTGACATGGACGAAAGGCCATGATGCATCCAACCTGGCATCAGTCCATACGCATTGAACAATCGGTATTCACCCATGCCACAATGCGCCAAGCGTGGAAGTAGTTGCAGCGATGAGAGCTTGGCATGTAGGTATTCACGCCATGCGGGTTGCTTTGCTAATCCATCGCGACAATTCAACAATAAATAACCGGCCCCCTGATCCATTTCTAACTTTTGACTCAAGGTCGTTTGATGGCTGGCTAATCGCTCCGGCGTCAGTGAGGTACTGGGAGTGAGATAGCACATTGCCGCCTCATCAAACACCATAATCTGGATCTCATCGGTCAGGGCACGATAACCAAAATAATCATCAAATGCCTCGAGAACTAAGCGGTGTGGCTGTTTCTCTGCCACGCGATAAGGGCCCGTCCCAATCGGTTGATAACTACTGGATTGAGCTTGGTGGCGATCGGCTGGACGAATGACTGCCTCTGGCAAGGTAAGCGCGTGATCAAACCTTGGGTCGGGGGACGAAAGGTGCACATCGATCATACGCGGACCCGGCGAGTCAACGCGCGAAAGGTGAGCAAAAAAACGCCGCGTAGAAAGCGCAGATAGGCTCGCTATCACATCCTGCTCGCGCATTAGCTGACCATCATGGAAGCGGACACCAGGACGTAAGTAAAACCGCCAATGAGTCGGCGACAACGCCTCCCAATGGTGGGCTAAGTCCGGCGTTACGATACGTTCACTACCACGATAACGCACCAAGCCATTAAAAATTTGCCCGACCAAGTGCTGCTCTGAACGACGCAAAGGTTCGCTTGGATCCAGCGTCTCGAGTTGACGGTAATAGGGCAGGCGAACAATTTGCCGCCCGTTTTGCGTACTCGGCCCCATCTGTTTTTGAATTAAGGCGGCGAGCTTGGTCGAGTCATGATCAAGGCACGCCAAGGCTTGATCCATTTTGCCCTGCGCCAACCAATGTGCTGCCTGCTCTTCTCGCAGTGCCATTTCACTTCGCAAAAACGCTAAACGAGAGAGCTTCCCTCGCCCTACGGAAGGCTGCCAGGTAAGCCACCCTTGCTCTTCTAGCTTGCTGAGCACCATTCGCGCATTACGCCGCGTACAGACCAAAATATCCGCCACAGCTTGCAAGGTTGTATCAGTGCTTTCACCATTGAAATGATGATAAAGGCGGGAGAACTGTGCACGTAGCCGCTGTCCAGACATAAAAGGGGAACCTAAATGCAGTATCATTCATTGTCGATACTTCCTATTTTACGCGACAACAGCCGCTCCGTCTGCCCAGTTTAAACGCAATCAGATTGGGGCTGTGATCTCTGGCAGGCTTTATTGTCGGGTGCTATCGCGCAGCGATTGTTATTTCTGCTCACTCCGTTATGATGCCTGTTGATTGTTGTTATCGCATGTGGTGTTTATGGACGCGTCTGAAATTATTTCCCATTTTGATGTTAAACAACGCTGGATGGCATGCCACGTAAAAAAAGCGCAATTCCCAACCAAAGAAAGCCTCGCGGGCTTTGATATCTATCACGCCGCCGCTAAGCCTCCTCAACCTTTCGAGCCACCCAGCGTACCGGACAAACAACCGCTAACGCTATATTGGGTCAACAACCACCCACTGATGATTCAATACGCCAAGCTTCAGGCGCAACAGTGGCCAGAATCAGATCGCGCCACTATGCTCGCTTACTTTGCCCAGCTTGCGCTTGAAGATGGCGTTGAAATTGACGACGCCACAGTAACGCTATGCATCGGCACTCAAAACGGGGAAACCTATGCCGCCGCCATGCGAGTCGATACAGTGTTAGACGGTCAAGCAGTCAGTGGTATTTATGATCTGATTGCCCCCAGCGACGACGCCCGCGCACAACTTCTTTATGCACTTAGTCAGAAGATCAACGGCGACGACAGGCTGTGGGTCATCGACCGCTAGTGGGCGGGACGAAGATTCTTGAGAGGGTGAACCACTTCCTCAAGCCCTTCCACTTTGAGGGCCAGGCACAGCTTCATCAGCTCTCCTAGCTCGCCTTTTGGAAACTCGGCTTTGTTTTGAAACCACAGTAAGTATTCTTCAGGCAGATCAATCAATACACGTCCTGCGTACTTGCCAAACGGCATGGGCATGTTGGCCAATTTAATCAGTTGCGCTTTGTCCATGAAGCAGACCTTGTCGATTACGCCGAGGCTTGTTGGGTGTTCTCACGCTGCTGAGCAATCATTTCAAGCAACATGGTTTCTCGCACCAACGACTGGCCAGCTTTCTCGCTGTTTGCCATCACTGCTTTGTTATGCGCAATTGCATGGTCAATGCTCACCCACACCGGCCGCATACCGTTATTGATTTCATAGTGCTCAAAGGTCGGTGTGCCGAGATCACGATCAACGCGGCAGTAAAAACAATACGACAGCATATGCATCACATCCGCACCATCACGATACCAAGGGCGGTACTCTTCACAACAGCCAAACGGGCGAATATCTCGAATCTGTTGCGCGCCTGTCTCTTCTTCTAGCTCACGGATCATAGCTTGCTCTGGCGTTTCGCCCTCATCCATACCGCCACCTGGCAGTGAGTAATCATCATAGCGTGCGGTGTACATCAGCAAAATCTCATCACCATCTAACGCGATGGCTCGCGCAGCATTTCGCTTGATAATGGCTTTATCTTCCAGCGGTAGCACCCGCTCATCCGTATGTTTGGCTATGATTTGCATAGTTACTCGCGTCATTAAAAAAAAGGCGCACAAGGATACCACACATAGCGCATTACAGAGCGGATGATCTTGCGCGCACAAAAACTTAATTTTCGCCGCATTTAAATAGCGTGGGTACGTCCTTTGAGCAATACTGTTTCCGATATTCATATCGGGATGATTATGTAGGAAGGACAATCTAGGATGTTGCAAAAAATTGGTATACAGCAGCTAACCCTTGGCATGTATGTTGAACACATCGAAACTGAACACTCCCGCACACGTATGGCAAAACCTGGCTATGTGCGTCGACCTGAAACGATTGAAAAGCTGCGTCAAAGTGGGGTGAAGCATATTTGGGTTGATGCGGACCAACTATTAAACCTGGATGAGATCCACTACAAAGGCCCTTTGGTCAGAGGGAAGTATGCCGCGACAGGCGCGGATATGGAAAAAGCCCGAGAATTAATCGATGCCTCAAAACAACAGCTTTGTCGGTTATTAAAAGATATCTACGCCAATAAGCCTATCGATATGACGCCTATCGAGGATTTAGGGCTCAGTATTGTTGATAATATCTTTGAACGACAGCACGCCGTTGCCTGGATCAGCGGTATTCGCGACAAGAGTGCTTACCTGATGGAGCACTCGCTCAATGTAGCCTTTTTGTTGGTGAGTTTTGGCAGGCATCTGGGGTTTGATCACGCGACTTTGCAAGAGCTTGCCGTCGGTGGATTAGTGCACGATATCGGTAAAGTGCTGGTTGCCGATGACGTGCTCAATAAACCGGGAAAACTGACCGCTGAAGAGTTCGACCACATGAAACTCCACCAAGTTTTTTCTCAGCCAGTACTGGATAGTATCCCTGACCTCTCACAAATCGCTCGCGATGTAAGCTTGATGCATCATGAAAAGCTTGATGGCAATGGCTACCCTAACGGATTACAAGGTGAAGAAATACATACGATTGGCCGCATGAGTGGCATTGTCGATATCTATGATGCGCTCACCGCCGATCGTTGCTATAAGCGAGCCATGTCACCGGCAGAAGCGTTTAAAATCATGATGGGACTGACTCCGTTTCATTTGGATCCCACTTTGTTGCGTGCGTTTATTCAGTGTATTGGCTTTTATCCGATTGGTTCGTTAGTGGAACTTGTCGATGGGCGTATTGGTTTAGTGTGGCAAGAGAACCTTGATGACATCACGCGTCCAGTTGTGAAAACCTTCTACTCCGTGCGCAGTAACCATTTTCGCGACGTCGAGTATATTGATCTCGATAAGCGCCATGATTTGCGTATCGCCCGCGCCACCAGCGAGAAAGCGCTTGATATCAATGTCGATGCATTTCGTTAATCCTGTGACGAGGCGAAGGCTTTTGCGTATACTGCCCTCCCTCAGTGACAATGCCTTAAGATAGAGAGAGAAAAATGAGAGTTTGCGCGGTTGATTTAAAAGCGAATGAAGCGAACCTGGTCTTGCTAGATAGTGACAATCATTTGTTTTCGGTGCCTGAGTGTCGAGCCAAGAAAATTACGCTGCCCTCGCCAGAAGCCCAAGAGAGTATTCAACATTTCCATCGCACCATGAGCAAGCTCATCGAAGACTATCAAGTGGATAAAATCGTTATCCGTGAGCGCCAGACCAAAGGCAAATTTGCAGGTAGTAGTGCGGGCTTTAAAATGGAAGCTGTTTTGCAACTGATCGAAGGCGTTGACGCCGAAGTCTTCTCCTCCAACGTGATGAAACAAACGCTAAAACGTCATCCCATCGATGTAAACTTAAAAGAGCTAGGCTTAAAGCAATTTCAGGAAAATGCCTTTCTTACCGCTTGCGCCTATTGTAATCAAGACAAGAAATAACGTGCCGAACACGGAGGTACCATGAGCAAGAGAGCCTACTCTTCCCCTCTGGGGCCATTAAAATTGCTAGCCAATAACCAGGGATTAACCGCTCTGTACCTCCCTAACCGCGCACCGAATCATACTGATCACGTCAGTTCGCCAGAAAGCGGCGCTATTCTCGAGCTGGCCTGCCACCAACTTGATGAATACTTTGCAGGCACTCGACAGTTATTCTCGGTGCCTCTTGCCCCGCAGGGGACAGCCTTTCAGCAGCGCGTATGGCAGGCACTGCAATCGATCTCTTTTGGTGAAACGGCCAGTTACCAAGCGATCTCGCATCTGATCGGTAATCCAAAAGCCAACCAAGCTGTAGGCAGTGCCAATGGCAAAAATCCGATTTCTATTATTATCCCTTGTCATCGGATTATTGGCCGCCAAGGACAGTTGGTCGGCTATGGAGGGGGATTAACCGCCAAACGCGCATTGCTGACTTGGGAAGCAACAGGCAAGTGGCCCGACGCTGTTTCGAGCGAACTGAGCAGCACAGATCCCGCCCTGCCTTAGCATCTGCTCACGCGGCCAGCGGTTTGATCAACCGTTCTGGGGTCAGCTGAAAACCACAGTGCATATAAAAACTCTGCGCATCTTCCTTGTGGTAACTTGGAACCACTTCAATGTGATCACACCCTCTTGCTATCAGCGCCTGCTCGGCAGCGACGAGCAGTTGACGCCCCAACGTCATATCACGGAATGGTTCGTCAACAATAATGGTGCTAATGCGCCCCATGTGGCCTGATAAACCTAATTGTGGGATCACCTGACAGACCACCACACCCGCCACCAAGCCGCAAAGCTCAGCCACGCTGACTGACACCAAGTCTTGATTAAGTAAGTGCCTGATATGGCGCTGCATCTGACGCTTGTCTACGTTATCTGACTGGCAAAGTGCGCAGAGTTGGCTAATGGCATCGATGTCTTTATCAATGGCTTGTCTTATCATTATCGTCTTCCTTGTTTGGGTTACCCCACCCGCAGACTGCTGGCTCAATCTACCGATGAGGCGTTGTGTTGTAAAAAGCGCGGGGATGGGTGACTAACGCTGAGCGGTTGGCGTATCCGCCATACGGCTTACCGTCACACGGCGGTCAAAGAAAAAGCCCTCATTTCCCGCTTGATTATCCAGTGGCTGACTGTCCCCATACGCCACCGTGTTGAGCTGATGCGGATCCACACCTAACGAGACGAGATAATCTTTGACTGCCTGCACGCGGCGTTCCGACAGTGCTTGGTTATAGCCTTGACGCCCTCTTGGGTCGGCATAGCCTGCGAGTTGCCATTGCGCATTTGGCATTTGTTGAATAAACCCGGCTAGCTCGTCGAGCTGGATCATAAAGTGCGGCTCGATATCTGCTGAGCTGGTGCGAAACTGAATATTCATCGCCAAGGCAAGATCGTCCACCTGATGCTGCGCACTGCGCAAACGCGCGAGTTCAAGCTGCGCTTCATTGTATTTTTGGCTAATCCGACTCAGTGATTGATTCTCGTCTCGGATCGTTTGAATCGTCTCACCCTGCTCGTCGGCCAAGTCTTCATAGCTGGCATTTTGTCCCATCACGGTGCCAATAATGGCCCCTGCAACCGCGCCGACAGGGCCTGCCACCACCGCTCCTGCGATGGCACCGCTTCCCATCCCGATCAACTCAGGCTGTTTATTGCGTTCAACCTCACTGGCGGCCATCCCTTGTGGTGTGGCGACCGCGAACATTGAAACGGCGAATACAGAGTGTGTAAGTGCTTTTTTGATATCCATAATGTCCTCGAAAGTGTGGTTGTTGTGCCGTGCTGGCGATGAGGACATTAAAACAAGCCGATCAGGCATTTTGCGGGAGTAAAAATGGCAATCTGGCGATCAATAGTGGCAAAAAAATGGCAATTGACGTTTCATGCGCGAAGAGGGTTTTCTCTGCACACAGTTTGGGTATAGTCATCACAACGCAAGATACGAAGACAGAGTTATGAAACACATCGCGATAGTGGAAGATGACGCGGCGATCCGAGAAAACTACGCCGATGTTATTCGCCGCCAGGGTTACCAAGTCCATACCTACCAAGACCGGCCCAGCGCGCAGGTGGCCTTTGAGCGGCAATTGCCCGACCTAGCGATCATTGATATAGGCTTAGGCAATGAAATCGATGGGGGGTTTGCCCTTTGCCAATCCCTCCGCGCCTTGTCGGCGACGGTGCCGATTATATTCCTCACCGCGCGCGACAGTGACATTGATACCGTGGTTGGGTTGCGGATGGGCGCGGATGATTACCTCACCAAGGATGTGTCTTTGCCGCATTTAATGGCACGTATTGCCGCCTTGTTCCGTCGCTCAGACTTATTGGCACAAAGCCCGTCTAAAGCGGATAAGCGTCTCCAGTGTGGCCCTCTTGACCTCGACCTGGACCGGATGCGGGTCTATTGGCATGACCAACTGATTGATCTCACCGTGACCGAATTTTGGATGGTACACGCCCTCGTCAAACGACCCGGGCATGTTAAAAGCCGTCAAGCGCTCATGGATGAAGCACATGCTGTGGTGGATGACAGCACTATCACCTCACACATTAAACGAATTCGTAAGAAATTCATGGTGGTTGATAAGCAGTTTGATTGCATCAGTACCGTTTATGGCATGGGCTACCGTTGGGATGAGGCCCCCGAATGATCGCGAAGTTACACCCGCTTGCGCGTCGCGTATGGCAACACCTGGCTGGGATCCGTACCAAAATAGTGGTGCTATCGAGCTTTTTGCTGCTGTTGCCCTATCTGGGGTACCAATATGTGTGGGAGATGGAAACCGTACTACGACAAGGGCAAGAGCAAACCTTGATGGGGACGGCACGCGCCTTTGCCATGGGGATGAATGACCGACCGGCGCTCTTTGCTTATCGGCAAACGCCCTCAAAGCTGGAACCAGGAAAGGATCTCCACGCTTTTCGTCTTAACCACCCCATCAGGTTGGATGGCGACTTGAGCGACTGGCACCCAGATCGCCATCATCAACGCCTTTACCAGCGTGATGGCCTGATTTTTAACCAAGTCCCCTACCAGAGTGACCAATTGGCGTTGTCAGTGCTCACCGGCAGCAATACCGATTCTGTTTATTTCGGTCTCAATGTCACCGATACGATGCCAACCCCAGCTCAGAAAAAGGGGGATATAACCAGCCAAGATCACTTGATTATCGCGCTCACATCCCCTCAAGGGGCGTTTTATCGCGTCGCGCTCAGCCAAGCCCGCAACAGCGATAATGCCCATATCACTCATCTAGCCAATGGGCTGCCTGAGCGGGCTGACGAGACCACGATGGAAGGCCCCGCTCAGCCCTTGCCCATCGCGGCAAAATGGCAAGCAACAGAAAAAGGGTACAGCATTGAAGTGAAACTCCCCGCCAATTGGATTGGCCAGCAGCTGGCGCTTGCCTATTATGATCGCGGCAATGGTTTCGAACGGCCACTTAACGCCATCATCGGCAGTGCTTCAACGCGCTCGCCCACCACTCTGGGCAGCTTTATGATGCCCTCGGCCGCTATCCAATCTCTGATTGAGCGAATGAATAACGACGCCTCGCGCGTTTGGGTCGTCGACAAACACAGTCGCGTGCTCGCCAAAGATGGCGATATTCAAACCTCCAATGGCGTTTGGCAGCCTCAGTCGCCTTCAGACCAACCAGAGGGGTTGATCCCCTGGATAACCGACACACTACTGCGCCCCTGGTATGACCGCTTGCTCGTGACGCCACCCGATCACTTCATCGACGCCATGCAGCAAGCCTCTATTTACCAAGGCGTGCAGGCACAGCAAGCGTTGCAAGGACGGCCCTATGCGGGTTGGCGCAGCTCGGACGATAACCAAGCGATGATCTTATCCGCCGCCTATCCTATCTGGCTCGACGACCGTGTCGCCGGGGCGGTGATCGTCGAAGAGACCACCAACGGCATTCGCAGTTTACGTAATGACGCATTGGAAACCCTGTTTTCCGTCATGCTGGCAGTGATTTGTACCGGAGTGCTGTTGCTGCTGTTATTTGGATCCCATATCGCCAAGCGCTTACGCCGTCTCCAACACGAGGCCGACCACGCTATCGATAGCCAAGGCCGAGTCACCGGCGCCATAACCACCACGCATAGCCATGACGAGATTGGCCGGCTGTCACGCACCATGGCCGACATGGTCAGCCGAATTGCCGGGTATAATCACTACTTGGAAGCTATGAGTTCGCGGTTATCCCACGAGCTACGCACGCCGATTGCCGTGGTGCGATCCTCGCTTGAGAACATGGCCTACACCCAGGAAAACCCAGCGCATTTAACCTACATTAACCGCGCGCAAGATGGGGTTCAGCGCCTCGCGGGGATTTTATCGACGTTAACCGAGGCCACCCGCCTAGAGCAGAGCTTTGATAACGCTGACAAGGAGACTGTGGATCTCAATGCCTTACTAGAAGGCTGTACCCAAGGCTACCAATTCGCTTACCCAGAGAAGACCTTTACCCTAAGCCTGCCCCACCACACCGTAAAGGTATGCGGTGTCCCTGATTATCTCGCGCAATTACTCGACAAGCTTATCGCCAATGCCGTGGAGTTTGACGACGGCACCACTCCCATCGCCTTATCGCTATCACAAGATACACATCAGGTCGCGATGAGCGTGAGCAATCATGGTCCATTGCTCCCCGAGCATATGCGCGAGCAACTTTTTAACTCTATGGTCAGTGTCCGCCCTGATGGTCAGAACGCGGATAAGCCTCATCTTGGCTTAGGACTGTATATCGCACGGTTAATCGCCGACTTTCACCAAGCCGAGCTTGTCGCTGCCAACCGGCCACACGGAGATGGTGTGACGCTGTCACTTACATGGCCCAATACACAGTCAATCACACACTGATTGATCTTAAACAGATTGGTCCCAATACTGATTAGCAGTGCCCTGTATTGATAAGGGACCGGTTTTTTACGGGATCACTCACCGCGTGACACCCCCGAGCAAGGAGCCAATATGATTGAATTTTATTCTGCTGCGACACCTAACGGGCAAAAAGTGGCGATTGCGCTAGAAGAAATGGGGCTGGATTATCAACTCCACAGCGTTGATCTCATGGCCAATGAGCAAAAACAGCCCGATTTTTTAGCCATCAACCCCAACGGTCGTATTCCCGCGATTGTCGATAGAGCCAATGGCGACTTTCCTGTCTTTGAGTCAGGGGCAATTTTACTTTATCTCGCCGAAAAAACGGGGCAGTTCTTACCCAAGGATCCCAAGGCGCGCTCGCAGGCAATTCAGTGGCTGATGTTCCAAATGGGAGGCGTGGGGCCAATGATGGGGCAAGCCAATGTCTTCTATCGCTATTTCCCAGAGACGATCCCCGCCGCGATTGAGCGCTATCAAAAAGAAGGCCGCCGCCTCCTTGAAGTGGTCGATAAGCAACTGCAACAGCACCCTTACTTGGCAGGAGATAGCTATACCATTGCTGATATGGCCACGTGGCCATGGGCGAGGATCCATGAATGGAGCGGTGTCGATGTTAGCGGATTAGACGCGCTACAAGCGTGGCTAGACAAACTCGCCGCGCGTCCTGCTTGTCAAAAAGCATTACTGACTCCCGCGCCTGATGAGGCAACAGACGATGAACGGGCCGAGCAAGTACGCGGCATGGTGACGCGATAGCAAACTCGCTATACTAACGCGTCATGTTCGAGTCAGACAGACAGCCTATCAACTGTCTGTCTGCTAGTTTGGTCGTTTTGAGGAGGTCGCGTGTTAACACCTTGCATTGGTCACTGTCGGCGTGAAGAAGACATTTGCCTCGGTTGCAAGCGCACGCTTGACGAAATTGTTCGCTGGGGAAAAATGACGGACACCGAGCGCGAAACCATTATGTTAGAGCTGGAAAATCGACCAGACCCTTGCCCTACTGACCCGCCTCGCCGCTCACGAAACCCGTTCAAGCGCCGCACTGGCTGAAGGCGCAAGCGGTTTGCGATACTCGATAATCACCGTACTGCCCTCATAATGCACGGCTTCAATCGCCCCATCGACGATCACTTTACTGGTCACGAGCACGTCTTGCTCGACCTGTTCGCGGTCGCGCAAGCTGGGCAGAACCTTGTTCGGCTCAACGCCCATTGCTTGGCAAAACGCAAACACAAACTGGCTATCAAGGACGGCATCGCCGTGAATGCACCGCGAAAAGCTAAGGTGGCTGATCTCAAGCTTTTTTGCCATTTCTATCTGGGTAATCCGAGCTTTCGCTTTATAAGACATCCATATCTCATACAAAGCCTGTCGGTCTTGCTCATTAAACGTCATCACGGTGTCCACTGGCTATCGTTTAAAAACCACTAGCCTAACAACCCAGTACGCCACAATGTCAGCTCGGGGTAAACGACGAGTAAATCTTGCTGGAATCGAGCAGCTCGGTTAGGATCCAAGAGCCCTGATCAGATAAGAGATGTGCTATGGACGTCAACTTGGCGAATCTACCTGCCGACGAGAAACAAAAAATTGAACTCGATAAACAAGCTGCCTACGCCGTATGGAAGGTAGTGAATAACCAAGCGCCACAAACCCTTTACCAGCAGGAAGCCAGCGCCTTAGTCGATTGGCAGCGCGAGGTGTATCTCGCCAGTGTAGAAAAATACCGTGCACAACCTGACGCCTTTATCATCCCTGAGACCGCTTCCTCCGAATAAGGTTTTACCAGCACCTTCGCATCGGTGCTGGCACCTGTCAGTCAGCGTACGCCACACGGTTTTTATTGCCGACATCATTACGCCAAGCTTTCATACGTCTCAACCCCTCACCACTGTTTGGTTTTACCTTACTCGCTGCTGATAGGTGCTGAAAATAAAGCACTTATATCAGTAAGCCTCTTACACGGCGTTTAAAACCCGAACCCCTGTCTTTATTGCCTAATAATTCCTTCATCAAAACAGCACCAAATTGTTATACACTTTTCATCTATCAACTAGCAAAAACCGCCCCCTCCCTCTATTGYTATTCTTATCAAAAATTTCTTTTTTTATTTGGCACAAAGGCAATATAAGCACTAATTTCAAATAAACGTTGGCTGGGTGACTCCTGGTTGGGCAACAAAAAACCGCATAAAAAAGCGGACAATACACGCACACCAAGCACAGGAAGCACCCTTACTTTTTAGACAGGCAAACACGCGCTCAGTAAGGGGTAATTGTCATGACCTTAGGGTTTAAATCACGCATTATTTTGGGGGTCGGGCTGCTCGTCACCCTCTCGCTGGTGGTTCTCGGTTCGATCAATGCGATGTCATTACGTGACAAGATGGTCAGTGCCTTGGTCGAACAAACGAAAAACAAGGTTGATCACCATGTGCTTGAATTAGAGCAATTAGTTCAGTCTCAGCTCACTGCGGTAGAGCAAGGTGCCGGGCACTTCTCGAGAAATTTGACCGAGCCTGAGAATGTCGCACAAGTCCGTATGCTTGCGGACACCGCCGGTATTGCCAATGTGATCATGACCTACGAAAACGGTACGTCGTACATGTCTAATCACAATGGTAATGGTGTGACCACCAATGAATATAACTTCCGAGACCGAGACTGGTACCGTACGGTTAAATCCGATCAGTCCATTCACTTGACTGACATTTACACGGACAAGGTCACCGGTGGAAAAGTGATCAGCGCCGTGGCACCAGTGTTTGAAAACGGCCAGTTTATCGGCGCGCTGCTTGGTGATATTCCGTTAGAAGATGTCATCACGCAAGTCAGTGAGATGCGCTTTGCCGGTGGGGCCGCGACATTGACGGATCAAAACGCGGTGTTTTTTGCCAGTGATGACCCCAATGATATCGGTAAAACCCCCTCTCAAATTAGTCCTAACTTTTCACAAATGGAGAGCATGTTCCGCAGTAGCGAGCAAGGTCACCTCACGTTCCCCTATTTAGGCATTCAATTTGATGGCTATTTCCAGCGAGTCAACCTAACCGAAAACAGGTATTGGACCCTGATGGTTTTTGTTGACCAAGAAACCGCCTTGGCGGGAGTTCGCGATGCCCAATTCGAATCGATTGGCACCGGTGTTGTCCTCCTTATCGCCAGTCTGGGTGCCATTTATGCGATTATTCAGTTTTCGTATCGCCCCTTACTCAAACTCAAAGAAGCGGTATTGGATCTGTCGCGCGGCGAAGGGGATCTCACCGCTCGCCTTGACGTGAACGGCAATGATGATTTGGCGCAAATCAGTGACGGCTTCAACCGCTTTGTCGAGAACTTACAAGGCATGATATTGAGCGTCGCCGAGTCGAGTCAGGCGATCTCCGCCAATATCAGTCAGCTTTCCCAAACGACCAGCGAAAACGAATCTGTGCTCGACGCGCACTCCTCTGAAACCGAGCAAGTGGTCACCGCTATCACTCAAATGAGTGAGAGCGCGCGAAACATTGCAGAAAACGTTTCTCAGTCAAACAGCATCACCGCCTCAGCCAGTAAAGAGGCCAACCAGTCACTCAAAGTGGTTGATAACGCTGTCGTCACGGTCAGTGCACTGGTTGATGAAGTGGAAGAAATGTCTGGCCGAATCACCAGCATGAACAAAGATGCGAACCGGATTAGTGACGTGCTGACGGTAATTGGCGAAATTTCCGAACAAACGAATTTGCTGGCGCTCAACGCGGCCATTGAAGCAGCGCGCGCTGGCGAGCAAGGCCGAGGTTTTGCAGTGGTTGCCGATGAAGTGCGTGCCCTCGCCGCTCGCACGCAAAGCAGCACCACGGAAATTTCTGAGATGCTCACCGCGTTACTCGATGGTACCTCGAGTGTGGTCGAAGCCATGGAGAAAACCAAAGAGCAGTGTCAGACCACGGCAGACAAAACCTCAGAGGTGTCCAACAGCTTGACCATCATGAGCTCATCTGTCACCGAAATCGACGATGTGAGCACCCAAATCGCCACGGCCACCGAGCAACAAAGCTCTGTCGCGGAAGAGCTGAGCAAAAACATGCTGTCGATTCGGGATATGGTGAATAAGCTGGTAGACAGTGGCAATCAAACCACCGCGGCCACCAAGTCGCTGACTCACTCGAACGAAGAGTTAGACCGCATGGTTCACAACTTTAAATTGCAATAAGTCAGCAAAGCCCTGTAGCTCAGCGGGATTGGCGTTGCAAGGCCGCGGCGCCATATCCCGCACCAAGCAAAACTCGGCTCAGCACGACACAAGCCGACTATGGCTGACGTTCACCCGATTAGGCAGTATATGACTGCCTGCTTCCTATTGGCGAGGGTTGTACCTATGTCTCGTTCTTTTCCAACACACGCGTTAACCACGACGTTTGCCCAACAATACCAAACCATTCGCCAACACTTTTTCGACCGTGACCCTGATCGCTGGCCCGTCTATCGGACGCCAGAGCTGGCTCATTGGTTGGAGAACGGCATGCATCCTGTTGTGGCCGACACGGCGAATCCATTGAGCCAACAAACGCATGTTCCCGAACAAAGTGACATTAGCGCCACGACACTGCCTCATCTGGCACGGCAAGCCGCCACCTACTCCAAAGATTGGACATCACCTCGTGCGGTGGAAAACGTGATCACCGCCCCCTGCGATCCGGCGATACATGGGGCTCTCCTTGCTACCATGGCGAACCCCAATCTCGTGTATAGCGAATACGCGGGAATGTCTGTAGAGCTAGAAAAAACACTCGTGCGCCAAGTCGCTAATTTGATTGGCTATGATCCTGACCAAGCAACCGGAATTGTTACCCAAGGCGGGACGTTCGGCAATTTGTACGGTTACTTGATGGGACTGAGAAAGCAGTTCCCGCTATCAGGCCAGCGGGGGTTGCAAGGACAAGATTTTCGCATGATTAACTCACTCGCCGGCCACTATTCAAATATGACTAACCTCGGTTTACTGGGCATAGATATCCCCAACCAGGTATTGCGTATTAAAGTGGATGCCAACAACCGACTTGATCTGGACGATTTTGCCTACTCGCTCAACCATTGTTTAGCCGAGAAGATACCGGTCCCTACCATTTTGCTGACCTTTGGTACCACAGATACCTTCGCGATTGACGACATTGAGCGCGTGTATCAAATCACGACGCAAGCCTGTCAGCGCTTTGACACGTCCGTAAAACCACATATCCATGTTGATGCGGCAGTGGGCTGGCCATTAGTGATGTTCAATGATTATGATTTCGCCGCCAACCCCATCGGGATCAACGCTGCGACATTGAACAAACTTCAAGCATTAATACCACGCATCCGCGGGCTACGCTTTGCCGATTCCATCACTATCGACTTTCAAAAGTGGGGATTCGTGCCCTATACCGCCAGCCTGGTAATGTTCAAACAACACACAGACATGGAGCATCTCAAGCAAGATCCGCATTACTTTTCTTATTTTGAAAGCAGCAAAACACAACAAACCCATCTACAGTCGACAATAGAATGCTCGCGTGGCGCCGCAGGGGCTTATGGCAGTTATTGCGCCCTCAATATGCTGGGTAAACGCGGCTATCAAACCATGATTGCGCATAGCTTGCAAAATGCCGAGTATTTAAAAGCACACCTAGACGCACTCCCCCATTGCAAGGTCGTCGCTGGTGATAACTTGGGGCCGACGGTCGCGTTTCGCCTCTATCAACCCTCCCCCACACTGGATGTGAATGCGATGTTCCAACAAGAACAAACCTTGCATCAAGTCGGGGCGCGCATTGACAGCATTACCCAACATAGCTTATTCCACCGTCAGCATTTTCTTGCCCGACAAGGCAAAAAACTACAAACCAATTGGGTCGAGTCCATTGCACACACAGACTTTGACGCCAACGGTCAATGCCTGTTTATTCCCGGTGAGAAAGCCGTTTTTTTAAATCCGTACACGTGTTACACACATATTGATGAGTTTGTCGCTTCGATATGCACCGAGGACACAGAGCAGTTGGTCTAGTTACCAACGCCAAAAGTGCGGCATAAACAGCGCCAATACGGTGAAATACTCCAAACGCCCTAAGATCATGGCAATATTTAGGATCCAAATGCCCGTATCTGTCACCGGCTGGAAGTTACTGCCTACTTCACCAAAACCTGGCCCAAGCACATTGATACAAGCGACCACGGCGGTAAATGCCGACCAAAAATCGAGCCCGGTCATCATCATTAATAGGGTAAACACACCGGTAGTCAGCGCTGCCAGCGACATAAATGCCATCACCGCTTGAGTCACATCGTTCGAGACCACCTTGTCTTGATAACGAATCGGGATCACGGCCGAGGGGTGTACCAGTTGGTGTAATTGGCGACGAATGATTTTAAAAGTGACAATATCACGGATCATTTTATTGCCGCCGGCAGTCGACCCCGAGCAGCCGCCAAGGTAGGCACAAAACACCAAGAATAAGGCGGTTGCCGCTGGCCACGAGCTAAGATCCGCGGCCCCAAACCCGGTACTGGTAATAAAAGAGACCACATGGAACGCCGCAAAGCTGAGTGATACCCAGAGCGATTCATAACGAGCTTCACCATAAAGGTAAAAACCCAGCACTAGGGAGAGACACGCCACCACAATCAAAAATACCCGTGACTCTTCATCATCGATATACAGTTTTAAACCGCGCCAACCGATACGGAAAATACGAAAATGCAAACCAAAATTGATCGCGCCCAGCAGCATAAACACATTAGAAATCATTAAAATAAGATGGCTTTGAAAATACCACATGCTGGCATCGTGGGTAGAAAACCCACCGGTTGAGACAGTAGAAAAGCTATGGGCAATCGCATCATATGCACTCATGCCAGCCATGTAATAGGCCAGCGCACATACAAGGGTAATCACCACATATACCCCCCACAAATAGTGCGCCGTTTTTGAGATTCGGGGAGAGAGTTTTTCGTCTTTGATTGGCCCTGGCGTTTCAGCTTTTAATAGCCGCATGCCACCCACGTTGAGCATTGGCAATACCGCGACCACGAAGATCACCACGCCAAGCCCCCCCATCCATTGCAAAAATTGACGGTAGAGCAAGAAAGAAGCAGGCATATTGTCCAAGCCACTTAAAATGGTGGCCCCTGCCGTACTCAAGGCACTGATCGACTCAAACGTGGCATCAGTAAAGTTAACCCCAGTGACCAACGCTATCGGAATACCGCCAAGCAACCCCACCAATATCCAGGTCAGCGTCGAAAACAATAATGCATCGCGAAAGGTGACCTGATTGAGTTTGCTTTGCCGAAAAAGCCACGAGATGGCCAATGATGAAATCATCATTAGCAACGAAGGGTAAAAGAAGTCGGTTGAAACACCATCGCGGAAAATAAAAAGCGATAAGAGTCCAAAAACAAATTGAACAACACCCATCCATAAAATAGGCATGCCAAGCAGACGCAGGGTATTTTTAAAGTTAATCATGACAGAGGCAACTCATCATTAACACGCTCGTGGTTTATCGATCCATCGCCACCACGCGTAGCGACAAACAGTGGCGTAACACTTATCACCTCACCGTTTAACTATATAGGTCTTATTCCAGAATGTCATGGAGGATTAAGGCCTCATATCTACGTCGTTAATACCCTGCATACAAGGCATTACATCGCAGACACGTTATGAAAAAGCCGGGCATCACTGCCCGGCTTCCTAATTTTACTGTGCTTGACGACGATCGCCGCGCGCAGGGCCACCACGACGCTCGTTGCCGCGATCACGGTTGAAACGACGTTCGCCACGGCCACGCTCGTTACGGCCACGACCGCCGCCATTGCGGTCACCGCCACGACGTTCGCGCATGATTTGACCTTCAACACGCTGGGCGTTGGTCTCTTTTTGGCGAATACGCAGTTTTTGCAATTGTGCAAACACGTCTTTCGGCATGGTTTTCGGCAACTGTACAAACGTATGTGCCGGTGCCAGCTTGATCGCGCCAATGTTTTGCTTGTTTAAGCCAAGCTCGTTGGCAATCGCGCCCACAATATCTTTAACCTGAACACCTTGCTCACGACCCACGTCCAATTGGTACGTATCCCAATCAGCTGGGTTGGTGTCACGACGGTCAGTGCCATTTTGACGATCGTCACGACGACGTTCACGGCGTTGTTTCTCACGCTCCATCGCTGCAATCATCGGGTCTGGGCCCTTGTAGAACAATGGACGCTTACCTTGCTGGCGTTGTAACAGCATCGCTGCCAAGGTGGTTGCATCCACGTCGATATCGTTTTGCAGTTGCTCAATCAGCTCAACGAAAGGTGCCATGGCATCGCCATCTTTCTTTTCAGCTAACTCGCCGGCTAATTGAGCGACACGTGCTTCCGCCACTTTATCGCGGTTTGGCAGCTGAATTTCTTCCATCTTGGTCTGCGTGACACGCTCAACCGTGCGCAGCATACGCATTTGGTTAGGGCGCACCAACAGAATCGCTTTACCCGCGCGGCCAGCACGGCCAGTACGACCAATACGGTGAATGTAAGACTCCGCATCAAACGGAATATCATAGTTAAATACGTGAGTGATGCGCGGTACATCAAGGCCACGTGCCACGACGTCAGTCGCGACCAAAATATCAATCACGCCACGCTTTAAGTGATCAACCGTGCGCTCACGCAGTGACTGTGGGATATCCCCGTGCAGTGCCGCCGATTTAAAACCACGCGCTGACAACCAGTCGGCAAGACGCTCGGTGTCTTGGCGGGTGCGCACAAATACGATAGACGCATCAGTGTCTTGCGTTTCTAGCAGACGGCTCATCGCTTCGTCTTTTTCAACACCTTTAACCACCCAGAACTGCTGCTCAACCTTCTCAACCGTACGGTTGCTACCCGCGACGTCGATACGCGCCGGCTCACGCAAGAAGCGATCAACGATTTGTTTAACGATAGGCGGCATGGTTGCCGAGAACAGGATGCGCTGTGCACTCTCAGGCGCTTGCTCCATGATCCAGGTAACATCGTCCACAAAGCCCATCTTGAGCATTTCATCCGCTTCGTCGAGGATAAAGGTATGCACTTCGTCGAGTTTCAAGCGATCGCGGTTGATCAAGTCTTTCACACGTCCTGGCGTACCGACCACGATATGCGCGCCGCTTTTCAGCGCTTTCATTTGGTCAACAATCGACGCACCGCCGTAAATCTCAAGGACTTTTAAGCCTTTGATGTTTTGTGCCAGCGTCTTCATTTCCGCCGCGACTTGGATGGCAAGCTCACGCGTTGGTGCCATAACGATAGCTTGTGGCTTGCGCTGGCTTAAGTCGACTTTGTTCAACAGCGGCAGCGAGAATGCAGCGGTTTTACCCGTACCGGTTTGTGCTTTACCGAGCGCATCACGGCCTTCGAGGAGTACAGGGATAGAAGCGGCTTGGATAGGTGTAGGGGTTTCAAAGCCCATTGAGTCAAGCGCAGACAAAAGGGTGTCGGCCAGATCTAACTGGCGAAATTTGGTTACAGATTCTTGCATTGGGATCCCAATCTATAGAGTGTAGCGAAACGGGGCCCCTCAAGCGTTCTGCTCAACCATGCAACACTGTCTGTCATACAGTGTCAGTCACCAGCGCCATGGGCCTCGGTCATTAAGGATGTGCATTCTGCGCTATTTACACTAAAAAAGCCAGAAAAAGTTGAACAAGTTCACAAAATTTGCGGTATGTGAGCAGGTTTATAGCAATTTGTACATAGAGGCAACAAAGGTCGCGGCCATTCTCCGCACTTTCCATACGTTTAAATCGAGTCACAGGATTTTAGTGTCACGGGTTGGTTTTGAAACAGTGAATCCGTATAGTGTGGCGATCCGTTTATCGAGACCCGAGTTATGTTTCAAGACAATCCCCTGCTAGCACAGCTAAAGCAACAGATCCAAGAAACCTTGCCGAAAAAAGAAGGCCAGGTAAAAGCCACCGAAAAAGGCTTCGGCTTCCTCGAAGTTGATGACAAGACCAGCCTTTTCATTCCGCCTCCATATATGAAGAAAGTGCTCCACGGTGACCGTGTTGAAGCCTTTGTTCGCACCGAGAAAGACCGCGAAGTGGCTGAGCCGGATACGCTGGTAGAAGCCAGCTTAGATCGCTTTATTGGCCGTGTGCAGTGGATCCGTAACCGTCTCAACGTGGTTCCCGATCACCCGCAAATGAAAGACGCCCTGCGCGCAAAAACGCAGCGTGGCTTGTCGCAAGACAACTTGAAAGAAGGTGACTGGGTCGTCGCGTCCCTCATCCGCCATCCACTGAAAGGCGATGACAACTTTATGTGCCAGGTCAGTGAAAAAATCACTGATGCGGACGATAAAATTGCGCCTTGGTGGGTCACGCTGGCAAAACATAACTTGCCCAACCAAGAGCCGGCCCCAAAAGATGAGTGGCCACTGCTGGAGCAAGGACTCGAACGTCGCGACCTGACTGATTTGCCGTTTGTAACCATCGACAGTGAATCCACCAAAGACATGGATGACGCCCTGTACGTCAAAGCCAACGCACAAGGTGGCTTTACCATGACAGTGGCCATTGCCGATCCAACGGCATACATTGATGCCGATGAGGCGCTTGATCAAGTCGCGCGTGACCGCGGGTTCACCATTTACTTGCCTGGGCGCAATATCCCAATGCTGCCGCGTGATCTGAGTGATGATTTATGTTCACTACGAGCCAACGAAAAGCGTCCGGCGCTTTGCTGCACCTTTGATATTGATGCTGACGGCACCATTGCCGACGACGCTGAATTCTTCTCAGCTTGGATTCAATCACACGGTCAGCTTGCTTACGATAAAGTCTCTGATTACATCGAACTCGGTGAACAAGCGCAGTGGCAGCCAGAATCAGCAGCCATCGCCGACCAAATTCATCAGCTTCACCAGTTTGCACTTGCTCGCATTGAGTGGCGTGAGACGCACGCGGTGACCTTCCCCGACCGTCCTGATTATCGCTTTGAGCTCAGCGAAGACAACGATGTGATTGCCATCCACACCGATCAGCGCCGCATTGCCAATCGGATCGTGGAAGAATCGATGATCAGCGCCAACATCTGCGCAGGCCGCAAACTTAGTGACGCATTCGGGTTTGGTATCTTTAACACACACGCCGGCTTTAACAGTGAAAAGCTCGACGATGTGGTCGAGCTGGTGAAAGCGCACGACGGCGAGGCGGACAGCGAAAGCCTAGCCACCGTCGAAGGCTTCAGCGCACTCCGTCGCTGGTTAAACAGCCTAGATACCACCTATCTCGATAATCGCTTGCGCCGTTTCCAAGCCTACAGCGAAATTGGTCATGAGCCAGCACCACACTACGCGATGGGCCTAGATGTCTACGCCACGTGGACATCACCTATTCGTAAATACGGCGATATGATCAACCACCGTTTGCTCAAAGCGATTATTCGCGGCGAAACAGAGGCCAATGCCCCGGCCGATACCGTGGGTGAAGAGCTTGCTGGCCATCGTAAGCATCACCGGATGGCCGAGCGCGATGTCGCTGATTGGCTCTATACCCGCTTGCTCAAGCCAGAAGTTGAAGCGCAAACCCGCTACACCGCGGAGATTTTTGACATCAACCGAGCCGGAATGCGTGTACGCTTGCTGGAAAATGGCGCGCCTGCCTTTATCCCATCGTCGTTGATTATGGATAACAAAACGCGGATTGCTTGTGATAAAGAGACGGGCACAGTGACTATCGACGGGAATATTGAGTTCAAGCTCGGTGATAGCCTAGAAGTCATTATCGCCGATATTAAAGAGACAACGCGCTCGATTGTGGCTAAGCCAACCCAAGTATTTACCCTGCCTGAGGCGTCACAGAGCGAATAAACCTGTTCTCGCTCTAACCACGCCCGTCGTGCAAAATATCCGCAGAAAGCCAAGCATCGCTTGGCTTTCTTTTTGCCCCCAAAATGATAGTCTAATCATTAAAATAAACTGACTCGCTAGACCATTGCAGTTATCACATTCTCAGCGTCAGGCCATCCCCTAAGCAGCTATCCGTGGTACGTTAATGGTGTTACCTCAACCCAATAAGAGGTTTCATGGGATTTTTGCGTTCATCCGTGGTCCGTATGGGGACGCCCATTGTTTTACTGCTGCTGCTTGCCGCGAGCTATCAACCCTTGATTGCCTCGCTAGCTCCCTATTACAACTTAATTTACGCAGCGCCGTATTTTCTGTTATTCACCGCGCTCCTTTTAAGCCACTTATTCAAAAGCGCCCGCGTCGGTATGATGGTGGTGATCTTATTAGTAGGATACACAGTGATCCTCACGCGACTACAATCGCCACTCAATCATGGCACAACCTATATGGAGTACTTGCTGCTCACGGTCGCGCTACCGATTAACTTGCTGTATATGATCATCGTACGCGATCAAAAACTCACCTCTCGATTTGGTCTGTTCTTTTTCCTCGCCATTGGTATGGAAATCGGCTGGTGTGCGCTTCTCGTGCAGCAATTCGGTGAGCTGTCCACCTCTCTCCATCAACACCCAGTATTAGTCAGAATAACGTCAGTGAGCCCCATGCCACTGCTGCTGATCGTGCTGCTCTCTATTTTGGTCTGTGTCAGTATCATTCGACTGTTGCGCAAAAATAGTATTGAGGACCATGCCGCCTTTGTCAGCGTGTTATGCGGTGTCACAACCTTGGTGTTTTTTAATGTGCCTTTTATTTCTTCGCTGATATTTTCGTTGGCAGGTGTGTTATTGATTGCCAACCAGGTATCGCTCAGCCACCAACTGGCCTTTATGGATGGGCTTACCGAAATTGCGGGGCGTCGGGCACTTGAAGACGAGCTCAAACATCTGGGCCGCCAATATACCCTCGCGATGCTCGACGTTGACCACTTTAAAAAATTTAACGATAAATACGGTCACGAAACAGGCGATGATGTCCTTAAGCTCGTCGCCAAACATATGGCACATTGTGAAGGAGGCGCCAGTGCCTTTCGTTACGGCGGTGAAGAATTTACGTTGTTGTTTAAAGGAAAAACCACCGAACACTGCCTACCGTTTCTTGACGCCCTGCGTGAGGATATCGCCAATTACCCCTTGGTTCTACGTGATGCGTCTCGTCCCCATGATGACAAACAAGGCCGGCAAAAGCGCGGACATGCAAGCCAAAACAAACCGGTCAATATAACTGTCAGCATTGGCTATGCTGATGCCTCGCAAGCCGACACCCCCGACGAGGTATTACAGTTGGCAGATAAAGCCTTGTACAAAGCCAAAGAGGCCGGACGTAACTGCATTAAGGGAAGTGTATGAAGCATTGGTTAGTGATATTTGTTTTTACCGTTTTTCTGGCAGGCTGTGCGATGCAGCGTGACGCGGCAACGACAGCTGACATGCCTAGTTCGGACAAAACGATTCGCGATCAGGCGCTAGACCAGGTACTCACTCAGCTTTATCGTCAGTGGCAAGGCACACCTTATCGGTGGGGAGGCACCTCACGCCAAGGCATCGATTGCTCAGCGTATACGCAGCGCGTCTATCAAGAAGCCCTCGCCACACCACTACCGCGCACCACCCACGGCCAGGCAAAAACCGGCTATGCCATTGGCTATCAATCCGCACGCCAAGGCGATCTGGTGTTTTTTCATATTCGCCCCGGCCTTCGCCATGTCGGCATCTTTCTGGGTGGACAGCGGTTTATGCATGCGTCCGCCTCAAAGGGCGTGACAGTGTCACGATTAGACAATCCTTATTGGCAAGCGCGCTTCTGGCAATTCCGCCGTTATTTCTGAGGCGAAGCTTTTACCAAGTCAGCCAGTTCGCAACAGGGTTGATAGCGCGGGCACGTGACGACATGATCATTGACCATACCAAGCGCTTGCATCAGCGAATAGCAAATCGTCTCGCCTACAAATTTAAACCCGCACTTTTTCAAAAAGCGGCTCATGGCGTGGGACTCGTCGGTCGCGGTCGCCACATCGGCATCCGATTGGTGCTGATTCACAATCGGTACACCGCCGGTAAACTGCCAAAGTGCCTTCGCTAAGGATCCATACTCTTCCACCAGCGTCACCGCCGCCTTAGCATTGGTAAACACAGAGGCCACTTTCAAGCGATTGCGGACAATCTCGTGGTTGGCCATGATCGCCGCGATATTCGGCTCGGCCACGTTGGCGAGTTGATAGAAGTCGAAATCGGAGAACGCGGCACGATAAGCCGCACGCTTTTGTAGGATGAGACGCCAACTCAGTCCTGCTTGTGCGCCCTCTAAACAAATAAACTCAAAGATCGCTTGATCATCAAACGTTGGCACGCCCCACTCGCTATCGTGGTACGCACGCTCAGCCTCGCTTTGTTGTGCCCATTGGCAAATGTCCATCTTTGACCTCACCCTTGTTATACAAATTTACGCCAACGTTTTGTTGCTTGTGGCACGAAATCAGCGACTTAACCATGTAAAGGCTATCGTTTCTCGGAAGATCACGCTATCTTTGATCGCGATAAGTTTTTGAAACGTAATAAACCAGTTGATCCGTGTTGTTGATGACACTCATAAACAGAAAGGAAACCCCGTGACAAAAAAGCATTTCTTGATCACCGGCGCCGGGCAGCGTATCGGCTATGCACTGGCCTGCCACTTTCTCAATCAGGGTCACCAGGTAACGTTATCTTATCGTACCGAGCGCCCTCAAGTGGCCGATTTAAGAGCGCGGGGCGCGCGTTGTTTGCACGCAGACTTCTCAACGGATGAGGGCGTTTATTCCTTCATTGACCAAATTGATGCTTTAAATCCCACTTTCGATACATTGATCCACAATGCGTCATCTTGGGACAGTGAGAAACACAGCCAAGATATTGCATCGCTGTTTGATAACATGATGCAAATCCATGCAAAAACACCTTATCTCATCAATATGGCCGCGCCCCGCTGGATGCAACAGGGTGATATTATCCATCTCACCGATTATGTCGCGCAAAAAGGCAGTGCCAAACACACCGCTTATGCCACCAGCAAAGCTGCGCTCGAAAATCTTACCCTCTCGTTTGCACAGAAAATGGCACCATCAATCAAAGTGAACAGTATTTCACCAGCATTAATCATGTTTAATGATGGCGATGATGAAGCCTATCGAGAAAAAGCACGCCGTAAGTCACTATTAAGATCCGTCCCCGGTGAGCAAGAAGTGGTGAATGCATGCGAATTTATTCTCGCCAGTCAACATATGACCGGCCAATCTATCAAGCTGGATGGCGGACGCCATCTCATTTAATTTCGTGACCAGGGAAAGATTATGAACGACGCTGTGATTAAAATAACCAACCTGCGCCTACGTACTTACATTGGGTTTAATCCTGACGAGCAGGAGAAAAAACAAGACGTAGTCATCAATGTCGAGATTCATTATCCAGGCCACAAGGCGTGTGAAGAAGACAACGTTGATGATGCACTCAATTACAAAGATATAACCAAAGCGATTATCGACTATGTTGAGAACGGACGTTTTCTCTTACTCGAAAAGCTGGTTGCGGGTGTTTTAGAGATTACACGTGACCATCACTGGGTGCGCTACGCACAAGTGACCATTGATAAGCCGCATGCACTCAGATTTGCCGACTCTGTCTCATTAAGCCTAAGCTGGACCGCTAACGAGTCGTAACACCGCACAGAGTTCGTTAGAATTATTCGAACATCATGTTCAAGGTGAACAGCTTCTATATTGCCGTTCACCTTATATACTGTGCTGGATTAGTAATTGGGAGCGGGAACAAATGACACCGAAAAATAGCTACGATCGCGTTATGCGTACGCTACACTGGCTATCGAGTCTCGTTATCGTTGGCCTTTTCGCTGTCGGATTGTGGATGGTCGACTTGAGCTACTACAGTAGTTGGTATCAAACTGCGCCACACTGGCACAAATCGATAGGCATATTACTGGCGATAACGACTGTTGGTCGACTTGTGTGGAAAGCAACACACACTATGCCCACCGTTGAAGGTAAGGCTTGGGAACGTAAAGCGGCAACAGCAGGCCATCATACTATTTACCTGCTCCTTGCCACACTGTTTGTCTCTGGATACTTGATCTCAACCTCAGACGGACGTGGGATTGAAGTATTCACCTGGTTTACCGTGCCGAGCGCAGGGGAGCTGTTTCCTAATCAATCAGACATTGCTGGCGATATACACTACTACGTCGCCATCACCTTGATTGTGTTAGCAGCAGGCCATGCCATTATGGCACTTAAACACCATTTTAAAGATAAAGACAATACGTTACGGAAGATGATCGGAGGAAACCCGAAATGAAAAAACTCATGTTAGCCATGGGAATGAGCGCCGCGACACTCTTATCTGGGCCTGCACTGGCAGACACTTATATGATTGACACCAAAGGCGCACATGCCTCGGTCAACTTCAAAGTGCCACACCTAGGTTACAGCTTTACCAAAGGTCGTTTTAATACGTTTGACGGCCAATTTGAATTCGACCCAGATAACATTGGCGCATCAAGTGTGTCGGTGACGATTGATACAGCCAGTATTGATTCTAACCACGCCGAGCGTGATAAGCACATTCGTAGCGGTGATTTCCTGGATGTGGGCGAATATGGCCAAGCATCCTTTGAAAGCACCAAGGTAACCGACAACGGTGACGGCTCGATGACCATCGCAGGCGATCTGACCTTGCATGGCCAAACTAAGCCGATTGAAATCGACGCAGAGCTGGTTGGCCACGGTGAGGATCCTTGGGGCAACTACCGCGCAGGCTTTATGGGTAACACCCGCCTGGAGCTAGAAGACTTCGGGATTCCTACCATGGGCCCTGCCACCTATGTTGATATGGAGCTGCACGTCGAAGGTATCCGTCAGTAAACCACCGTCAGTCAATATCATGATGAAGCCTCGGGTCCTCCGGGGCTTTTTGTCGCACACTGAAACCCAATCGTCATAGTTGCTGGCTAGGATGGACGGCATGAAAAACAATCAGCAAGCAGCTATGACGGCACCTATTAACATCGCATTTTTCGATCTCGACGAAACCCTTATCGCCACTGACACCAAGCAAGCGTGGCTTGAGTATCTTCGCCAGCGCGATCTCGCCCCACACAATGTGGTTGAACACGAACGTCAAGCTTATCTCGATTTCAAAAAAGCGCGGATTAATCTTGAGAAATACATGCACGTTCAGCTCACGCCAGTGAAGGGGCAATCGACCCAAACAGTGGAACGCTGGGTCACTGATTTTATCGATAGACAGGTCGCGCCAGTCGTGGTCCCCCAAGCATTAGAGCGGATTGAATGGCACCGTAACCGTGGTGACCACTGTGTGCTGGTGTCTAATACCGCCGCACATTTGGCAAGGCCGATTGGCGAACTACTCAAGCTCGACACCGTGATTGCGATTGAGCTTGAAACATTAAATGGCGTATATACGGGCAGCATATCGCATTGCGTGCGTGATTATCGTGGCAAGCACGACTACATGCAGGCATGGCTATCTGACCGTCATGACACTGTCGGCCACACATATGGTTACAGTGACTCGCACTGGGATGTCCCCTTGCTTGAGCAAGTCGACAGCGCCTTTGCGGTCAATCCCGACCCGCACTTAAGCCTGCACGCGCAAGAAAAAGATTGGACTATAATGGAGTGGGCCAGGCACGACACCATTCGTGATTGAGTGTGCATGCTCACTGTCAGCAACCCCATATGGGCGGTGGCAATGATTGATTGCCGCAATGAATGGGCGCTATCGGCGCCTTTTTTATTAACATCCACTTGAGAATGATTATCATAACCGTTATCTTTAATGTATGATCGGCTGGCGACCTCACGCCGTAGTCACACGCATAGTAAAAGAGATAAAGGCTTATGAAGAAGAACATCATCATTATCGTCGCGCTCTTGCTCTCTCCGATGGCGCACGCCGACCAATCAAAACACGCGGACAAGTTAAAAGTGGTGACCAGCTTTACCATTCTCGCGGATATGGCCGCCAACGTGGCGGGCGAGCATGCCGAGGTGGTATCGCTTACTAAACCCGGCGCTGAGATCCACAATTACCAACCCACCCCAGGGGATATTCTGCGTGCACAAGGTGCGGATGTGGTGATGTGGAACGGGTTAGGCCTAGAGCGTTGGTTCGAACGTTTTTTCCAGCACATCGACAAGGTACCGAATGTGATCTTATCTGAGGGAGTGGAGCCAATTGTGATTGCCTCGGGCCCGTATCGTGGCAAACCCAACCCCCACGCGTGGATGTCTCCTTCTGATGCAATGAAATACGTTGATAACATTGCGCAAGCCCTGATTAAATACGACCCTGCCAATCAAGCTCATTATCAAGCCAATGCCAAGGCCTACAAGGCAAAAATTCAAGCTGTGTTCGCGCGTGCGCAAGACGCGCTATCCGCAGTCCCCGAATCACAGCGTTGGCTAGTAAGCAGCGAAGGCGCTTTTTCTTATCTGGCACGTGATTTAAACCTCAACGAAGCCTATTTATGGCCGATTAACGCTGAGCGTCAGGGCACACCACAACAAGTTCGCGCACTGATTGATACCGTGCGAGAACACCAAGTGCGTGCTGTCTTTTCTGAAAGCACCGTGTCTGATGCGCCCGCCAAACAAGTCGCCGCGGAAACCGACGCACACTATGGCGGCATTTTATATGTCGATTCGCTCAGTCAAGCTGACGGACCCGTGCCTGACTATCTATCCTTACTAACAGTGACTACAGAAACCGTGTTAGCGGGGTTGCACAATGACGCACTATGATTTAACCGACGGCACGCCCAGTGTGTTAGATGTCAACGAGGTACGTGTCGTCTATCGAAACGGCCTGTGTGCCCTTGAGCACGCCAGCTTCTCGCTGCCCGCGCAAACCATCACTGCCTTGGTGGGTGCCAATGGCAGCGGCAAATCCACCTTATTTAAAGCGATCATGGGGTTTGTGAATCCCGGCAGTGGCAGCATTGCGGTGAACGGCACCCCCATTAAGCAAGCGCAAAAAGCAGGCTTGGTCGCTTATGTGCCTCAATCGGAAGAAATCGATTGGTCGTTTCCGGTGTTAGTGGAAGACGTGGTGATGATGGGCCGCTACGGCAAGATGTCATTTATGCGTCGCCCCAAAGCGGCGGATCATCAGGCGGTGGATGAAGCCTTAGCCCGCGTTGATATGACAGCCTTTCGCCAGCGCCAAATTGGTGAACTGTCCGGCGGACAGAAAAAGCGCGTTTTTCTCGCCCGTGCTCTGGCTCAGCACAGCCCGCTGATTTTACTGGATGAGCCTTTTACTGGCGTAGATGTTACCAGTGAAGAGTCGATTATGCGTTTGCTGCTTGAGCTCAAAGACGAAGGCAAAACCATTTTAATTGCCACCCATAACCTTGGCACCGTGCCCGACTTTTGCGATCGCACCGTGCTGGTCAATCGCGCGGTGGTGGCAGGCGGACACACCGAGCATGTTTTTACCACCGAGAACCTGAGTGCAATTTTTGGCGGCAAACTGCGCCAGTATGTGATGCCTAGCGATCAGCTCCACCAAGATGCCGATCCGCGCGAACTGTCGGTCATTTCCGACGATGAGCGGCCCTTGGTGGTGTATGGCAAGCGCGAACAAAGCTCGCAGGAGCGGCGCGAATGAGCTTACTCGATCCCCTCGCCTATCAATACATGCAAAAGGCATTGCTGGTCACCACCTTAATTGGTGGCGTGTGCGGCTTGCTCTCCGCCTTTTTGATGCTCAAGGGCTGGTCGCTGATGGGCGATGCCCTCTCTCATGCGATTGTACCGGGCGTTGCCGGCGCTTATATGCTGGGCTTGCCCTTTTCGCTCGGTGCCTTTGCTGCCGGCGGCATGGCCGCGAGCGTGATGCTGTTTTTGCACCAACGTAGCCAGATAAAACAAGATGCGATCATCGGTTTAATCTTCTCGAGCTTTTTCGCCTTCGGCCTCTTTTTGGTCTCGATTTCGCCCGTCGCGGTCGATATTCAACAAATTATGCTGGGCAACTTGCTCGCCATTGCCCCGCTCGATGCGATGCAAATGCTGATCATTGCCTTGGTGAGCCTCACCGTGCTGGCAGTGAAATGGCGTGATTTTATGCTGACTTTTTTCGATGAAAGCCACGCCCGCTGCATTGGTTTACCTGTGGTGGGGCTCAAAGTGCTGTTTTTTGCGCTGCTCAGTGCTTGCACCATGGCGGCACTTAAAAGTGTCGGTGCCTTTTTGGTGATTTGCTTAGTAATCGCCCCCGGTGCCACCGCCTATTTATTGAGCGATCGCTTCGGGCCCGTGTTGGTGCTGAGCGGTGTCATCGGCACACTCACCTCGCTATTTGGGGTGTATATCAGCTATTTCGCCAACCTTAACGCCGGCGCACTGATTGTGCTGGCCCAAGTGGGACTCTTCTTAGCCGCCTTTGTGTTTGGCCCCAAACACGGGATCCTCGCGCGGCGCGCCAAACGTCAGGAGGCACTGCAATGAATCCGTATCAACTGACTTTTATGCAAGATGCTTTGCTCATGGCCGTCTTAGTGGCGCTGCCTTGTGCGCTGCTTTCTTGCTATTTGGTGTTAAAAGGCTGGTCACTGATTGGCGATGCCGTGGCACACGCGGTGCTGCCGGGATTGGTACTAGCAAACTTATTTGGCCTGCCGCTGATTGTCGGCGCCTTTGCCGCCGGTTCTGCATGCGCCACCAGTGTGCATTGGCTCAAACAAAATAGCCGTGTGAAAGAAGACACCTTACTGGGGATTGTGTTTTCTGGCTTTTTCGCGCTGGGGCTGATTTTGCAAGGCCAATTCCCGTCTGATTTGCACCTTGATCATATTCTATTTGGCAACCTGTTGGGGATTAACCACCAACAGTTGCTCACCGCCGCCATTACCGGCTTAGTCGTGCTTGCGCTGGTGTTGCTTAAAGGGCGAGATTTAATGCTGCTATCGTTCGACCCCGCACAAGCCAGCGTGCTCGGGCTCCCCGTACAAAAGCTTCACTGGCTCCTGCTCTCGGTGATGATTGCCACCATTGTCGCGGGGTTACATGCCGTGGGGATCATCTTAGTGGTGGCGATGTTGATTGCACCGGGCGTCACCGCCTTTATGCTCAGCAAGCAATTTAGCCGTATGTTATGGATTGCCTGTGCGATCGCTTTAGTCACCGCCGTGGGCGGCGTGACCTTATCGTTTTATCTCRACAGCGCCCCCGGCCCGACTATTGTATTGCTACTCACCGGCTGCTTTGTAGTGACCTTTGCATGGCAGCAATATCAAATCCACCGCAACCAAAAGCGCCCGCAACCGACGCGCCAAACCACAAAAGCAACGCGCTCTGCCACCACCCATTCAGCGCAATCGCACTAACCGGCACCGACGGACACAGCGACACCTAACCTCAGCAGTGCGCGAGATAGAGCTCGCGCACATTGCTCGTCGCATAGGTTTTATCGCCCATGGCCATCATCTTGCCTTCACGCACGTCAAATTTCAGCCTAGTGGTATGCTTCGTAAGTGCTCTTCGATGGCCTTAATCATCGACTTAGTAAGTGGTAAATGCGCTTTTTCTTTCGCCCATACTTCATGGAAGCCTGCTACAGTTTGCTTTGCGGTATCTAACACCAATTTTTCTGGCAACATGGCTTTAGCAGCTAAGTGTGATAGCTCATCCAGCGTAAAATCACTGAATTTCTTGCTACGGCTAACCTTAAGCGACGCACTATCATCGGGGATATAAGGAATGGTCGAGACAAAGTCATAAGCAGGTGCAATCGATGCTGTGCGCCTATCTTTATAGATCACAGACCAATTCTTCAAGTGCATATCGGCATTTCCAATTAGACTATTGAACACCAATCGGCGAGTAAATTCTGCAATGTCTTCGTCTTGCCCTTCAACACCGATAACCTGAGCAATATTCCGCATACTGGCTTTTTTGTATTTATCTTGAGGATAAACGCCGAACACTTGCGCAAAGTCCTCAATGTGCACAGTTTGACCATCTGCACGATCAAAACGCTTGATCACAAACGCACTGTCACCAAATTTGCCAATGCCATTTGGGATATTAGCAATCCGATTAATAGGGAGTAACTGCGTTTCTGGCACGTCCATTCCCAACATTCGAGCCAGTTCCATCATTGAATATTCATTTTCTGGCACAGCTTGAAATCGAGACGCCGGTAATTTTACAACCCAAGAACCACCTTGACCGGTTGCTGGGATCGTCAAACCGCCATTTGCCTGCTGCACAGCTGAAAACTTCAATTGCACTCCCGCCAATGAAAAACGCATTGGCCCATCTGTTTTCGTTTCATCTTCAATGTCTTGATGCACATTAGGCGGTAAGGCTTCACCATCCGCTGGCTCAACCGTGGTAAGCGGTTAATAAACCCCACATACCCATAAGACACGGGCTTTGCCATAGTACCTTTTTAAGCGGAGGTACCATGAAACAAGCACAAAAACGCGCGCACTGGGCGGCGATCATTGAACAACAAAAGCAAAGCACAGTGTCCATTAAGCAGTTTTGCCAAGATAACGCTATTCCCTATCAAACTTTTTATTATTGGTCNGTAAGCGGTTAATAAACCCCACATACCCATAAGACACGGGCTTTGCCATAGTACCTTTTTAAGCGGAGGTACCATGAAACAAGCACAAAAACGCGCGCACTGGGCGGCGATCATTGAACAACAAAAGCAAAGCACAGTGTCCATTAAGCAGTTTTGCCAAGATAACGCTATTCCCTATCAAACTTTTTATTATTGGTCGAAGCGATTACGTGAAGACGAGCAAACGCAAACCGTGCAGCCGGTCGTGGTCGACGCGTCCGGTCACTTACCAGGGGCGTCCGTCGTGCTTGTCTTTGCCAATGGCATTCGAGCAGAGTTACCCGCCACGCTCAACGCCGCACAAATCAAACACTGGGTGGATGCACTGCAATGACGCCTTCTGGCAAGGTATTCTTGGTCTCTGGCGTCACCGACATGCGCAAGTCGATTGACGGTCTATCATTGATCGTGGCCGAGCAGCTTGAGATGGATCCCTTTAGTGAAGCCTGGTTTATTTTCTGTAATCGCGGTCGCGATAAGCTCAAAATCTTATTCTGGGATACCAATGGGTTTTGGCTGTATTACCGCCGCCTCGAAAAGGGCACCTTCAAGTGGCCTCGCCCGAGCCCTGACGGCGTGATCACTCTGAGTAAACCGCAACTTCACTGGCTCCTATCGGGACTGTCACTGGAAAACAGTCACGGGCATCATCCTTTAAAGGGACTAGAAGTGTGACCCATGACAGTGATCATCATATTGCCCTTGAACGATCCTTTTGCGCCGTCAAACTTGTTGCCATGACACGGTAAGAAGATGACGCCCAATGACCGACCTCCCTGATGATATCGAGCAACTTAAAGCCATGCTAGTGGCGAAAGAGGCATTGCTGCATGACAAAGAGGAAGAGATCTCGGCGTTAAAAAATCACGTTCAGTTATTGATTGAGCAGTTAAATCTGAGCCAATCCAAACGCTTTGCCGCACAAAGTGAAAAAGTGACGAAAGGCACTTTCAACGAAGCCGAGCAGCAAGATGCGTTACCCTCTGCGCCTAAGGCGCGACGTCAAACAGGACGCAAACCCCTACCTGCTGATCTTGAGCGTGAGGTGCACACCCATACCTTAAATACCCCTTATTGCGCGTGCTGCGACGTGCCCTTACACGCCTGTGGCAAAGAAGTGAGCGAAACATTGAAAATCGTGCCGCAGCGGGTCAGTGTCATTCGCCATGAGCGCACCAAATATGCCTGCCGCCAGTGCGAGCAAACCGCTGAAACCAGCCAGGTAGTGACCGCACCGAAGCCAGCTAGCATGATCCCCAAAAGCCTTGGCAGTCCAGAGGCGTTTGCCGCCGTCGTGACCGCCAAATATGTGGATGCACTGCCGCTATATCGTCAAGTTGATATGCTGAACCGAGCGGGTATCGACATTAGCCGTGCCACTTTAGCCAACTGGTGTGTGCAGCTGGGCAGCAAAGTTGACGTGATTATCGATACGATGAAAGCACAGTTAGCCAGCGAGCCACTTATCTGCGCCGATGAAACCACGGTGCAAGTGCTCAAAGAAGCAGATAGAAAAGCGCAGTCGACCTCTTACATGTGGGTGTATCGCAGTGGTGAATTTACCGACCACCCGGTGGTGATTTATGATTATCAACCCAGTCGAGCCGGCGCGTGTGTGCGAGCGTTCCTGGGCGATTATCAGGGCTATCTTCTGTCCGATGGTTACAGTGCTTACGATACCGTTGACGGTGTGACGCAAGCAGCGTGTATGGCTCATGTTCGCCGTAAATTTACCGATGCGCAAAAGGCGTCGCCCTCGAAAAAAGCCGGCAAGCCAGAAAAAGCGCTCACCTTCATCAACAAGCTCTACGGCATCGAGCGACGCGGGAAACACTTATCGGCCGAGGCCCGGCAACAACTCAGACAGCAAGAAAGTCTGCCTCTGTTAAATGACTTTAAACGCTGGCTTGATAGCATGCATGTGTTGCCCAAAGGCGCCTTGGGCCAGGCCATCACGTATGCGAAAAATCAGTGGCCCAAACTGCTGACCTATCTGGAAGATGGCCGCATTAGCATCGACAACAATGTGACGGAGCGAGACATCCGTCCGTTCGCCACAGGGCGAAAGAACTGGATGTTCTCGACATCTGTCGGTGGAGCAAAAGCGAGTGCTAATCTGTATAGCTTGGTGATGACATGCCGTGCCAATGACATCAATCCCTATTATTACTTCCGGCACCTGTTCGCTGAATTACCCAAGCGGTCGCCATCGGACGATATGTCAGATCTGATGCCATGGTGTGTGGATCTCAGTGATGTCGAGTAGGCGTTCACCGGTTTATTAACCGCTTACC